>JADLBJ010000026.1 GCA_020847765.1 Dehalococcoidia bacterium
AGCACCTGCGCGTCGGCCGTGGCACGGTCGACCTGTCGTTCCGCCGAACCGAGCACGGCGTGGGTGTAGAGGTGGAGAACATCCGCGGCAGCAGCGAGGTGGTGCTCTCCGCGGAATGGCCCGACGAGGTTGCGGCGGACGGGGCGGGCCGGGGGTAGACGGCCGGTGCTCGTTGCTCAGGTTAGAGGCGACGTGCATACTTCGCACAAATGTTCTTGGGGCATCGGAGGTGACGAGCCCGCTGCGCGACAGGCTCCGCACTGCCCTGAGCCAGCCCGCGCGGGTGCTGACGGTGGAGCGCGCGGCGAGCGTGACGGAGCTGAGCGACCTGTCGAGCCTGGGCGGCCACTGGTTCCAGTCGCCCCATGGGCCGGGCTATGTGATCGAGAGCCGCTACGAGGCGGGACACGCGCACGGCAGCGTCGTGCTGCACCGGGCGCTCGAGCTCGACCTGGGGAGGATCGCGGGGCAGTGCCGCGAACCGCGGCTCGGTGAACAGACGGCCGGGGCGCTCTGTTTCGTCGACACGGAGACCACCGGGCTCGGGGGCGCGGGTGCGATGGTGTTCCTGGCCGGCGTGGCGCGCTTTGACGGGTCGACCCTGCGGCTACGTCAGTACCTCTTGCCCTCGCCGGCCTACGAGGGCGGTCTGCTCGGCGGCGTGGCCGAGGAGCTGGCGACGGCGGGGGCGCTCGTCAGCTACAACGGGAAGTCGTTCGACGTCCCCCTGCTGGAGGCGCGCTACATTCTCTCGCGGATGCGGCCGACCTTGCGCGAGCTGCCACACCTGGACCTGCTCCACCCGAATCGACGCCTCTTTCGCGGGCGCTTCGAGTCGCACCGCCTGGTGCGGTTGGAGGCGGAGCTGCTCGGCTTCGAGCGGGAGGCCGACTGTCCGTCGGCGGAGGTGCCGCAACGGTACTTCGCCTTTGCCCGGAGCGGGGACCCGACGCACATCCTGCCGGTGCTGCGGCACAACGCTTGGGACGTGCTTTCGCTCGTCGCGCTGATGGCGCACCTCGGAGAAGTCTGCGGCACGGGCGCCTTCCCGCTGCAGGCAGCGCGGGCAGCCGAGTACGCCGGGGACTTCGCGGCCGCCGCGCGCCATTACGCTGCCGCCGTCGAGGGGGGGTTGGGCCGAGCGGAGCGGCTGGAGGCGCTGGAGCGGGCAGCCGTCTGTTGGCGCCGCTGCGGGCGGCCAGACGAAGCGGCGGAGTGGTGGCGCCGACTGCTGGCGGAGCCGCGCGGACGCCGCGTCGCCCCCTACGTGGCCCTGGCGAAGGACAACGAGCACCGAGAGCGCGACTTCGCCGCCGCGCTGGCGCTGGTGGACGAGGCGCTCTCGCTGATCGGGAGGGGGATCATCAGGCCGGGAGCGGCGGGCAGCGAGCTGGGAGTGGCGGCTCTCCAGGAGCGCCGCACACGGCTGGCGCGGCGCCTGGGCGCGGCGGGGGACGGCGGGACGCTGGGGCAACGGTGACGAGCTTCGCGGCCCACACGGTGCTGGCCTAAGCTCGGGGAGTGGACCTGGACGAGCGCTTCCGCCACTCTTTGCGGACGCTGGAGCTGCTGCGAGCGGAGTTGCTCGACGCGCGCGAGGCGGCGCGCGCCGCCGAGGGCGAATGGGGCGGCTGGTCTGTACGGTTCAACCAGCGGTTGCGGCGCGAGCGAGGGGCGATGGCGGTGCTTTTCGAGCCGCCGCCGGGGGCAGATCCGCGGCTCCTGCCGCTCTTCGAGGCGGCGGAGGCGCTACGCGAGCTCTGGGACGCGATCAACCAGGTCATCCAGGGTGGTCAGGCCGACGTCGCCGGTCGGCGGATCGGAATGGAGCGCGCGCTGCACCGGGCGCGGGACGTGATCGCCGCGGGCGGCTGAAGCGGCACCGACGAGGCGGGGCGCTACAATCGCGTCTGCAAAGGAGCTGGAGCTGCCATGGATTTCCGACTGTCGCCCGAACAGGCCGCCTTCCAGGAGGAAGTGGCGGGCTTCATCGAGCATGAGCTGCCGGTCGGCTGGGACGAGGAGCAGGGGTCGTTGGCGGAACGGATGGACGTCGAGCGGGCGGTGATGCGGCGTCTGGCCGCGCGTCGCTGGCTTGCGCTGCCCTGGCCAAAGGAGTATGGCGGCGCGGGCGCCTCGCCCGTGCAGCAGCTGCTGTTCAACGAGCAGATGGCGTACCACCGCGTGCCCGGGAGCGTGAACATGGGCGTGGCCTGGGTGGGGCCGGTGGTCATCCTCTACGGGCGCGCGGACCAGAAACAGCAATACCTCTCGCGTATTGCCGATGGGACAGACATCTGGTGCACGCTGTATTCCGAGCCGGGAGCGGGGTCGGATCTGGCGGCGATGCAGACGCGGGCCGTGCGCGACGGCGACGAGTACGTCATCAACGGCCAGAAGATCTGGACGACGTTCGGCCATTACGCCGACTGGGGCTGGCTGGCGGCGCGCACGGACCCGGCCGCGCCCAAGCACAAGGGCCTCTCGACCTTCGCCGTGAAGATGGACTCGCCGGGGATCACGGTGCGACCACTGATCAACATGGCGGGTGGGCACGAGTTCAACGAGATCTTCTTCCAGGACGTACGCGTCCCCGTGTCACAGATGGTGGGAGAGGAGAACCGCGGCTGGTACAACGTCGCCGTCGGGCTCGACTTCGAGCGCTCGTCGATCGGGGCGACGTCGAGCGCGCGGCGGACCGTG
Source organism: Dehalococcoidia bacterium (assembly GCA_020847765.1). Lineage (GTDB taxonomy): Bacteria > Chloroflexota > Dehalococcoidia > Tepidiformales > Tepidiformaceae > JADLBJ01. The sequence continues at coordinate 2,704 of JADLBJ010000026.1, forward strand.
GACGAACTGGTGGCGTTCCTGCGCGGGCGCGGGGGTATGGATCCGGCAGTCCGCCATCGGCTAGCGGAGCAGGCCATCGGCGTGCAACTGCTGCGCACGATGGCGTACTACATCGCCAGCGAACAGGAGCGGACCGGGCTGGCACCCACGCGTGAGGCGCAGATGGCGAAGCTCTTCGGTGCCGAGCTGCAGCAGAAGGTGGCACTGACGGGCATCCAGATCCTCGGTATGACGGGCCAGGCGGCCAAACCTGGGACGCCGGCGCTGGCCCTGCACTACGGGCTCCTGCGCAGCGTGGCGAACACGATCGAAGGCGGGACGAGCGAGATCCAGCGGAGCGTCATCGCGAGCCGGGGGCTGGGCTTGCCGCGAGAATAGCGTTCCGACCACTAGAACATTTGTTTGTGCGAGAGTAGGATGGCGAGCGGGAAGACGGGGCCGCTATGATGCGGTCTCGGAGAACATTTCTTCTCCGGCAGGGAGCAGATGGCGGATCAGGACCGGGCCCGGGCCCTGGAGCTGGCCCTGGGGCAGATCGAGAAGCAGTTCGGCCGGGGTTCTGTCATGCGTCTCGGCGAGGCGCAGGAGCGGATGGCAGTGGAGGCGATTCCGAGCGGTTCGCTGGCGCTCGACATCGCCCTCGGCATCGGCGGCATCCCGCGTGGGCGGGTGACCGAGATCTACGGGCCCGAGTCGGCCGGCAAGAGCACGCTCGCGCAGCACGTGATGGCGGAGGCGCAGAAGCTCGGGGGCACGGCTGCCTACATCGACGTCGAGCACGCTCTTGACCCCGGGTACGCCCGCGATCTCGGCATTCGCATAGAGGATCTGCTCATCAGCCAGCCGGACACCGGGGAGCAGGCGCTCGAGATCTGCGAAGCGCTGGTGCGGTCGAACGCGGTCGACGCGATCGTGATCGACTCCGTGGCGGCGCTGGTGCCGCGCGCAGAGATCGAGGGGGAGATGGGCGACGCGCACGTCGGCTTGCAGGCGCGGCTGATGTCGCAGGCGCTGCGGAAGCTCACGGGCACGATCGCGCGGACGAGCACGGCTGTAATCTTCATCAATCAGCTGCGCGAGAAGGTCGGCGTCGTCTTCGGTAACCCGGAGGTGACGCCGGGGGGCCGGGCGCTAAAGTTCTACTCCTCGGTGCGTATCGAAATCCGGGGGGTGGAGTCTATCAAGAAGGGCACGGACGTGATCGGGCGACGGGCGAAGGCGAAGATCGTCAAGAACAAGGTGGCGCCGCCGTTTCGACAGGCCGAGTTCGACATCATGTTTGAGCCGCCGCGCGGCATCAGCCGGACCGGGGACGTGGTCGATCTGGGCGTGGAGTACGGCATCCTGACGAAGAGCGGTGCGTTCTACAGCTTTGGGGACACGCGCATCGGGCAGGGCCGGGAGAACGCCAAGCAATTCCTGGAAGACAACCCGGACTTTTGCCAGCAGATCGAAAACGACATCCGCCGGGAGGCAAGCCTGCCGCTGCTCGAGGGGCGGGCGGTAGACGGAACGCTGGCAACCGCCGTGCTCCAGAGCTAGGACGATGGAGGACGGACGGCGCATCCGGGCGGTGCGCCGGGCGCGGCGGGGCCACGGCGTCATTCTGGTGCTCGAGGACGGCAGCGAGCTGAACTGCAGCGACGAGGCTCGGGTCGCCGCCGGCCTCTGTGCAGGCCAGGCTGTCACGGACGACCTGCTGGCAGTGCTGATGGAGGCGGATGAGCGCGCGGCTGTGCATGAGGCGGCGCTGCGCCTGCTGGAGCGACGCCCGCGCACCGCGCTCGAGATCCAGCGCCGGTTGGGGCGACGCGGGGTGAGTGAGGAAGCCGCGACGGGGGAGATCGATCGCCTGCGCCACGCGGGGCTCATCGACGACGAACGGTTCGCGGCGGCGTGGGTGGAGGAGCGGGCGCGACTCACCCCGCGGTCGCAGCGTCTCCTGCGGGCAGAGCTGCGCCAGCACGGCGTGTCGGCGGAAACGGCGGAAGCGGCAACGGCGGCGGTGGACGACGAGGAGGCGGCGCTGGTGCTTGCCCGACGGAAGGCGGCCGGGGGCCGATGGGGGGACGAGCGCACGTTCGCGGCGCGGGTCGGCGGGTTCCTGGAACGTCGGGGATTCGGCTATGACGTGGCCGCGCGGGCCGTGCGCACCGCCTGGCGGGAGCGCGAGCGGGCGGATTCCACGGGCCACCGGGGGGAGTAGAAGGGAAGAGGCTCGCGGCGGGGGTATTCGCGTAGGCTTAATCGTTTTGACGGGCGGCTCGCGGGGCGAGTACCATCGAAAGAGCCTCCACCGGCAGCCGCCGGCGGGGGCGCAGGCAGAGAATGCTTTCCCTGATGCTTTTCCTGGAGAAGATCCATGCTGGCGGTAATCGCGATTATCGTCGGCCTGGCGGGACTGCTGGTTGGCGCGGCGGCCGGGCTTTTTGCACGCCGCAAAAGCGTTGGAACATCACTGCAACAGGCAGAGGAGCAAGCCAGCCGGACACTCGCTGAGGCCGAGTCACGTCGGAAGGAGCTGTTACTCGAAGCGAAAGAGGAGAACCTCTCGCTTCGCAACTCTTTGGAGGCGGAGATCCGCGAAAGACGGAACGAAGTCTCCCGCGTCGAGCAGCGGCTCACACAGAAAGAGGAGAATCTCGACCGCAAGACGGAGGCGCTCGATCGGCGCGACGTCGGGCTGCGGGAGCGCGAGGCGCAGATCGACGCCGTTCGCGCCGAAGCGGAGAGCCTGCGCCAGCGCCAGCTCGCGGAGTTCGAGCGGGTCAGCAGCCTCACAGCAAGTGAGGCGCGCGAGCAACTCCTCGCCCAAGTCGAGGTGGAGATCCGCGACGAAGCGAGCCGGCGCGTACGCGAGGTCGAGCGGGAAGTGGAAGCAACGGCGGCCATGCGCGCGCGGAAGATCCTGGCCACGGCCATCCAGCGGTACACCTCGGAGGTAACGGCGGAGACGACCGTGTCCGTCGTGCCGATTCCGAGCGAGGAGATGAAGGGCCGGATCATCGGCCGCGAGGGGCGCAACATCCGCGCTATCGAAGCGGCGACGGGCGTGGACCTCATCATCGACGACACGCCGGATGCGGTGACCGTGAGCGCGTTCGACCCGGTGCGGCGCGAGATCGCTCGCGTGGCGCTGTCGTCACTCGTCCAGGACGGGCGCATCCACCCGACGCGGATCGAAGAGGCGGTGAACAAGGCGCGCCGCGAGGTCGAGTCGACGATGCAAGACGCGGCCGAGGCGGCGGCGGTGGAAGCCGGCGTCCTGAACCTCCACCCGGAGGTACTGAAGGTGTTCGGCCGGCTGCGCTATCGCACCAGCTACGGGCAGAACGTGATGCGGCATTCGATCGAGACCGGGCACATCGCGGCGATGATCGCGCGGGAGATCGGGGCCGACGTGGAGGTCGCGCGGGCGGGCGGGTTCCTGCACGACCTGGGGAAGGCCGTCGATCACGAAGTGGAAGGGACGCACGCACGCATCGGGGCAGAGATAGCGCGCCGCTTTCGCGTGAAGGAGGCGGTGGCACATTGCATCGAGGCGCACCACGAAGAGGTCGAACCATCGACGCCGGAGGCGATCGTCGTCATGATGGCGGACGCCATCAGCGGCGGCCGGCCGGGGGCGCGGCGCGAGTCGCTGGAGACCTACATCAGGCGGCTGGAAACGCTGGAGAGCATCGCCCGCGAGTTCAAGGGTGTCGATTCGGCCTTCGCCATCCAGGCGGGCCGCGAGATCCGGATCATCGTGAAGCCGGAGCAGGTTGACGACCTGCAGGCGATGCGCATCGCTCGGGACGTAAGCCAGAAGATCGAGGAGACGATGGAGTACCCGGGCCAGATAAAGGTGACGGTCGTGCGGGAAACGCGGGCCACCGAATACGCGCGGTAGGTTCTATGCGGCTGCTCTTCCTTGGCGACATCGTGGGCAGCAGCGGCCGGGACGCGGTGGTGCGGACAGTTCCGCGCCTGCGCCAGGAGCTGCAGCTGGATTATGTCGTCGCGAACGGTGAGAACATCGCCGGCGGGCGAGGGATCACGCCGCAGACGGCGGACGACCTCTTCCTCTGCGGGGTGGACGTCGTGACCGGGGGGAACCACACCTTCCAGCACCGCGAGGTTTACCCCTATCTGGACGCCACGCCGGCGATCACGCGGCCGCTGAACTACCCGCCCGGCGTGCCGGGCCACGGGGTCGCGCACGTCGGCAGGCTAACGGTGATTAACCTCATCGGACGGGCTTTCATGGGGGCGGACTATGACGACCCGTTTCGGGCGGTCGACGCCGCCCTCGCCGAGGTGCCCGCCGGGCAGCTCGTGCTCGTCGACTTCCACGGGGAGGCGACGAGTGAGAAGCAGGCGATGGGCTGGTACCTGGACGGGCGCGTGACGGTGGTCGTGGGAACGCACACACACGTGCCGACCGCCGACCAGCGGCTGCTGCCACGCGGCACGGCGTTCTGCAGCGACGCGGGCATGTGCGGGCCGCGCGACTCGGTGATTGGCGACGAGATCGACGCGGTGCTGCAGCGCTTTCGCACGCAGATGCCCACGCGTCTGCCGGCGGCGCGGGGCGGACCGGCGGTGCTTAACGGTCTCCTGGTGGAGGCGGACGAGGAGACGCGCCGGGCCCTCCACGTCGAACGGTGCGATCGGACGGTGTGTTGATGGCGAAGGGCGACTTCCACCTGCACAGTACGGCCTCGGACGGCGTCCACCCGCCGGCCTGGGTGATGGAGACGGCCGCCTCGCGCGGGGTGCGCGTGCTTTCGCTGACCGACCACGACTCGACCGAGGGGTACGAGGAGGCGCACGCGGCCGCCGGTCGCCTCGGGCTGCGGTTGATTCCGGGGGTGGAGCTAAGCACCGACTTCGGCACGGCGGACGTCCATCTGCTGGGCTACGGCGTCGACATCGGCTCGCCACCGCTGCAGGAGTTCCTGGCCTGGCAGCGCAACGGGCGTGCTGAACGGGCGCGGAAGATGGTGGCGATCCTGCGAGACCACGGCATGCCGCTCGACCTGGCCCGCGTGTTCGCCATCGCCGGCGAAGCCACGGTCGGGCGGCCGCACGTCGCCCGGGCGTTGGTCGAACGTGGGTACGTGGCGAGCGTGCAGGAGGCGTTCGATCTCTGGTTGGGCAACGGCAAGCCGGCGGACGTCAACCGGGAGAAGCTCTCGCCGGAGGATGCCATCCGACAGGTCCACGACGCGGGCGGGGTGGTCTTCGCGGCGCACCCGATCTTCATCGGCGAGGACTACCCGGCGGTGGTGGAGCAGCTGGCGGAGTGGGGGCTGGACGGTGTCGAGACGTTCTACAAGCACTACGACACTGCGCAGGTAGACGCTCACCGAGCGCTGGGGAAGCGGCTGGGGCTGGGGCTGTCCGGCGGGAGCGACTACCACGGTCTGGGCAATCCGGACGATCGCGCGATCGGTGACATTCCGTTTCCCGACGTGCAGGTGGACGCCTTCGTCGGTTTCCTCGAGAAGCGGGGCGTGGACACGGGAAGGGTGTAGCAGATGGTGCTCGAAGCCGACGAGATCGAGGGAATAATCCCGCACCGCTACCCCTTTCTTCTGGTGGACCGGATCGTGGAGATCGAGGAGGGGAAGCGTGCCGTCGGGATCAAGAACGTGACGGCCAACGAATGGTTCTTCCAGGGTCATTTCCCGGGGCGGAAGGTGATGCCGGGCGTGCTTATCGTGGAGGCGCTGGCACAGGTAGCGGCGGCCTCGCTCCTCCGGGGTGTAGAGATGGCGGGGAAGACGCCGCTCTTCGGCGGGATCGAGTCAATGCGCTTTCGACGGCCGGTTGTACCGGGCGACCAGTTGCGGCTGGAGTTCTCAATGAACAAGATGCGCGGTCCCATCGGCAAGGGCAGCGTGCGGGCGACAGTCGAGGGGAAGGTGGCGGCTGAGGGCGTGATCTCCTTCGCGCTGGTGGACATGGGGGCCGGGGGCGGCGATGGAAGGTGAGGACCGCCGCTTTACCGGGCGGCCGGTAGGATCGGGAGTTGGGATGAGCGTGCCCGCAGAGAGACCTTTGCTACCATGACGGCGGTGAGCGCCATCGTCGAATGCCCGCAGCATCCCGGGACAGAGACGGCGCTGCGCTGCAGCCGCTGCGAGACGCCGATCTGCCCGCGCTGCCTGGTGCAAACGCCCGTCGGCGCACGCTGCCGGAGCTGTGCCCGGATCGTGCGTTCGCCGATCTACACGCTCACACTGTCCGGCTATGTACGGGCGGGGCTGGCCTGCGCGGTCGGCGGGGTCGTGATGGGACTGATCTGGGGGGCGATCCTGCTGCCCATTTCGTTCGGGTTCGTGGGCATCTTCATCGGCGCGGGGCTGGCGTACGCGTTCACGCGGGTACTCGACCTGGCGACCGGCCGGAAGAGGGGCCCGGTTGTGGTGACCTTCGCCATTGCGGGTATCTGCCTTGCCTGGGCGACACAGCTCCTGTTCGTGCCGTTCGACGTGGCGCGCTTCGGCCTGCTGGCCGTGGCCGTCGGGGCGTACCTGGCCTACCAGAACCTGCGTGCCGTCTGACCTGCGGGGGACGCGGGCTGGTCGGATGCGGTCCGGCCTGGCAGGCTAGCGAATCAGCCGACGACGAAGGACATAGCGACGATGAAGGCGATGACGATAAGGCCGACACCGCCGATCGTGTAGAGATCGGTGTGGACGTAGCGGTAGTCTGTCGTCACATGGTGCTCACGGCCGCGGCTGGCAGAGCGGCGGGGGGTGCGGGCGGTGGTGCCGGGCGACGCGACGGGTTCGGCGGGATGTTCGAGCGCGGCGCCGGCCACCGGGCGCGGCAGGGTGGAGGCAGGGACAACGCGCCGGCGGGCACGTCGGGGCTGTCGTGCAGTCATCGATCGGATCCTACGCCGGCGGTGTGGAACGGTACAACGACAGCTTGCCGCTCTGGCTCGCCGTCACATCTCCTTCAGGGCGATGTCGACGAGGAACTCGCCGGTCGAGACGATGAGGGGGACGACGAGGCGAGTGAGGTTAAAGGTCGCGATCGAGCTGCCGTGACCAACGAGGAGGACGGGCGGTGACATGTCGGTCGCGAATCCGGCCTGCTCGAGGGCGATGCCCGCCTGGCCGGTGACGATGTTGGCCAGCTCGGCGATGGCGCTCTGGGGGATGGCGTCGAAGAGGACGACGGGTTCGCCCATCATCTTCGCGGCTAAGGCGCAGGCAGTCGCTTCAGGCATCGAGTAGACGACCAGGCCGGCGACGCTGCCGGTGATGGCGATGAGGACGCTGACGTCGTTGCTCGTCTGGGGGGAACGCACGCGATGGAGCTTACCCTTGGCGACGGTCTCACCGCATTCCTTGAAGAGGACGCTGGCGGCCGCTTCGATGAAGGGTGCGACGAACTCGAGGCGGGCGCGGTCGGAGGCGTCAGCGGCGGCGAGGGCTGCCTCGGCAACGGTGATCTTCGCGTGCATGGCGCTGTCTCCCGGGGCTGGTGGTGCAGCGGCAGGCGCCGGCTCAGCGGGTGAAGGTGCTGGCCAGGTCGCTCGCGTAGGCGCCGAAGTCGTCGATGTCGCTCGCAGTGATGGTGATCGCGGCGGGGATGACGCCGAGCTCGTCCTGGCGCAGTCCGATCGCCCAGCGCGCCCAGTGCTTGAGAAGCTGCGCGCGCTCGAGGGGCTGGCAGCGGGCGCGGTTGAGCTGGGCCAGGAGCTTGCGGTGGGCATCCTGGGAGATGAGGACGGTGACGTTCGTCATCCCGGCGCGGCCGCCATCGACCTTGAAGACGAGGCGATGGAAGCCGGTTCCGCCGGCGTGGATCTCGGAGGACATGAGCACGGCACGGACGGGTGCGACCTGGCTCACGGCTGCGTCTCCGGGAAGGGCTTCACCCAACCATCGTCGTCAACGAGGCCAGAAAGCTGAAGGCCGAGCCGCCGGCCGCGAATGCCGGGGAGGGCGACGAAGCGTTCGCAGTTGCCGACGAAGACGTGGACGGGATCGGCGGCGCGGGCGTCGAGGACGATGACGTTGCCGGGTTCAAGGGTGGCGAGGTCGGCAGCGGGCACGCGCGCGGTGCCGAGCCTGGCGCGGAGGAGGACGTTCATGGGGAGGAGCTGGTCGCCGACAATCCGTGTCTGGGCGCCGAGCCCCTGTCGGCCGGGGCGCTGCTCGAAGAAGCTCTGGCCGGTGAGCTTGGGAAGGATCTGTTCGAGCACTGTCAGAGGGAAGCAGAGGGAGATGCCGCCGGTCTGGTCTGCGAAGCGGATCTCATACCAGGCGGTGATGACGAACTCCGCGGCGGGCACGACGTGGATGACCTGGGGGCCGACCGCCAGCTCGGTGACGTCCGGCGTGAGTTCGGTGACGCGGCTCCAGGGCTCGACGAGGGACCGAGCGATGTCCATACCGATGTGACGGACGAGCGCGATCTCGATGTCGGTGAGGTCGCGTTGGAGGGCTTTGCCGTGTCCTTTGCCCTTGCCGCCGAGCAGGCGGTCGAGGATGCCGAAGGCGACGTCGAGCCCGAAGGCGGCGACGGCATAGCCCTGCAGTGGGTTCATGTCGATCATGACGACGAGCGAATTGCTGCCAACCTGAGAGATGTACTCCTCGTAGATGCCCCTTTCGAGCGCGCTCAGGCGGGAGTCGACGGGCGCGCGCAGGCGGGTGCTGAGAGCAGCGGCGAGCGAGCCGGCGACGCCCTGCTGGATGATCTGGAGGCCGCGCAGCTGTTCTTTCGAGAGCTTTTCGGGATGGCGGAAGTCATACGGCTTGATCCGGCGGCCGACTTCGCGGCGGGCAAAGGCCGGCACCCTGGAGGTGTCCGGCTCGCGCTGGCCGGAGTCGGCGTGAAGAAGGGCGTCGATCTCGCGCTGGCTGAGGACAGCGTTTTCGGCCAAGCACGGCCACCTTCGGGGAAGTGGGACAACTCTCTCAGCGTGACTATCGGCCGCCCATAGAGGGGCGCCCTAGGTCGGGGCGCCGCTTCCCCTCTAGTTTGGCCGGCGGAGACAGGCGGTTCGGGGCACCGGGTGACCGGCGGCGATCGGGGAGTCCCCCGGGGGGAAGGGGGGCGTCTCCCAATGCCGCGGGCTAACGGCGGAACCGTAGCGTCTGGGTGCTGGCCCGGCGATGGGCCGTGCGGAGGAGGATCGGATGGCTGCGCGAACCCCGGAACACACGGTCGAGGGCGCTGCCGGCGGTGACGAGCATGTCGTTGTCTTCCGGCTAGCGGCAGAGCACTACGCACTCGACATCCAGGCAGTGCAGGAGATCGTGCGCATTCAGGCGATCACCACGATTCCCGGTGCCGACCATTACGTCGAAGGCATTACGAACCTGCGCGGGCGGGTGGTGCCGGTCGTCGATTTGCGCCGCCGCTGCGGGCTGCCGGTTTCGGAGGTGACGGCGGAGACGCGGATCGTGGTTGTGAGCAGCAGCAATGGCATGGTCGGCCTGATTGTCGACGCCGTTTCAGAGGTGCTGCGCATTCGCGGGGAACAGATAGAGCCCCCGAGCACGATCGTACGGGTGCCCGAGAACAGCTACCTGCGAGGCATCGCCAAGCTGGACGACCGGCTGATCTCGTTGATGGACCTGTCGGGCATTCTGCCGAGCGACGATTCGCTGGCGTTGGGCGCCGACGAAGCGGCCCGAGCCGCCTGAGCACCCAGCCGCCTGCCGAGGCGAGGAGAGTGGCCGCCGGATGAGCAAGGGACAGCGACTCAGCTTCGACTTGGACGACGAGGATCTGAAACTCTTCAACGAGGAGGCGGAGGAGCAGCTGGAGCTGCTCGACACCGCGCTCGTGCACCTGGAGGGCGACCCGGACCCGGATCTGGTCCAGCAGATCTTCCGCGCGGCGCACACGCTCAAGGGGTCGTCGGCGACCATCGGCCACAGGCGCATGGCGGGGTTGACGCACGCCATGGAGACAGTGCTGGACGCTGTGCGCCAGGGGAAGCTCGAGCCCGCGCCGGCGGTGGTGGATCCGCTGTTGCGCGCGCTCGACGCTCTCCGGCTGCTCGCGCAGGAGGTGGTCCTCAAGCGCCATTCGGGGGTGGAGACGGGCGATCTCGAAGCTGAGCTCCACGCCGCGTTGGAGACAGAGGCGGGCCCGTTCCGGCACGAGCCGACGCCGGTCTCGTGGGCTCTGTCGGGCGCGGCCGCTGCAGAGGCGTTCGCCCAGATAGAGCGCGGGCAGCCGGTCTACCTGGTCCATGTTCGCATTGCCGAGGAATGCCAGCTGCCCGGGATTCGCTGCTATCAGGTGCTGCAGGAGCTCGACGCCTGCGGCGTCGTCGCCTGGACCGAACCGGAGCGGTCGCTGATCGAGGCCGGGGCCGGCGAGTTCTCGACCCGCGCGCTGCTGGCGAGTGACGTCGGCGAAGAGCAGGTGCAGTCCGCCCTGGCGGCAGTGTCGGACGTCGGCCTGGCCGAGGTGCGGGCGCTGACTGCCGAGCAGCTGACCGGGGTCGCAGGCGGGGAGGCGACGCCTTTGTTCGAGGCGGCACCGGCCAGGGCGCAGCTCACCGTCGTGGGGCGGGAGACGCCCGAGGCCGCTGCGGCGCCGCGCAAGACGACGCAGTCGGTACGGATAGACGTCGAGCGCCTGGACGGGCTGATGAACCTGGTGGGCGAGCTCGTCATCGACCGCACACGGCTCCAGCAGATTCGGGAACAGCTAGCGGGGGTGCTGCGCCAGACGAGCCACGCCGAATTGATGGAGAACTTGGAGGAGACGACGGCGCACCTGGCACGCATCACCGACGAGTTGCAGGAAGAGATCATGCGCAGCCGCATGCTCCCGGTGCGCTCCGTTCTGACGCGTTTGCCGCGGCTGGTGCGAGACGTGGCGGCGAAGTGCGGCAAGCAGGTGGAGCTGGTCATGGCGGGCGAGGAAACGGAGCTGGACCGTTCGGTGATCGAGGAAATCTCGGACCCGCTGGTGCACATCCTGCGCAACGCCGTCGACCACGGGATCGAGCCGCCGGACGAGCGCCGCGCGGCGGGCAAGCCGGAGACCGGGATGGTGAGCGTCACCGCCTGGAATCAGGAGGCGTCCATCTACCTGGCGATCCGGGACGACGGCGCGGGGATCGACACGGAGGCGTTGCGGCGCAAGGCCGTGGAGCGCGGCCTCGTGGCGGCGGAGACCGCCGAAGCGGCAACCGAGGAGGCTATCCTCCAGTACATCTTCCTGCCGGGGCTGTCGACGGCGAAAGCGCTCTCCGACGTGTCGGGGCGCGGCGTGGGCATGGACATCGTGCGGACGAACGTCGAGCGGCTGAACGGTCACGTGACCGTGCGGAGCGCGCGCGGGCTTGGCAGCGAGTTCGTCATCCAGTTGCCTTTGACGCTGGCGACAACCAAGGCGCTGATGGTGATGGCCGGCGGGACCGTGTACGCCATCCCTCTCGTTTCAGTGACGGAAGCGCTGGCAGAAAGCGACGCGGACCTGCACCAGGTGGGCGGCAAGCACACTCTGCGGCTGCGGGACCGGCTCCTGCCGGTGGCCGACCTGGCGCGCGCGCTGGGCGAACGGCGGCTGGCGCCCGTGGAGGGGCCCCGCTTCGTCGTCGCCGCGCGGCACGGCGACCGACAGCAGGCGTTCCTCGTCGACCGCCTGCTGGGCGAGCAGGACGTGGTTGTGAAGTCGCTGGGCGACGTGATCGGGGCGCGACGCGGGCTGACGGGAGCGACGATCCTCGGCGACGGGACACTCGGCCTGATCGTCGACACGGCGAGCCTGCTCTCGGAACAGGCGCAACTGGCCGCGACCGCCTGAGCGTGCGCGAGCAGGGAGGGGCAGATGGCGACGCTGACGGCAGAACTGGAAGGGACGCTCTCCCGCGTCGCACGGGACGGCGCGGCGCGGGCCGGGCGAGGGCTGACGGGACTGATGGGTCAGGAGATCGCGATCCACGTGCCGCAGGTGCGTCTGGGCACGCGTGCGGACGCCTGCGACGCCGTGGGCGGCCCGGAGACCGTCGTCCTCGGGAGCTACCTCAGCATCACGGGAGACATATCGGGGCACATCGTGCTCCTCTTTCCCGTCGAGCGGGCACTCGCCTGTGTGGACCTGATGTGCGGGCAGCCGGCGGGAACGACCCGCGAGGCGGACGAGATCGCCTGCTCGGCGATCGGCGAGTTGGGGAACATCGTCGGCTCGGCCTTCGTGAACGCCCTGGCCGACCACGCGGGCCTGGCGCTCCACCCAAGCCCGCCGAGCATCTTGAACGACATGGCGCTGGCGCTGGTGGAGACGGTCTACGCGGAGGTGCTGTCGCAGGGCGGCGACGTCGTCATGATCGACACGGTCTTCGAGGACGCGCGCGGGCAGACCACGGGGCTCTTGATCGTGGCCCCGGACCCTGTGTGCATGCCGCACCTGCGGGAGCTGGCGGCGTGACGGCACCGGCTTCGGAGCAACGGCGAGTCGCGGTCGGCATCGGGCAGCTAGTGGTGAGCAAGGACCCACGGGACGTGCTCGTCGCCTACGGGCTCGGCTCGTGCGTGGCCGTCGCCGCGTATGACGTCGGGGCGAAGGTGGCGGGGCTCGTGCACGTCCTGTTGCCGGCAAGCGAAGGGAAGGCGAGCGCCGGCGGGGAACCGGCGCGCTTTGCCGACGTGGGCGTGGACGAGCTGCTGCGGCGGCTGGCGGAGGCGGGCGCGCTGCGGGCGCGGCTGGTGATCAAGCTGGCCGGGGGCGCGGCCGTGCTGGGCGCGGCGAATGCGGAGAAGTTCAAGATCGGCGAGCGCAATGCCGAAGCTATACAGGAGCGGCTGCAGCGCCATGGGTTGCGGGCGGCGAGCTGTGACCTTGGCGGGACACGTGGCCGCACACTCGAATTGCATGTGGCGGCCGGCCGGACGTATGTGCGCATGGCGGCCGGTGCGCCGACCGAACTATAGGGGGACCGGGCATGGCGACGATTCTCGTGGTGGACGACGCGGCCTTCATGCGGATGCGGATGTCCAAGATCCTCTCCGAGGCGGGCTACGACGTCATCCAGGCGGGCAACGGCGTGGAGGCGGTGGAGCAGTATCGTGGGCAGAAGCCGGACGCCGTCCTTATGGACATCACGATGCCGGAGATGGACGGGCTGACAGCGCTCAGGGAGATCCGGGCGATCGATCCCCAGGCGCGCGTGGCGATGGTTACAGCCCTCGGCCAGCAGCAGGTGGTGCTCGAAGCCGTCAAGCAGGGGGCGAAGGATTTCCTGGTCAAGCCCTGCGAGGGGGAGCGCGTGCTTGCAGCGGTCAGCAAGCTCTGCGCTTGAGGCCATGAGCCAGCCAGCGCGAGCCCCGGGACAAGAGTTGCGCGTGCTCGTGGTCGACGACTCGGCCTTCATGCGCCGGGCGCTCGAGCGCATCATCGAGCGGACGCCCGGGCTCGTCGTGGCGGGCACGGCCGGGGACGGCCTCGAGGCGGTCCGGCAGACGCTCGCCCTGCGGCCGGACGTGATCACGATGGACGTGGAGATGCCGCGCCTGAACGGGGTGCGGGCCGTGGCCGAGATCATGCATGCAGTGCCGACGCCGGTGGTGATGGTCAGCACGCTCACGGAGCAGGGAACGGAGACGGCGATTCAGGCACTCGAGGCGGGCGCCGTCGAATGCGTCGCGAAACCGGGGCCGCTGAGCACCAGCCTGGCCGAGGCGGGCGACGAAATCGTGACAGCCATTCGCCGGGCGAGCGCTGCCCGGCTGCGGCGATTGCGGCCGGGCGCGGCTAGCGCGCCGCCGCCACCCGACAAAGCGGACCGCCACGCGACGGCGAGCGAGTCCGTGGTCGTGATCGGCGCCTCGACGGGCGGACCGCCGGCGCTGACGCGCGTGCTGTCGGCGCTGCCTGCCTCGCTGCCGGCGGGGGTCGTCGTCGTCCAGCATATGCCAGCCGGTTTCACGGAAGCGCTTGCGCGGCGGCTGGACGGAGTGGCGGCTCTGCACGTGGAAGAGGCCCGGGAAGGGAGCCTGGTCGAGCGGGGAAAGGCGATCGTGGCGCGCGGTGATTACCACGCAGTGATCGGGTCGGACAGGCGCGTCCACTTGGACAGCGGGCCCTCGCTCCACGGTGTCAGGCCGGCGGTGGACGTGACGCTGCAGTCAGCGGCGGCGGTGTACGGGGCAAAGGCGACCGTGGCGATCCTGACGGGGATGGGCAGGGACGGCGCCGAGGGTGCGAGTCTCGTCGAGGACGCGGGCGGGCGCGTGGTCGTCCAGGATGAGGCGACGTCGGTCATCTATGGGATGCCACGGGTCGCCCGCGAGAAGACGCGCAACCCGGTGGTCGCGCCTCTCGAGGGCGTGGCCGAGGCGATTGCCCGAGCAGTGGGAGGGGGAAGCTCGAGGTGAGCGAAGAAACGGTCGACCACGAGTGGCTGGCTTTCCGGGGGCGGCTGGAGCGGGGCATCGGCATCCCGCTGGGCGCCTACAAGGAGCCTCGGCTGAAACGTCGCCTGCATTCGGTGATGACGCGCCACCGGCTGCCCTCCTGGGCGGCGTTCGGCAGGGCGATCGAAAGCGACGGCGTCCTGCTCGGCGAGGTGCGAAACACGGTCACGATCAACGTGAGCGAGTTCTTCCGGCAGCCGGAGCGTTTCCTGGAGATCCAGCAGCGCCTCCTGCCCGGGATGCTGAAGCAGGGGCGGCCGTTGCGCTTCTGGAGTGCGGGCTGCTCGATTGGATGTGAGCCGTACACTCTCGCCATCCTCCTGGAGGAGGCCGACCCGCGCGGCAGCCACACGGTTATCGCCACCGACGTAGACCTGCCGGTGCTGACGCGGGCGAAGACGGGGAAAGGCTACGTGCCCAACGACGTGCGCTCGGTGCCAGCGGCGTTGTTGCGGAAGCACTTCGTGGAGGAGTGCGGCACTTACCGCGTCTCGGAGGCGGTGCGCCAGCGCGTGACCTTCAGGTGCCACGACCTGTTGAGCGACGCCTACCCGGAAAGCCTCGACCTGATCCTGTGCCGAAACGTCGTCATCTACTTCACGGAAGAGGCGAAGCAGAAGGTTTACACGGGCTTCGCGCGCTCCCTGCGCCTAGGCGGATACCTGTTCCTGGGCGGGAGCGAGATGATCATGCGTTCGTCGGACATCGGTCTTCGGGTGTCGGGGACAAGCCTCTACCAGCTGGCGGCGTAGCCCCTGCCGTCTATCCCTTTGAGCGTCTTCCATAAAGGGTGCATCCCGGTTCCGCGCGGAGCGGAACCGTCGTCCGCCCCGCGCCGTAGGAACGAGCATGAGGCTCTTCATGCTGCGCTTCGTTGCGCTCGCCGCAATATTCGTCCTGTTCGCTGCACTGGCCGCTTGCGGCTCGGACTCGAGCTCTGCGACGCCGACATCCTCCCCTTCGCCGTCGCCTACAGCGACCGCGACGCTGCCCGCCGCGTCCTCCTCGGCGTCGCCCTCCGCTTCCGCCGGCACGAGCGCTACGGCGACCCCTGTGGCGGTCGATCCTGCCGCCGTGCAGGTGCTCGTCGACTACTACGAAGCGATCAATAGCCGGACCTTCGACACTGCCTATAGGCTGTGGGCCGACAACGGCGCGGCCTCGAACCAGACCAGCCGCCAGTTCGCGGAGGGCTTTGCTCAGACGGTCCGATCCGTGATCCACTTCGGTCAGCCGACGGCCTTCAGCGCGGGTGTGCAGGTGCCGGCGACGGTGCTGGCGGTCGTCAACACAAGCGCGTCGACGCAGGCAGTGCAGCAGTTCGAAGGCAGGTACACGGTGGCCCAGTCCGGCGGCGCCTGGCGGATCGCCAGTGCGAGCCTGAGCAGGAAGCCGGACCTCGCGGAGGTGTACCCCGCGACAGCGAGCGACACGGGCACGCTCCAGGCGTATTACGGCGCGATCAACGCCGGCGAGCTCGCGCGTGCTTACAGCTACTGGGAGGGCAGTGGCACAAGCAGCGGACAGAGCTTCCCCGACTTCGTCAACGGATTTGGAAAGACAGTCTCCTCGACGCTGACGATCGGGGAACCGAAGGCTGGAGGGGCCGCCGGCAGCGTCTACTCCGATATTCCGGTGTTCGTGGTGGCGAAGCAGGCCGACGGTACTCAGCGGGGCTTCTGCGGGACGTACACGATGCGCCGCGCGAACGTGCCGCCGTTCCCGCTTCTCGGCTGGGGCCTCTACTCGGCCTCGGTTACACCGTATGCGGGCGCTATCCCTTCGGCTGCGGCGATGCAGACGCTGCTGAAGAACGGTTGCGCGTCCTAGGGGATGCGGGCAGGGACGAGCCGCCGCGTGACCAAGTGGCAGGCGAAGGCGATGGCCGCACCCATGAGCAGGTCGAAGGCGTAGTGCTCGGCCAGGTAGACGAGCGACAAGCCCATCAGGACGGAGTACGCGAAAAGCGGCCAGGCGAGCTTCGGATAGTGGTCGCGCGCCCAGAGGTACATGGCGACGGTGACGGCCATGTGGATGGAGGGCATGGCGGCGACAGAGTTCGGCTCGCCCAAGGAGGCATAGAAGGAACGATAGGTGCCGGCGTCCACGCGGCCGCCGACGAAGTCCATGATGCGGAAGACCTGCGGGATGTCGCCGGCCTGAGCTGCAAGCCAGGGTGGCGAGGTGGGCACAACGAAGAAGAGCAGCAGGCCCGCATACATCGTGCCGACGACCACGACGGCATAGCGCGGGAAGAGGTCGCGCCGCCAGAGGAAGATGAGGACGGCGGCGACGTGGGGGGCGATGAAGAACGACCAGTGCACCTGTACGGCGAAGACGTCGAGCCAGGAGACGGCGGCGGGCGAGAAGAGGTTTCGTTGAAGCCAGACAACGGGGTCCTGGCCGAAGAAGAGGATGCGGTCGACGTCGATCACGTACATGGTCTGGACGGGCATGCCGGCGTCGTCGGCGACGGAGCGGAGGAGGGTGTAGACGAAGATGCCGGCAACGTAGGCAAACCACCAGAGGCGAACGCGCCGGCGAGAGAGCTCGGGGGCCCAGGCGGCGGCGGCGGCGCCCGTGAGGGCCAGACCGAGCCAGAGGTGGTCCTGCCACGTGCGCGTGGCGACGGTCACTGTCATGGCCAGGAGGGCGAGTGCCTGGAGCACGAGGAACCAGGACGAATCGAGGAAGTGCGGCGAGACGGTCCTGCCGATTGGCGCGCGGTCGGCTGCCGGCCGGGCGAGCGTTGGCATGCGCATGTCCCCATACCCTAGCGCGACACTGACGCTGACGGAAGGCGCAAAATGTGGCAGGCTTTGCTCAGCGAACTTCCTGCGCGCGCAGGGAGCGCCAGCGAGGCAGCCCGCCGCCCGACGAACTTCCTGCGCGCGCAGGGAAGCAGGCAACATGCGCCGGTTCTTGCTGGGCTTCGTGTTCACCGCCGCCAGCGTGGCGCTTCTGTTCCGGGTTATCGACTGGTCGACTACCGCGGCTACGCTGCGCAGCGCCGATCCCACGTTCATCGCCCTGGCGGTGACCTGTCTGGTGCTCTCGCTGGGCGCGAAGACGGTGCGCTGGCGGCTGCTTCTTCCGGCTGAGTCGGCGGTGACGACGCCGCGGCTCTACCGGATCCTCCACATCAGCTTCTTGTTGAACAACGTGCTGCCGGCGCGGCTCGGGGACGTGGCACGCGTGGCGATGACATCCCGCCAGCCCGGGCTCCGCTTCGGGCACGTGCTCTCGTCGATGCTGACGGAGCGGGTGACGGACTTCGTCACGCTCGTCTCCTGCTTTGTGCTCGTGAGCCCCTTCCTGCCGATTCCAGACGCGTATCTGGACTGGCTGCACCTGGCCTGGTTCACGATCGCCGGCATGGCGCTGGTGGCCGTGGTCGCCGTTGTGCTGCGCCACCAGCTGGCGCGGCTGGGGCGGGGGCTCGCCCTGCCTGCCCGGCTGGCCCGGCACAACCGGCTAACGGAGGAGGCGCGCTCGTTCCAGGACGGCTGGCGGCAGCTGTTTTCGCGCAAACATCTCGTGCGTATCTGGGGCTGGTCGGGGATGGCGTGGGCGGGCGCCTTTGCGATCAACTACCTGCTGATGCGGGCGCTGCGTATCGACGCTCCGGTGACAGTGGCTGTGCTGCTGACGTGCACGACGAATCTGGCGATGCTGCTGCCCTCCTCGCCGGGCTACCTGGGGGTCTTCCATGCGGCGGCGATGCTGTCGCTGCGTCCGTTCGACGTGGGGAACAGCACGGCCTTTGCCTTCGCGATCCTGGCTCACCTCGTGAACGTGCTGCCCGTCAGCCTGATCGGCGCGGCATTCCTGCTGGCGGGACGGGACACCCTGAACCTGCGGGGAGCGCGTCAGGCGATGGCCGAATCGGGCAGCGCTGGGGATGGCAAACCCCCCGATTCAGCCGCCATTGCGTGATTCGATATAGGCCATTGTGCGGCGATACCACTCCTCCTCGATGTGTCCGGCGGACATGAGGTAGGTGGCGATCTGTTCGAGCGTGAGAATGGCGACGAGGTTGATGCCTGCGGCCTTGAGGGCGGCACGGCCGCCTTCCTGGCGATCCAGCAGCGTGACCGCGTCGCGGACGACGAGACCAGCCTCGGAGAGGGTGGCGGCCGTCTGGAGGATGCTGCCGCCTCCGGTGATGAGGTCGTCGATGATGAGACAGGTTTGCCCGCGGACGTAGATGCCCTCGATCACGTCCGCCTTGTCGGTGGCGGGCGGGTGGATGTAGATCATCGGTGTGGAGACGGCGAGGGAGAAGGCGGTGGCGACATGGAGGCCGCCAAAGGGCACGCCGGCGACCACCGAGAAAGGCTGAACGTGGGGATTGCGCATCGAGAGGAGGGTCTCGAGCTCGTCCTTAATGATGCGGGCGCAGCGCGAGAGGGCTTTCGGGTTGCTGATGAGCCGACGCAGGTTGACGTAGATGGGGGAGTGGACGGCGGTGCGCCCAAGGGTGAAGTCGCCGAAGTCGATGGCATTCAGCTTCCAGAGCTCTTCAGCGAGCCAGAGGTTTCCGGCCGGTCTCGTGGTCTTGCTCAACGGGCACTCCGGGAAGGCGGCTGCGATGTCGCAGTCCAGAGCGTAACGCCTCTTTCGATTGGATACACGTTCAGCCGGCTGAATCCTCGGGCGGGGGCGACGACTGCGCGCCGAACCGCCTGCTAAGGGCGGGACGCGCGGCGATCAGCGCGGCGGAACTGGCCGGTTGACCGGGTTTGGGGGATCCTTCCGGGCGAGGACGGCGAGGATGTTTGCGGCGGCTATCTCCGCCATGCGCGCGCGGGTGGCCCGGCCCGCGCTGGCAATGTGCGGGGTGACGACAACGTTCGGCAGCATGAAGAGCGGGTGGCCCAGTGGCAGGGGCTCGGGCTCGGTGACGTCGAGGGCGGCGCCGGCAATCGTCCCTGCGCGGAGGGCGGCGACGAGCGCCTCCTGGTCGACGACAGCGCCACGGCTGGTATTGACGAGGATGGCGCTCGGGCGCATGAGAGCAAGCTCGGCGGTGCTGATCAGCCCGCGGGTGGAAGCGGTGAGCGGAGTATGGATGGAGACGAAGTCGCTGGCGGCGAGCAGCTCGGGGAGGGATACCCAGCGTGCCCCTGTCTCGGCCTCGACTGCCGGCTTCGGCGTCCGGGAGGTGTAGAGGATGCGCATGGCGAAGCCCTGGGCGCGGCGTGCGAAGGCTGCGCCGATCTGGCCCATACCGACTACGCCCAGGGTCGAGCCGTAGACGTCGGCGCCGAGGAAAGCCGTGGGCGACCATGCCTTCCAGCCGCCGGCGCGCGTGTCGCGCTCGCTGGCCACCACCTGGCGGGCGGTGGCGAGGAGAAGGGCGAAGGCGAAGTCGGCGGTCGTGTCGGCGAGGACTCCGGGGGTGTTCGTCACCCAGACCCCGGCGGCGGCCGCCGCCGCGGGATCGACGTTGTCGTAGCCGACGGCCATGTTGGCGACGACCCGCAGCTTCGGGCACGCGGGCAGTAGCTCGGGCGGGATGCGGTCGCTGACCATCGTGAGGGCGGCGTCGGCCGCCCGCAGGTGGGCGGCGAGGGCGTCCGGCGGCGGCGGCAACTCTCCTGGCCAGAGGTCGATCGCATGGCCGGCCGCCGCGAGCTGCGAGAGCGCCTGCCCGGGTATGGCGCGGGTGACGAAGACAGTCGTCATGGCGAGCAGTCTGCCGGGCGGCCCGGCATAGCGAAAGCGTTGCATGTGGGTAGAGAAAGGCAGCCGGCGGTCCGACAATGAGAAGGGGCGCTCCGCGCCCCGGAGGTCAAACGGGGCATGACAACAGCAACGAGCACGGCCGCGCCGACGGAGAGGGAGGAAAGCCTCTCGCCATCAGAGTCGGTGCTGACGTCGGTCTACGAATCGGCGACGCGGCTGGCGATCGACGCGGAGGTCGTGGACCTGCTGAAGACGTCCTGGCGGGAGATCCGGGCGCAGCTGCCCGTGCGCATGGACGATCGGAAGCTCCGGATCTTCGAAGGCTACCGTGTTCAGCACAATGGGGCGCGCGGACCGTACAAGGGGGGGGTGCGCTTTCACCCGAAGGCAGACCTGGATGAGGTGCGCGCCCTGGCGATGCTCATGACGTACAAGTGCGCGCTCATGGAGCTGCCTTTCGGGGGGGCGAAGGGTGGCGTGATGTGCGACCCGAGCCGGATGAGCGAGACAGAGCTGAACCGGCTGACCCGCACATACACGCAGCACATCAACATGATTCTGGGCATCAATCGCGACATCCCGGCGCCGGACATGGGGACGAACGCGCAGACCATGGCCTGGATGATGGACGCCTACGGGCAGCTCCACGGTCACACGCCGGGGATCGTGACGGGCAAGCCCGTCGAGCTGGGTGGGAGCTACGGGCGCGATCAGGCAACGGGGCGCGGCGTGGCCACCTGCATGCGCGAGTTCGCGCGGGGCGAGGGCGTGGACCCGCACGACATCCGCGTCGTCGTCCAGGGATACGGGAACGTGGGCTCGTGGACCTGCCGCGTGGCGAGCGAACAGGGCTTCCGCGTCATCGCCGTGGGCGACGTGAAGGGCGGCGTGTACAACCCGGCAGGGATCGACATCGCGCAGCTGGACCGCTGGTTCGCGGTCGCGGGATCGGTCGCCGGGTTCGAGGAGGCGGAGCCGGTCACGAACGAGCACTTGCTGGAGCTGGAGTGCGATTATCTGGTGCCGGCCGCGCTCGGGGAGGTAGTGACGACGGCCAACGCCGAGCAGGTGCGCGCGCGGGCGGTCATCGAAGCGGCGAACCACCCGGTGACGCCGGGCGCGGACGCGATCCTCGCCCGCCGGGGGGTCCCCGTGCTACCGGACATCCTGGTGAACGCGGGCGGGGTGACCGTCTCCTACTTCGAGTGGACGCAGAACATCCAGCAGTTCCGCTGGCCGCTGGAGCGAGTGATCACCGAGCTGGAGGCACGCATGGTGGCCGCTTTCGGCGACCTGATGGTGCGCACCGGACGCGACGGTATTCGGCCGCGTCAAGCAGCCTTCGACATCGCGCTGGAGCGGGTTGCGCGGGCGATCAAGCTGCGCGGGTTCGTT
Source organism: Dehalococcoidia bacterium (assembly GCA_020847765.1). GTDB lineage: Bacteria > Chloroflexota > Dehalococcoidia > Tepidiformales > Tepidiformaceae > JADLBJ01. Next base: position 24,174 of record JADLBJ010000026.1, read on the forward strand.
TAGGCTACGTCGCGGCGGCGGCGAGGCTGGCGCCAGTTTCGTAGCCGACGCCGGCGAGCATCGCGTGGATGCGACGCGCGTTCTCCACGATCCGGCCGGCCTCGGGTCCGACTGCCTGCTTGCCGTCGCAGAGGGCTTCGGCCGGATTGGAGTGGATGTCGAACTCGAAGCCGCTGGCGCCCGCCGCCACGAGCCCGTAGGCGACGCGTTCGACGAGCTTCCGGTCGCCGGAGGAGTGGCTGGGATCGGCGAGGAGCGGGAGGTGGGAGCGATGGCGGACGAGGGGAATCATGGCGACGTCGGCGGCGAAGCGCGTCTCGCTCTCGAACGACTTGATGCCGCGGTAGCAGAGGATGACGTTTCTGTTGCCCCGGCCGGTCGCGCGGCCTTCGCGGTCGATGCCGGACATGATGTAGGCGGCGGCGCAGAGCCATTCAGTCATGTCGTTGCCGAAGCCGTGCTTGAGGACGATGGGGACTTCGATCCGGGAGAGCTCTTCCAGAAGCGGGGAGTACTGGGCGCTGCGAGCACCCACCTGGATGACGTCGACGCCGGCACGCAAGAAGGCGTCCAGGTGGCGGAGGTCGATCAGCTCGCTGACGATGGGCAGGCCCGTTTCCGCCTTCATGGCGGCAGCGATCTCCAACCCGCGGTCGAGCGCGAGGCCGCGGTAGTCGTAGGGGCTGGTGCGAGACTTGTCGACGAAGGCGCGCAGGACGTCGACGCCGGCGGCACGGGCCAGGCGGGCGGAGTCGAGTGCCTGCGACTCGGATTCGATGGCGCAGGGGCCGCCGAAGACAGTGAGGTGCTGGCCGCCAACGGGAACGGGGCCGACCTGAACGACGCTGTCCTCGTGGTGCCAGGTGCGGCTGGCGTCCTTGTACTTCTCGGTGATGCGGATGACGCGGTCGACGCCGGGCAGCTCGAGGATCCGGCCCTCGTCGATAACAGCGGCGATGCCTGTGACGCCGATGACCGTGGTGTCGCTGACGATTGTTTCGCAGCGCAGGCCGTAATCGTGGACGACGCGGTCGATGACGCGCTGGGTCTGGTCGGGGGTGGCCCCCTCAGCCATGTGGATGATCATGTGTGGACGTCCGGGTTATGTTGCCCACCATTGTCGGTCAGGGCGGGTTTAGAGGCGAAGAGCGAGAAGACAGCCGTCGTGAGTTGAGGCAGGCGTCTCAGCGCCAGCGGACCTCATAGAGGTGAAGGGGCTCATCGAGGCCCTTCAGATTGTGCTCGCCCCGGTCCCGGAAGGAGAAGCTGTGGCCGGCGGCAAGCTCGCGCACGACCGGGGTGACGAAGATGGCGCCGGGTTCGGCGGCGTCGCAGGCGCGGCGGGCAATCTGGACGGCGGTGCCGAAGAGGTCGCGGTCTTCGCGCACGGGCTCGCCCGCGTTCAGGCCAACGCGGACGCGGATGGGCGGGCCGCTCCGTTCGTCGTTGGAGGCGGCGAAGCCTTTCTGGATGGCGGTTGCGCATTCGAGCGCCCGGGAGGTTGAGCGGAAGGAGGCCATGATGCCGTCGCCAGTGTGCTTGATCTCGCTGCCGCCATGCTGGACGAGGGCCTGGCGAATGACGCCGTTGTGCCTGCGCAGGACCTCCTGGGCGGCGGCGTCGCCGAGCCGCTGGGTGAGGAGCGTGGAGCCCTCCATGTCGGTGAAGAGCACGGTCAGGGGGAGGCGGTCGTCGCGGCCGCTGGGGGCCACGTCGAGCCCGAGGACGCGACCGATAGCGCCGAGGGTCTGGCCGGCGTCGCCCTCCCAGGGGTTGTGGGCTTTGCCTTCGAAGGTCACGAACTCGGCGCCGGGAATGAGGGCGGCCAGCTGCCGGCCGAGGTCCACCGTCATGACGCGGGCGCTGCGGCGGTGCATCACGAGCGCGGGGCAGGCGATCTTCGGGGCGAGGTCCGTCACGTCCATGTCGAAGCCCAGGCCGTAGAGACGGGCGGCGGTTTCGGGGGTGACGGAGCGCCAGATGCGGTCGGCGCGGGCGAAGGCCTGGTCGTCGGGCTCGGGCGACGTCGCACGGGAGAGGAGGAGCCCGCCGGCGGCGGGGACGTTTCGCAGCGTCGCGAGGAAGTCGTCGCGGCTGCCCGTCGGAAAGAGGTCGGCGCCCCGCGCGTAGCCGCCGCAGACGATGAGGTGGGAGACGCGCTCGGGATGGAGGGCGGCGTAGGCCGTGGCCAGGACACCGCCGAACGAGGCGCCATAGAGGACGAAGCGGTCGAGGCCGGCCGCGTCGACGACGGCGTCCACGTCGAGGAGGAGCGACTCGAGGTCAACGCGCTCCGGGTTGCGGTCGGAGAGCCCGTTGCCGCGGGAGTCGAAGCGGTGCACGCGGAGCGTCCGGGCGAGGGCGGTCCAATAGGTGCGGTAGGCGCGGTCGGCCCACATCAGCTCGAGATGGCTGACCCAGCCGCGGACGAAGAGGAGAGGAGGCCCCTCGCCATGGGCGCAGTAGGCGAGGTGCGTGCCGTCGGTGGCGGCGATGAAGCGGTAGGAGGGTTCGTCGAGCGCTTCGTCCAGGCCGGCATCAGGAAAACGCGTTGGTTCGGCCATCGAATCGCTATAGTACGCCACGGAGCGCCGGTCTCGTCAGCGCTATCAGAAAGCCGAGGTCGCCATGCCAGCCTTCGAAACGGCCGTCTGGAGATTCAACCAGCTCTTCAATCTCGAGTCGATCGACCGCCTGGACGCGAACATGTTCGCGCCGCATCGCACGCTGCCGGACATTCTGCGCGAGCTGGGGGCCGGGTCGGATCGCGCGATCGCGGTGGTCGAGGAATGGCCGGAGTCGCTGCAGGAAGCGTTTCGCGCGGTGATCCACAGCACACTGAACCGCAAGCCGCGGCCGCCGATCACGATCTCTCTGAAGCCGGACTACGACTACGAGCTGCGGGTCTGGGAGGGACTATCGGTCGTGGGAAGCCAGGGCGGCGTCTACATCCAAGTTCGCTGCCGTTACCCCTTCGATCCCCACCCGTCCACGGTCTATGACGAGCAGCGTCGCGCGAGCGGCGCCTGAAGAGGCGGAACCTCAGGGATGGGCGACCAGGTTGGCGAGGACGCCTGCGCCCGTCACCTCCACCTCGACGAGGTCGCCAGGGCTGAGCGCCGGCGGTGAGCCGGGCGTTCCCGTGTAGATCAGGTCGCCGGGGACGAGCGTCATGACGGCGCTGACGAGGCGCACGATTTCCGGGATGTCGCGAAGGAGCTCGTCCGAGCGGGCGTGCTGGACCTCCACGCCGTTGACGCGGGTTCTGAGATCGATGGCAGCGTGGTCGAGGCCCGTGACGACGCTCGGGCCGAACACGGCGAAGGTGTCGCTCCCCTTGGCGCGCCACCACTGGTGGTCCGCCTGCTGCCAGTCGCGCGCAGAGACGTCGTTGCCGCATGTATAGCCAAAGACTCCGGCGAGTGCCTCCTCGCGGCTGGCGCCTTTGAGGCGGCGGCCCACGACGGCCACTATCTCTCCCTCGGGCTCGACGCGGGCGGCGCCGCGCGGCAGGACGATGGCGTCGCCCGGACCGGCGACACTCGACAGGGGCTTGAAGAAGAGGGTCGGCGGGTCGGGGATCGGCCGGCCCTGCAGATGGCTCGCGTAATTGAGACCGACGCAGACGATGGAACGTGGGAGGCAGGGCGGGAGGAGGCGGACGGAGTCGAGGGCCAGGACTTCGCCGGTGGGGACGGCTGCTGCCCAGAAGGGCTCCTCGATGGCCTCGACCCGGTCGCCGCGCAGCAGGCCGGCGCCCGTGCGGCCGCCGGTCGTCGTGAAGCGGACGTAGCGTTCCATCGCGGCTCCTTCGTGTTGCTGTGCCGAGTCTACCGAAAGGCGAGCGAGGCGCGACCGCCGTGGTTGGTTGCACGCGGGGGCACGATGGCGGCGGCCAGCGCAAACGTCTCGGAGTGCTACAGTCAGGGGATGGACGCGACCGCGCGCGAGGAGATCACAGCCGCCTTCATGCGAGAGTTCGGGCGCGCGCCGGCGGTCGTGGTGCGGGCGCCGGGCCGGGTGAACCTGGTCGGCGATCACACGGACTACTCCCACCTCCCGGTGCTACCCATGGCGATCGAACGGGCTGTGCTGGTGGCGGTCGCCACAACGGAGAGCCCGCGGCTGGAGGCGCGCTCCCTGGCGCTCGACGCGCACACCATGCTCGACAGGGCCGACCCGAGTGCGCGGGCGCCGTGGGAACGGTACCTCGTTGGCGTGGTTCGCCAGCTGGAGGGGGTCAGCCCGCGCACGGGTGCGCAGATCCTGGTCGGCGGCGACCTGCTCCATGAGGGAGGTCTGGGCTCGTCTGCGGCGGTCACGGTGGGCGTCCTCGCCGGCTTGAGCGCGGCCTGGGGAGAACCGCTCGAGCGCGACGATCTCGTACGGCGCGCATGCCTGGCCGAGCGCGCGAGCGGCGTCGAGGCGGGGGGTATGGACCAGGAGGCGATCGTCTTCGCTGAGGGGGGAGCGGCCCTGCGTGTGGACTTCGCACCCCACGGGCGGCGGCACGTGCCGTTGCCGGATGGGCTCGCCTTTGTGGCCGCCTATTCGGGCCAGGCGGCGGCGAAGGGCGGCGAGGCGCGCGAGCAGTACAACGAGCGCGTTGTGGGAGCGCGGATCGCCGCCGTCATGCTCGCGGACCAGATCGGGCTCGAGGTCAGCCAGCCACCGGTGCTCGCGGACGTCGCAGCGGCCGACGTGGTGGAGCTGCTAGTGGACGAACTGCCGGAGAAGGTGTCGCCGGTGGAAGTGGCGAAGACGGGGCTGGCCGATCTGGAGCAGATCGTGCGGCTGAGAGGGGACCGCTTCGACCATATGGCGAAGGTGCCCGTTCGGCGGATAGCGCGCCATGTCCTGGCGGAGGCGGGGCGCGTGAACCAGGCGGAGGCGGCGCTGCGGGGGCGCGAACTCGAGGCTTTCGGCGAGCTGCTAGACGAGTCGCACGACAGCCTGCGCCAGGAGATGCGCGTCAGCACGCCGACGCTGGACCGTCTCTGCGCGGCCATGCGCAAGGCGGGCGCCTTCGGTGCGCGGCTGACGGGGGCAGGCTTCGGCGGATTCGCAATCGCGGCCTGTCCACCGGGGCGCGTTGCCACTGCGGTGGAAGCCGCGATCGCGGCGACGGGAGGGCCGGCGTTCGCGGTACACCCGTCGCCGGGGTTGACGATCCTCTGACGAAGCAGACCGTCGTCTTCGCCGCGGGGCGCGGGCAGGGCGGAGCGAGCGGACTGCCCGCGAATCTTGGCAGCGGTGGAACGGCTGCGGGTTGCGAGAGAGGCGAATACGAGCTGCCGAGCGCGATCGAAGTGATGATCGTTACCGGTGAGGAAGTGCACGCGGTTCCGGTACACGGCCCCTGGGTCGCCATCGGTACGCCTGCGTCGCGGGCCACGCCCCCACCGCTGTCGCCGTTAGAAAGGCTCGAGCCGGGGGCCGCCGCTATGATGGGCGGCGATGGTCGCAAACAGCGGGCCCGGCCTACCTTGGAGCCTCGCCTTCGTGCCCGCCGTGGACGGGGCCGTCCTCGCCGTGCGCCTGGCCTTTGACGCGACCGACGGGAGCCTGACAGCGACCCTCGTGAACGAGGGGGCGGAGACGGCGCGGCCGCGCGCGCTCAGCCTCGTCGCCGACCCCGCCTGGCCCGCTGCCGGGGGCTCGGCCTGGCTGCACGGGCGGTACATGCAGATGGACGCGCTCGTCCATTCCTTCGGGGCAGAACCGGCCGAAGCCTACGACGGGCGTTACCGGCGGGAGCTGCCGGGCGGCGGGTGGCGCTATCTCAGCCACGAACAGCTGGCCCTCGGCCTTCCCGCGAAGGCCACGCCGGCCCTGTTTGCCGGCTGTCTGCGACCCGACCGCTTCTTCCTCGACTTCCTGATCGACGTGGACGCCGAGGAGCGGACGGTAGAACGGCTGGAGGCGCGCTTCGACCTCGAAGGGATGGAGCTGGGCGCAGGCGAGACGTTTGCGTTGCCGCCGCTGTGGCTGCGCGACGGGTACGACCCGTGGGCGCTGGCCGAGCGGTACGCCGACGACGTGGCCGGAACGATGGGCGCGCGCGTCCCGCGTCGGCCGCCGACGGGCTGGTGCAGCTGGTACTTCTTCGGCGACCGCGTGGGCGAAGCGGACGTGCTCGCGAACCTGCAGGCGGCGGGGGCGAGCGGCTTTGCGGCGGGCGTCGTCCAGATCGACGACGGCTACCAGTCGCGCACAGGGGACTGGCTGACGCCGAACGAGCGTTTTCCCGGGGGAATGGCGGCGCTTGCCGGGCGGATCCGCGAGGCCGGCTACCGGCCTGGCCTCTGGCTGGCGCCGTTTCTCCTGCACGAGGAGTCGGATGCGCTCCGGGAGCGCCCGACCATGGCGCTGCGCGACCGCGAAGGAGAGCCGTTCTTCGTGGACAGCTGGCTGGGGCGTTGCGCCGTCGTGGACTGCACGACCGTCGAGGGGGAAGCCTGGCTGCAGGAGGTGGTGGACACGATCGTGGCTCGCTGGGGCTACAGCTACCTGAAGCTGGACGCGCTCGCCTTCGCGGCCGTCTCTTCCGCGAGCGTGCGGTACGCGCGGACGGGAACAACGGCGGCGGGCCATCTGCGGCGCGGGCTGGAGATCATCCGGGCGGCTGCCGGCGAGGAGACGTTCCTGCTCGCCTGCACGTGCCATTTCGGGCCGGCGATCGGGCTGGTCGACGGCATGCGGGTGGGACCCGACGTCAGGACGACGTGGGCGGACGGCCCCAATCCGTCGGTGCGGCATGCCCTGCGCCTGGCTTTGCAGCGGAACTGGATGCACGGACGCTGGTGGACGAACGACCCGGACTGCCTCGTCCTCCGCGAGCGAGACTCAGAGCTGAGCGAGACGGAGGTGCGGTTCCTTGCGACCGGCGTGGCCCTTAGCGGCGGGATGGTGGTGGACGGGGACGACCTGCCTGCGCTGAGTGCCGGGCGGCGGGAGCTCCTGTTGGCGATGACGCCGCCAACCGGACGAGCCGCACGGCCGGCTGATCCCTGGGAGGCGCCGGTCGCCTCAGCCTGGCGAGCCGAGCTGGACGACGGACGGAGCGTGGTCGGCATGCTCAACTGGAGCGACGTCCCGCGCTGGGTACCCACGGCCGAGCAGCTGCGTCCGGGCGAGGTGGCCTTCGACTGCCTGGAAGGCAGGCTCGTCGGGATGGGCGACCGCCTGCTTCGGCCGCACGAGGGCGCGCTCTGGCAGGTCGCCGCTCCGGGGCCGACCCCCCGTGTCGTGGGTGACAGTGCGAGCCTGACCTACGAAGGACTGTACCAGCGGCCCGTGAGCGGCCGTATTCAGGTCGGCAACGATCTGGCGCGATCGCGGACGATTGCCGTGGAGGCACGCGGGCAGGTGTTCGAGGCCGACCTGGACCCAGGCGAACGGCGCTGGTTCGACTGAAGAGCGACCCTGGCGGCCGGGCGGTTAACGGGCGGTCCAGGTTGTGCCGGTGGGACCGTCCTTTAGCTCGACGCCAAGGTCGGCCAGGCCGTCACGGACGCGGTCCGCGAGCGGCCACTGGCGAGCGGTCCGCAGATCCGCGCGGAGGGCCACCAGGAGGTCGATGAACGGCGCGGCTTCGCGGCCGGCACCGTCGGCAGGCGCGGCGAGCCGCAGGCCGAGAACGCCGGCGAGATCGCACAGCAACGCCCGCGCGGTGGCTGTCGATCGCCCTTCGTCGCGGGCACGGTTGATCACGCGGGCCAGATCGAACAGAACGGCAAGGGCGACCGAGGTGTTGAGGTCGTCGTCCATGGCGGCGACGAAGCGGTCGCGTGCGCCGGCAGCGTCCAGGGAGTTCGAGTCGGCGGCGGCTTCGGCGTCGCAGACGAAGGCGGCCTCGCGCAGCCGTTCGGCGCCGCGACGGGCAGCTTCGAGCGCCTCCTCGGTAAAGGTGAGGGGGCTGCGGTAGTGGCTGCCGAGGATGAAGAGGCGGACGGCGTCGGCACCATAGCGCGCGAGCACGTCATCGAGGCCGACGATGTTGCCGGTCGATTTGGACATCTTCTCGGCGCCGAGGCGGAGCAAGGCGTTGTGCATCCAGATGCGGGCAAAGGGCGTCTTGCCGGTATAGGCCTCGCTCTGGGCGATCTCGTTTTCGTGGTGGGGGAAGATGAGGTCCGCGCCGCCGCCGTGGATGTCAATCTGCTCACCAAGGTGGCCCAGAACCATGGCGGAGCATTCGATGTGCCAGCCAGGGCGGCCCGGTCCCCAGGGGCTCTCCCAGCTGGGCTCGCCCGGCTTGGCGCCCTTCCAGAGGGCGAAGTCGAGGGGGTCTTCCTTTAGCTCGGTCGGGTCGACACGGGCGCCGGCGAGGAGGTCGTCGACGTTGCGGCGCGAGAGCTTGCCGTAATCGGGCTTCTGGCGAACGCGGTAGTAAACGTCGCCGCCTGAGGCATAGGCGAAGCCCCTGGCCTGCAGCCCCTCGATGAGCGCGACGATGCGCGGGATCTCGGCGGTGGCGCGGGGATAGAGAGTGGCGGGCAGGACGTTCAGCTGCGCGACACTGCGGAGGTAGGAGGCGCTGAACTCTTCGGCGAGATCGCTCACGCTGCGGCCGGTGGCGTTGGATCGGTCTATCAACTTGTCGTCGATGTCCGTGAAGTTTTGGACATGCCGAACGCTATAGCCGCGGAATTCGAGGTACCGACGGAGGCCGTCGAAGACGACAGCGGGGACGGCGTGGCCGATGTGGCTCCCGGAGTAGGGTGTGATGCCGCAGACGTAGAGCCGCACCTCATAGGGAGGTGGAGGCAGAGGAATGAGGTCGCCGGTGAGCGTGTCGAGCAGTTTCATGGTGTGGGTTCCACGCGAATGTGTGGCGGCGGCTCGCCGCGCGAGGGTCGCGAGGCAGGAAGTCGCGAGGGCGCCGGTCAGCGGCGCCCTGCACAGGCGCCGCCGGGCGGGCGTAGAAAGCGCACCGGGCCCACGTCGCCAGTGTACGGCGAGGCACGAGTCACTGTCGCGACGAGCGGGGACGGGACGGGTCTGCGGAGGCGCTGGCCCGCTGCCGACATTGAAGCCGTGGAGCGCACGATCGGGTCCGGGGGGGCGGGGGGAAGGCTTCTCGTTCTCGCCCTGCTGGTCAACCCGCTCACGCTTGGATTTCTGTTCTGGCTGAGCTTCCGCCCGGTGGTGGCGATTGGCCCCTCGATGCGGCCAGCGCTCGCGGGCGACCCGGGGATCGGGTTCGAGAACCTGTGGAGCTACCGTCTGCATGATCCGCACCGCGGCGACATCGTGTCGATCGAGTCGGCCATCACGGAGCCGCAGCTGCTTGCGAAGCGGGTGATCGGGCTGCCCGGGGAGACTGTCGCAATCGTCGCGGGAGGGGTGCTCATCGACGGTCGGCCGCTGGCGGAGCCGTACGTGACCTACGGGTCCGACGAGGATCTCGAGCCGTGGCTGCTGGGACCCGGCGAGTACTGGGTGATGGGCGACAACCGGCAGGACAGCCTGGACAGCCGCGCCTTCGGGCCGGTGGACCGGGAGGATTTTCACGGACAGATCGCGGGGATGTTCTGGCCGCCCGCCGATGCCGACGCGACGGGGGTCGGGCTGCTGGCGCTAGTTGTGCTGCCGACGCTTGGCCTCTCGATCGCGTGTGGGAGGGCTTCCCTGCGGACGGGGCGCCGGCGCGGGCTTGGACGCCGGTCGGCGTGCTGGGGCGTGTGCCTCTGGCTCCCCGGCTGCTGGCTCGTCGGGCGCCGGTCCCTGAAGGCGCGCCCGGAAGAGGGATTCATCGGACCGCGGGCCCTGCGTACCGGCGCGGGCGTCACGGCGACCACTGTCCTTCTCGGCTTCATCACGGGGGCCGTCTTCGGCAGCACCGTTATCGGTGGGGCCTGGTTCTTCCCGTCGGGGCTTGCCCTGGCCGCGGCGAACCTGGCACTCCTGCACCTGCCTGGAAGTCTGCTCACGCGGGCCCGCCGGGGCGGTGTGGCGATCACAATAGAGCTGTACTGGTGCCTTGGGAGCTGGCTGCTCGGGCAGGTGACCGAGGAGGCTGCGCTCGCGGCGTGGGCCGCCGTCGTCGTCGCCGGGATGCCGTATGCCGCGCAGCGCATCCACGGCGCACCCCATCTCATCCCTGCGCCGCGCGGCCGCTGGTCCGGATGGCTGGGCTTGCTGCGCAGCGCCGAGACGACCGTCGTCTGGACTGCCGTCGTCGGCGCGTTTCTCCCCGTCGAGCGCGCCGGTGGGTTCGCGCTGCTCGGCGCGGCCGCGGCGGTAATGGCCATCGAGGCGGCGCGCGATCGCGATGTCGGCTGGTTTCCGCGAGCGGCGATCGCCGTAGCGCTGGGCGCTCTCGCCATGGGAGCGGTCGCGACGACGGCCGGTTCCGGCCTGGGGTTCGGGGCCGCCGGAATCATGCTGCTGGCCTTCATCGCTCTCGACCTGCGGCGAGACGGGATGAGACGCCTGCACGCCGAGGCGGTGCGGCGCGGGGGAGGGTTGGGCGCGCCCGCGTGACACGGGCAGGCTCAATGGTGCCGTGCGGCCGGGTCGTCCTGGTGGTGGCCGTCGTGGACCTCGTTGGCGTGCTGCTCGAGGTGGTGGAGGAGGGTGTGCAGCTCCTCGACCTTCTGGTCGAGTTCGTTCAGACGCTCCCATTCCGGGTCGGGCAGCCGCTGGATGACACCGTTTGACTCGTCGTGGTAAGCCGCGACGTGGCCGGGCACACCGATCACGGTGGCGTTCGCCGGGACGTTGGTGACGACAACCGAGCCGGCGCCGACGCGGGCGTTCTCGCCGATCTCGATGGCGCCGATCACCTTGGCGCCCGCGCCGACGACAACGTTGTCGCGGAGTGTGGGATGGCGTTTGACGCGGCGGGTGCTCGTGCCGCCGAGGGTGACGCCCTGGTAGAGCGTGACGTTCGCGCCGATCTCCGTGGTTTCGCCGATGACGACGCCCATGCCATGGTCGATGAAGAAGCGGGGACCGATGGTGGCACCGGGGTGGATCTCGATGCCGGTCAGGAAGCGAGCGACGTGCATTATGCCGCGGGGCAGGAGGGGCAGGCCGCGCCGGTGGAGCGCATGGGCGAGGCGGTGGGCAAGACGGGCATGGAAGCCAGGGTAGAAGAGGACGACTTCAACGGCGCTGCGGGCAGCGGGGTCGCGCTGGAGCGTAGCGCGGACGTCGTCGTGGATCTCGGAGAGAAGGGACATCACCTGAAGGGTAGCGCTCCCGAGGGATGAGCGTCAGCGTCACCAGGCCCCTTCCGCGTCCGGCAAAGGTCGTGGCCCGATCCATGGCGACAGCGAGTACCATGAGGGGGTTGCGGCGCGAAGGTAGCCGCGGAGGTACGTGGTGCTGACGACTGCTTTCACCAGACGCTTCGGCGTTGTGCATCCCCTGATTCAGGCGGGGATGGGCGAGGCTGGCCCCGAGATCGTACTGGCCGTCTGCGGTGCGGGCGGGCTCGGCAGCCTGGGCACGATCGGCAAGAATCCCGATCAGGTGGCCGGGGAGATCGCGGCCGTCCGGGGCGGCACGTCGCGGCCTTTCGCCGTCAACGTGGTGACCTGGGACTGGGCGCCTTTCGCCGGCAAGACACTCGACGTGGTGCTGGAGGCGGGTGCGCCGGTCGTCACGCTCTCTTTCGGCGACCCCTTGCCCGGCCTCACGCGTTGTCGGGCAGCAGGTGTGCTGACGATCGTGCAGGCACAGGACATGGAGGTGGCACGGGCGGCGATCGCGGCGGGCGCGGATCTGGTCGTGGCGCAGGGGAACGAAGCCGGGGGTCACACCGGGCGGCGCGGGACGCTGAGCTTCGCCGCCGAGGTGCTGGAGGCGGCCGGCGAGACGCCGGTGGGCGTCGCCGGCGGGATCGCGAGCGGCCGCGCGATGTCCGGGGTGCTCGCCATGTGGGCGGCCGTGGCAGTCGTCGGAACGCGTTTCAAAGCGACCGTGGAGTATCCGGCGTCCGATCAACAGAAGCAGGAGATCGTCGCGGCCAGCGGGGCCGACACGTTGTACGACGAGATCAATGACGAGGCGTACAGCATGACCTGGCCGCGAGGCGTGACCGGCAGGGCGATCAGGAACCGCTTCACGGCCGAATGGGAGGAACGACACGCCGAACTGAAGGCGGCCGTGGCCGCGGCGCCGCGCCCCTTCGGATTCGTCCGTCAGCTGGCCCAGGCCGGCACCTCGGTCAACTGGGGCGGCGAATCGGCCGGGCTCGTGCGAGCCGTGCAACCGGCCGCCGACGTGGTGGCAGAGATGGTACGCGAGGCGGAGGAGCAGCTCAGGGCGGCGGCCACCCTGCTCACGGGGCCGGGGACCGCGGCCTAGCTGGCGCGGCCTTCCTGTTGCCGCGAGCCGGGGTGCGCGCCGGCGGTCGGCGGCGCCTGCTTGACGACGAGGACACGATCGACGCGACGGCCGTCCATCGCCATGACGCGAAACTGGTAACCGGGGACGTCTATCCTGTCGCCCACACGGGGGATGCGGCCGAGCCGGGACATGATGAAGCCGCCGACGGTGTCGTAGTCGTCGTCCGAGAGCTCGGCGCCGGTCACGTCCTCGACGTCGGCGACGAGGGCGAGACCGCTGAGGAGGAGGTTGCCCGTAGGCAGCGACCGGACGCTGTCGGCGCCATGGGAACGGCGCCCAAGCCAGCGGCCGAGCAGGCGGTAAAGGACCTCGTCGGCGGTGAGGATGCCGCTCGTGCCGCCATGCTCGTCGACGAGGACGACGATCTGCACCTGGCGGGCGCGCATGGCAGCGACGGCAACCTCGACGCTGACCGACTCCGGGATGGCGACGGCCGGACGGACGAGTGGCCGCCACTCGCGCCCACCCTTGCGGACGAGCGCGAGGAGGTCCTTTGCGTCGAGGATGCCGAGGATGTGGTCCAGGTCCTCTTCAAAGACGGGATAGCGGGTGTGCTGATGGCGTTCGACGGTGGTGAGGACCTCGTCGAGAGGGTCGTCGGCGTCGATGGCGACGAGCTCGGTGCGCGGGACCATGATCTGGTCGGCCTGGATGGCGCTGAACTCGAGGGCGCGACGAGCGAGAAGGAGCTCGGAAGTGGAGAGGAGTCCTGCCCGGGCGCTCGCTTCGATGACGAGCTCGAGCTCTTCGGGTTCGAGCTCCTCGCTCTTCTCGCCGGCGGGACTGACGCCAAAGCCGCGGACAACGAGCCGGCCGGCGCGATTCAACAGCCAGACGAAGGGGGCGAAGACGCGCATGAAGACGGCGAGGGGCAGAGCGATCCAGAGCGCCACACCCTCCGCCCGGCCGAGAGCGATCGACTTCGGGGCGAGCTCGGCGAAGATGATGACAAGGGCCGTCACCAGGGCAAAGGCGAGGATGACGGCGACAACGTGACTGACGGCGTCGGCGGCGAAGCTGCCAATGGCGAAGCTGATCGGCGGCTCGAGGATCGAGGCGAGGACGGGCTCGCCAAGCCAGCCCAGCGCGAGGCCGGCCATGGTGATGCCGAGCTGCGTGGCGGCGATGGCACGGTCGAGATGACGCAGCGTGCCGAGTAGCAGGCGAGCACGGGAGCGGCCCTCCGCCGCCAGCTGCTCGACGCGAGAGCGACGCACGGCGACGAAGGAGAACTCGGCGGCGACGAAGAGGCCGTTCAGGAAGATGAGGACGACGACCGCCGCGACCCCGAGCAGGAGCAGATAGGCGTCGGACACAGCCCAATGGTAGTGGAAAGCGGGCTGAGGGGAGGGGCGCGCTGCGCTTGGAGGGCCTCAGTGGAAGAGGGCGCGGTAGGCGGGGCTCGCGAAGAACTGCGCGAGGATGGCGCGCGCGTGCGGCGGCATCGCCAGCTCGGCCACGGTCTCCGGGGTGAAGTACCGGAACGCCTGGCCTTCGTTCACTTCGAGGAGCGCCTCGTCGAGGTCGGCGTCGGCGTAATAGACGTGCTCGGTGTGGACGAGGAGGCCGGGCAGGTCGCTGTCGTGGCGGTAGACGCGGAAGAGTCGGAGGTCTTCGAGGAGGGTGCCCGTCTCCTCTTCGAACTCGCGCAGGGCGGCGGCGTCGGGGCTTTCTCCGGGCTCAAGGATGCCGCCGGGAAGGGACCAGTGATCCGGCCAACGCTCGGGCGGAAGGTCGGCGTCGCGAAGCTGAAGCAGGACGCGCCCCCAGCGGTCCAGCTCGAGGACGGCGACACCTACGCGGTCCGGCGCCCTGGTGGCCAGGGTGCCACGATAGAGGTCGCTGCCGAGGAAGCGGAGGAGGAGAGCGCGGGCGCCTGGATTCATGCGGAGGGCGGCGACTTCGTGCGGGTGCCAGTAGCGGAAGGCAAGGCCCTCGTAGCAGGCGACGGTGGCCTCGGGGACGTCGTCGTCGGCGAAGAAGAGGTGGAGGGTCCAGCCGGGCCGGCTGGCGGGGTCCCCGGGCCCGAGCGTGGCGAAGAAGCGGAGACGCCGGAGACGAACGCCAGTCTCCTCTTCGAACTCGCGGAGGGCGGTGTCGCGGGGTGTCTCGTCGCCTTCGCGGCGACCGCCTGGAATGGCCCAGCGCCCGTAGCCCTCCGGCGGGTGGTGGTCGTCGCGCTGCTGGAGGAGCACACGGCCAGCCGGATCCATGAGCACAACGGCGCTACCCTCATGGGGCGTCTCCAAGGTGGGAGGAACGGCGTCCGAGCAGCTGTCCATCATGCCTACCATAGCCCAGGGCGTGGCGCGACTCACGCGCGGCGCGCACCCTCAGGATGTGCGAAACAACCATCCGTTGTTCGGGAAGCCAGGCTCGAATGTCGGGCAGAGGGCGTTGTCGGAGCTGGCGGGGCGGATGGCGTAGTGGAGGTGTGGGGCTTCGCTGTAGCCGCTGTCGCCGCTGTAGCCGATGACGTCGCCCCGCCGGACGGGCCAGCGCGCGACCGTCGTCGCAGTGCGGAAATCGCGCAGGGGCGCGAAGAGGTCGAGCAGGCGGGGGCCTGGCTGATAGCCGCTTAGCCAGGCGTTGCCGGGAACGACGGCGACCGTACGGCTGAGATCGAGGTGGGCGGCGTCGGTGCGATACCGGGCGTTCTCGACGCGGACGAAGACGCCCTGGCCACCCCCCGGCCCGGCGAAGGGCACGACCGGGGCACGCGACCGATCGGGGTTACCCAGGTAGGGTTCGCGTGAGACCCGGTAGACGTCGAACGGGTTCGAGACGGTGTTGACGAAGAGCGCGGCCGTCCCGGACATGGTGGCGAGGACGGGGGTGCCGGCGGGGACGTACCAATCGACGGCCGGCTGGCCCTCGTATTCGAGGTGAGTGCGGGCATTCCAACCGCAGCGGTTGGCCCGCTCGGGGTCGT
Organism: Dehalococcoidia bacterium; assembly: GCA_020847765.1. Classification (GTDB taxonomy): domain Bacteria; phylum Chloroflexota; class Dehalococcoidia; order Tepidiformales; family Tepidiformaceae; genus JADLBJ01. Next base: position 39,466 of record JADLBJ010000026.1, read on the forward strand.
CGGAGGGCTGGTCGTCGCGGGAGTAGCTGGCAGTGCCGGGACCCTCGCCCCAGGCGATTGTCCTGCTGTCCGGGGTGCCGCGGACGACGCCGAGCACGGTCGAGGCCTCGACTGGAAAGCCGAACGGCAGGTCGGGCAGCAGCGCGGGCGTGGGTGTCAGCGTGGGGGCAGGGCTCGGCGTGGCAGTGGGCGTCGCGGGGGTGGGTGGCAGCGGCGACGGTGTGGGCGTGGCCGGCGGCGCGGTCGACGACAAGGTCGGCGAGGGCGTCTTTTTCGACGGGGAGCAAGCGACCACGAGCAGGCCCCCGCCGAGGAGAAGGAGGCGTCGGCGACCCAGGGCACCGGCTGCGTGCGCGCGGCTATCGAACGAGCGCACGCAGCCCACGGAGCAGGAGCCAGCTGCCGAAGCCGACCGCCATGACGAGGGGAACGAAGCTGGCCGGGTCGCGGAACTGGACGAAGCGCGCCTGACCGTCGCGGATCTCGATGTAGCCGAACGGCCGGGCGTTCACGCCACCGCCGCCACCGCCGCCCTCGCCAACGTCGCTTTTTTCGCCCTTGCTGGTCGTGCCGGCACCGCCGCCGCCGCCCGCACCCCAGGCGACGCGAGCGGCGGGAATGATGGTGACGCCGTCTCGCTCTACGGGCTCGCCGAAGACCGCGCGGGCACTGGCGCCCGCCCCGACGCGCTCGAGGAGCCGCTCGACGAAGCGCTGCTGGCCGTTCTGGCTGGCCTCTTGGACTTCTGCCATGACGTCGTTCAGATCGGTGCTACTCATCGTTTGCCTCCACGAGGGCAGCGGCCCTCGTCCGGGACACTGTGGCAATCGAAGGGTGGCGCGGCAAGGGGCAGTGGGCGCTATGGTGAAGGGCGTCACAGACACGGGGCGAGGCAGTGCCATGGCGTCCCCGGGATAGGAGGGGAGAGCGATGGACGGGACGCGCGTGGCGGCGGTGGTGACGCTCGGCTGCAAGCTGAACATTGCGGACAGCGAGGAGATCGCTCGGAGCCTTCGCACCGCCGGGTTCGCCGTCGTCGACCGCCTCTGCGAAGCGGATGCCGTCGTAGTGAACACCTGCTCGGTGACACACGTGGCGGACCAGAAATCGCGGCGACTGATCCGGGCTGCACAGCGGGCCGCTCCGGGGGCAGTGGTTGCCGTCACCGGCTGCTTCCCGCAAAGCGCCGGATTCCAGGCCGTGCGAGACCTTGGTGCGGTCGTCGTCGCGGGAACGCGGGATGGCGACAAGCGGGCGCTCGCCGAGCAGCTTGCCGTCGCCGTCGGCCCAGGGCGGGGTGGAGCGACACCGGTGGGACCGTCGGTGAAACTGCACACGCGGGCGTTCATCAAGGCGCAGGAGGGGTGCAACGACGTCTGCGCGTTCTGCATCGTGCCGCGGACGCGGGGACGGGAAGAGTCCCGCACAGTGGAGGCGGTCGTGCGGGAGGTGGGACGGGTGGTCGAGGAGGGAGCGCGCGAGGTGGTGATCACAGGCACGCAACTCGGTGCCTGGGGGCGCGACTTCGACCCGCCGCTGCGGCCGTGGCAGCTGATCGCCGCCCTTCTCGACGGGACAGAGGCGACGCGTATCCGCTTCAGCTCGCTGCAGCCCCAGGATGTCGACGGCCAGCTGCTGGCGCTCTGGGCCGACCCCCGCCTGATGCCGCACTTCCACCTCGCGCTGCAGTCCGGGAGCGACGCCGTGCTCCGGGCGATGCGCCGGCGCTACACGGCCGAGCAGTACCGACAGGCGGCCGCGCGCATTCGGAGAGCCCTGCCTGAGGCCGCGATCACGACCGACGTTATCGTGGGCTTTCCGGGGGAGGAAGAGGAGGACTTCGCCGCCACGCTCGCGTTCTGCCGGGAGGTGGGCGTCGCACGCGTGCACTGCTTTCCGTACTCGCCGCGGAGCAAGACGGCGGCGGCGCGCATGCCGCGGCAGGTCCCTCTGGCGGTTCGGCAGGAGCGCATGGCGCAGTTGCAGGCGATGGGCCAGGAGCTCGGCCAACGGTTCAGGGAAGCGCACCGCGGCACGATCCGTCCGGTGCTCTGGGAGCGCGAGCATTCGGTCGGGGGGGAGCGGCTCTGGCACGGATATACGGACAACTATCTTCCGGTTTACGGGCGCGGGGAGGATCTGGGCAATCGCGTAACACCGGCCATACTGGGCGGGGTGTACCATGACGGAGTTTGGGGAGACGTCCCCGGAGGGGGAGCATGAACGTCGTGCGGCGACTGTTCCTTGCCTTGTACAGCATCCTGCTGATCGCGGCCGCTGGCGGCATGCTTGCCCTGGCCTGGAACGAAGGGCAGCAACTGGACTTGAACGTGGGGAACTTCAGCCTCCAGGGACTGATCGACACGGACGACCCGGCGAAGGCGATCTGGACGGTGATCATGGCAGCCGTCATCGCCCTGGGCCTGTTCACGCTGTTTATCGCGCTCGCGCCCGGCGTCACGGGATCGAGCAAGGGTACGCTGCGCATGCGCCAGGCCGACGGCGGCATGGTCGAAGTGACGGCGGACGCCCTGGAGAGCATGTTGCAGGACGAATTGGAGCAGCTGCCGGAGGTGCGGGAAGCGTACCCCCGCGTCCGCCTGAGCGGAGGCGCGGTGGACACGGAGACGACGGTAGTGATCGAGCCGAGCGCGAACATCTCGAGCGTGACGGGGGCCGTGGCCGACGCGACGACACGCGCGCTGCGGGAAAACGTGGGGGTCACGAGCGTGCGGCGTCCCAGCATTCGCATCCGCTACGACGAGATGAACGCGCGGCCCGCGGGCGTGCGAGGGCGGAGCAAGCCCCAGACGGCGACCTACGCGGAGCGAGAGCTGCCAACGACGCGTCCCGCCGCGCCGCCCGAGCACGACGAGGAGCCCTGGCCATCGCACCCCGAGGCCCCGACGCGCACCGGTGACTGAGTCGTCGCCGCCCAAACCGTCGACCGGGGAGCTTCCCTGGGTGCTCGAGGCGTTGCTCTTCGTCTCCGAAGAGCCGCAAACGTTGAGCGCGCTGGCGCGGGCGGCGGGCGTGAGCGAACAGGCCGCCAGGCGCGCGCTCGCTCAGCTCGGGCAAGACTACGAGGCGCGCGGCCTGCGGGTGATGGAGGATAGCCAGCGCTACCAGCTGGTGACGGCCGCCGCTTACGCACCCTACGTGGAGGAGCTGGTCGGGCACAGCCCGGGGCAGCGGCTGAGCAGGGCGGCACTCGAAGTGCTGACGATCGTCGCCTATCGGCAGCCCTGCACGCGCGCGGACGTCGAGGCCATCCGCGGGGTCAACAGCGACCGTCTGGTGGCGACGCTCGAGGCGCGAGGGCTGGTGGAGCAGGCGGGGCAGTCGGACGCTCCCGGAAGGCCACGCCTCTACCGGACGACGATGCGCTTCCTGGAGCACTTCGGCATCGAGAGCGCGCACGAGCTGCCACCACTGCCGTCAGAACCGGAGACGGAGACGGCCGAGCCGCTCTGAGGCGCTGCCGCGCGTGAAGGCTGAGCCGTGAAGGATCGGGAGAGCGCGGTGGTGGGCGTCCTGCGGCTGAGGCTGGCCCTGCCGGCGGCTACCCTGAAGGAGAAACGGGCGATCGTGAAGTCGGTCGTCGAGCGGCTGCGCCACCGCTTCAACGCCGCGGTGGCGGAGGTAGGGGATCTGGAGACGCCGAATCGCGCGACAATTGCCGCGGCAGTGCTGTCGACGAACAGGGCGCACGCGGACAGCCAACTCCAGGCGATCACGCGCGCGACCGAGGAGTGGCGCCTCGACGCGGAGCTGATCGATGTCGAGACCGAGGTGCTGGCGCTCTAGAAGGCGCGCCGCGGGAGGGCCTGGCGTCGGGCGGCCTCCCACGGCTCGCGGGCGCGGGTCATGGGCCGGCAAGGATCGTCCAGGCGAGGGCGGAAATGGTGCCGTTCGCCCACCAGTAGGCCTCGCCGTAGTCAAGGGTGGTGAAGTTGACGGCGCCGGGGACATTGCCGGCGTTCGGGAACCAGGCGAGCCAGCAGCTCGACTGGCCGGCCGGGCAGCCGGCGCCGTTCGGGCTCCACTTGAAGATGGCAGTCACGCTGGCGGAGACGTCGTTCGTCGCCGGGTTGTCGGGGCTTTCGAGCCCGCGCAGGGCGGCAGAGACCGACAGGTTGTCGAGGCCGCCCCAGGCGAAGAGGCTGAAGTGGGAGTAGAGGGTATAGGTGAAGGTCCCGCCCGAGCCCCCGCTCACGGTGAAGCGGGCGGCGCCGCCAGCGGGGTTGGCGCCGCGCGGCGTGGTGACGATGACGTCGATCGCGCCGGCCGGCATACCCACCGGGGTCGTAACGGTGATGGTGGAATCGCTGACGACGACGAGGTTGGTGCCGGGCACACCGCCGAACTTGACGCTGGTGGCGCCGAGGAAGCCGGTGCCGGTGATCGTCACGGGTGTGCCGCCGCCAAGCGGGCCGCCCGACGGGCTGATGGAGAGGATCGTCGGTGGTGCGCTGCCCGTGTAGGTGAAGTTGTCCGCGGTCGTGTTCGCGTTCGGGCCGCTCCCGGTCGTGACGGTGACGTCGACAACGCCGGCGGAATGCGGTGGCGAGACGACCGCGATCGAGGTGCCCGCCTGGTTGACGGTGAAGGTGAACGTGATCGTGCCGCCGAAGGCGACGGAGAGGGCACCGCCGAAGTTGGCCCCGGTGATGGTGACGAATGTGCCGCCGGCGGCGGAGCCGGTGTTCGGGGAGACAGACGTAACAATCGGGGCGGTGCCGTAGTTGAAGTCGTCGGCGGGCGTGTCGGCGCTGATGCCATTGGGCGTGACGACGCGCACGGGGACGACCCCGGCCGCGTGGTCCGGCGCGGTGACGGTCAGGAGGCTGTCGCCGGTGACGTTGAGGTTGGTGCCCCCAGTGGTGCCGAAGAGGACGCTCAGGACGCCGGCGGAGAAGCCCGAGCCCGTGACCGTGACCGTGTATCCGCCGAGGACGGAGCCACCGCTCGGGCTGACGCCGCTGACGGTGGGTGCGAGCGAACCGTAGAGGTAGTCGTCGTCGGCGGTGTTCGGGCTCGGAACGCCGGAGACGATGACCTGGACGTCCACTGTGCCGGCAGACTGGCCGGGGGCGACGGCGGTGAGCTGCGTCGAGTTGTTCACGCTGACGCCGGTGGCGACGAATCCGCCGAAGCGCACCGTGGTGCTGCCGCTAACGAAGCCGGTGCCATTGACGACGACCGTGTTGCCGCCCGCGGTCGGGCCGCCGTCGGGGTTCAGCGAGGTGACCGTTGGCCCGGGCGCGTAAACGAAAGCGAGCGGAAGGGTGGTGGAGCCCGAGGTGCCGGACACCATGACGTCGACTGCACCGGCGGCATGGCCCGGGGTGAGAACGGTCACGCTCGTGGCGCTGACGGTCTGGATAGAGCCAGGACTGCCGCCGAAGGTGACGCTGCTGGTACCGGCGAGTGCCGTACCCGTCACGGTGACGAGCGTCCCGCCGCCCGTGGTGCCGCTGTGCGGGAAGATGTCGACGAGTGCCGGACCGCCGGTGTAGGTGTAATCGTCGTCGACCGTGTTCGGATTCGGGATGCTGCCCACAACGACCTGGACATCGGCGGTGCCGGCGGCGTGCGCGCGGGGAACAACAGAGGCTGCGGTGTCGGTGATGGTGCCGCAACTCGTGGGCGTGAGGCCGTCGAAGGTGATGTCGGAGCAGGAGAGCCCGCTGAAGCCTTTGCCGACGATCGTGGTCGAGGCACCGCCGCCGGCCGGGCCGGTACTGGGGTTGACGGCGTAGATGACCGGGCCGGCCCCGTAGACGAAGTCGTCCGCTGACGTGTCGGGGCTGGAGCCATTGCCGTTGTCGACGCGAATGCTCACGAGGCCGGCCGAGAGCTGTGGCGGTGCTGTGACGGTGATCTGCGTGGACGAGATGGAGCAGCTCGAGGCGGGCACGATACCGAACAGGATCGAGCTGCAGGTGGTGCCCGTGAAGTTCGTGCCGGTGAGGGTGACGAGGGCGCCGCCGGCCTTCTGGCCGCTATGGGGGTAGATGGAGGTGATGGTGGGTAGCGGTGCGCCGTCGTTGTCGAGGATGGTGATCGTCGCCGTGTCGGTAACGCCGATGACGCCGTCGCCGCTGACGGAGGTGATTCGCAGCAGGATCGTACGGCTGCCGTCGACGACGAAGTTGTTGATTGTGTTGAGGATGTTGAACCGGGACGCGGTCAGCGCGCCCGCACCGAAGGTGAAGGTGAAATCGTGACCGCCGCAGCCGCCGAGGGGAGTGTAATCGGCGGGGCAGCTGGCGGAGCCGCCGACGATGTTGACAGTGGCGGTGGCGGAGTCTGTGCCGCCGCTGCGGTTGATGGTGATGGTGGGGGCGCCGCCTTCGACGACCGTATAGGTGGCCGAGCTGAAGACGAAGGTGCCAGTCGCGGCGGACGCTGGGCGCCAGTGGCTCCCGACGAGGGCGGCGAAGACGGCAACAAGGACGAGGGTGGGAAGCGCCAGGCGGCGCGAGGCCCGTTGAGGTGGCAGGTGAGGCCGCATGGTGAACTCCTCCCCGGTTCGGATGCGCGCGAGCGGGCGGGCGCCAAGGCCAGGGACCGCCCGCACTCTACCCCGAGACGCTCAGACGAGCCACAACCAGAAGGGTCAGGGCTCCATGCCGGCCATTGCCATGAGCTCCGCGGCGAGGCTCCGACCGAGAGCGGCGGCTGTCTCCGCCGGTCCTGCCGTTCGCGAGCGGGCAATTCTGCCGCCGGGCGCCAGCAGGGCATGCAGCTTCAGCGTCGTCCCGAAGTGCTCGGCGTAGGCGGCCGCCGGAAAGGAGCAGCCGGCGTCGATCGCGGCGAGGAAGCTCCGTTCGGCGGTGACAGCGCGGCGGACGAGCGGGTCGTCGACGGCGGCGAGGAGCGCGCGCGTGGGCGCGTCGTCGGCACGGCACTCCACGGCGAGTGCGCCCTGGGCAGGGGCGGGGAGGAAGTCGTGAACGGCGAAGACCTCGGTTGCCCTGTCGTCGCAGCCCAGGCGACGGAGCCCTGCGAGGGCGAGGACGGTAGCGTCGTACTCGCCGGCCGCTACCTTCGCCAGGCGTGTGTCGACGTTGCCGCGCATCGGGCGAACGTCGAGATCGGGGCGTGTCGCGCGCAACTGGGCCTCGCGGCGGGGGCTCGAGGTGCCGACGACGGCGCCCGCGGGGAGCTGGCGGAGGGTGTGGCCGCGGCGGCTGACAAGGGCGTCGCGGGGGTCGTCGCGGAGGGGAACTGCGGCCAGGACGAGGCCCTCCGGGCGCCGCGTGGGCAGGTCCTTATAGCTGTGGACGGCGAAGTCGACCTCGCCCTGGCGGATCGCCTCCTGGAGGGCCGCAGTGAACCAGCCGACGCCCTCGGCCAGGGCAGACTTCTGGTCGCGGTCGCCGGCGGTGGTGACCGTGATGAGGACAACCTCAAGACCCGGATGGGTAGCGCGTAGGCGGTCGGCGACGAGCCCGGCCTGGGCCAGAGCGAGCTTGCTGCCCCTCGTGCCAAGACGAAGCGTGGTCATGCCTAGGCCATGGCCGCGCGGAGGGCGGCGGCAGCCGCTTCGACAGTCGCGTCGACGTTCGCCTCGCTGTGGGCCGCCGAGACGAACCATGTCTCAAACTGTGAGGGTGGGAGGAGGACGCCGGCGTCGCGCATGGCGCGGTGGAATCGCCCGAACGCAGCCGTGTCTGACTGCCGCGCCTCGGTGTAGTCGCGCGGAGGCGTGGAGCGCCAGAACAGGGTGAGCATGGAGCCGCAGCGAACGACACTCGCGGGCACACCCGCCCGCCGGATGGCGGTCGTCAGACCGTCTTCGAGGTGGCGAGCCGACTCGGCGGCGCGAAGGTAAGGGGTGCCTGCGAACAGGACGTCCAGGGTGGCGGCGCCCGCAGCCATCACGAGCGGATTCCCGCTAAGCGTGCCCGCCTGATAGACGGGGCCTTCGGGGGCGAGTAGCGCCATGACGTCGGCCCGGCCGCCGACGGCGCCGACGGGAAGGCCACCGCCAATGATCTTCCCCAGGCAGACGAGGTCGGCCTCGGGAAGGACGCCTGAGAGGCCGTAGTGAAGGCGGAAGCCGGTGATCACCTCGTCGGCGACGAGGAGGGTGCCGTGCGCGCGTGGAAGTGCGCGGAGCGCGGCCAGGAACGGTTCTTCGGGTAGGACGAGGCCCATGTTCGCCGCCATCGGCTCGACGATGACGGCGGCCGTCTGGTCCGCGTGGGCGGCGAACCAGGCGCTGAGCGCGGCGGGGTCGTTATACGGGAGAACGGCGGTCAGCGCGGCGACGGAGGGCGGCACGCCGGCCGAATCGCTCAGGCCGAGCGTGGCGACGCCGCTCCCGGCCCTGGCCAGGAGGCCGTCGCTGTGGCCGTGGTAGCACCCGTCGAACTTGACGACGAACTCCCGCCCGGTTGCGGCGCGGGCGAGACGGATGGCGGTCATCGTCGCCTCCGTTCCGGAATTGACGAAGCGCAGCCGCTCGAGGCCGGTCGCGTCCTGGATGCGCTGACCGAGGGCGACCTCGCCCGGAGTGAGCGCCCCGAAGGCGGTGCCGGCGGCGGCCGCCCGCTGGACGGCTTCGACAACAGCAGGATGCGCGTGGCCGAGGAGAAGCGGGCCGAAAGCGCCGACGAAGTCGACGTAGGGACGGCCGTCGGCGTCGAAGACCTGGGCGCCTCCACCGCGTGCGATCGGCAGCGGTTCTCCTCCGACCGCTTGGAAGGAGCGCACCGGGCTGTTCACGCCGCCGGGAAAAAGACTGCGGGCGAGGTCGAGGGTGTGCGCGTTATCCATCGCTGCCAGCGTATCGCGCCGCCAGGTACTGTTCGCGCAGCTCGTTGCCGGGGCGGTCGAAGGCGGCGAAGGGCACCTGCGGGTCAATCGGCGCGGACGGCGGCCGTTTCTGTTCCCAGAGAGCGGCTTCGCGGCAGAGGGAGACAAGGACGCTGCAGGCTTCGGGGCAGGGGATGTCTCCGTCCGCCGGCAGTGCACCGCGCCAGACGGGCGACCTGACGCAGAGCCGGCAAAGGAGATGGCTCGCCAGCTGGCGGCCGGCGGGGCTGAGCCGGGCAGCCGCGGCGTACCGTCCGCTCTGGCGAGAGAGGACCTCATCGAAGGAGACGACGCGCAAGGTGCCGTCCACCCAGGCCGCGGAATGGGCCTGGGCGAGAGGGTAAACGGCGTCGAGCGCGGCGGCGAGAGCCTCGAGGTCCGGGCAGCGGGCAAACCAGCCGGGCCGCAGGGAGCGCGCGCCGGAAAGGGGCCGATAGCGACCGGCGACGTCGAAGCGGGCGAGGCTGCGAAGGACGGGCGGCGAGGGCGCCACCTCCGCCAGATCGCCGGAACCGGCCGGACCTTCGATTACGGCCTCGTCTGTCCCGAGGTGCGCAGTCAGCTCTCCGACAAGGGCGGTGATGGCACCCGCGGGGACCGGCACCGTCACCATGCGGCAGCCTCCTCGGCGAGATCGAGGATGACGTCGGCAACGGCGGGATGGGTGCCCGCGGCGGCGGCGTAACGCAGGCGCCGGCCACCGCTGCGGAGCTCGGCACCGGCGAGGGCGAGCTCCGCCGGGATCGAGCTACCGACATGCCAGCCGTCGGCCACGAAGAGGGGAACCAGGACGACCGCCGGGGCGGCGAAGAGCGCAAAGACGTCGCGCATATTCGGCTCCTGCTCGAGGAAGACGGCCGCGACTTCCGGGAAGGCGCGGTATTCGTCGACGAACTGAGCCTGAAGGTAGACGTTCGCCTCTGAGGTCGCGTTGCGGGGAGTGCCGTGGCCGAGGACGGCGAGGCCCTCGTCGCCCGTGGCGCCTGCCTCCCAGGCGCGCTGGAGGACGACTCGGGCGAGGGTCGGGTGGGAGCCGACGGGAGGAGTGTAGCGGACGCACCGGCCGTCGACGCAGCTCAGGCGACCGGTGAGCCGCAGCTCGCGCGGTAGCACGTCCTGGACGAAGTAGCCGTCGGAGATGAAGACCGGCACGACGGTCACGTCCTCGGCGCAAAGGCCGTCGAAGGCACGGGCAAACGACGGCTCTTCCTTCCAGAAGACGGCGCGCACCTCGTCGAATTGCCCGAGCGAGGCCACCCGCTCGGCGTGGGCATGGATCGGCGCGCTCGCGTTCGGGTCGAGGTGCGAGCCGTGGGCAGCGAGGACGAGAGCGCGAGTCACGGCCCGGGCTCGGCGCGCTCGCGGCTGAGGCGCGCGGCGCGTTCGCGGCGGGCGGCCTCGACGAGCCTGCCCCAGCCAGGGCCAAGGGCGGCGACGACCCGTTCGCGCAGCTCCCGTGCGAGGAGGGGTGAGGCGCCGCCGGTAGAGACAGCAACTGCCAGGTCGCCGTCGCGGAGGGTTGCGGGAGTGAAGAACGTGCTCTCCTCCTGGCGATCGGCGACGAGCACCAGGATGCGCCGTTCCCGGGCGAGCCGTCCGACTTCAGCATTGACAGCGCGGTCGTCCGTGCAGGCGAAGACGAGGGCGACTGGAGGGTCGCCGTCCAGGTCGGCGGGGGCGAACAGGCGCTCGACAACGGAGACCTCGGCGATCTGCCGAATCTCGTCGTGGACGGCGGGCGCGACCACGACCACAGGGAAGCCGGCGTCGACCAGGTTGCGGATCTTGCGGGCCGCGACCGTGCCCGCTCCGACGACGAGCGCACGTCCGCCCGCGGGGAGAAGGTCCACGATCAGTCCCATGTCAGTGCCTCTTCGAGGGCCGCCACGAGCGCGGAAAGGGAGGGCTCGCGGGCTTCGGCGTCGACACGGCCGAAGACCGCGTGGACAGCTGCGCTCGTCTGGGGTCCCATAGTGACGAGCTTGGCTGAGGCGGGCAGCGGGGCACTGCCGAGCGCGGCATGAAGGGCCCGGGCTGTCGAGCCGCTGGTGAAGGCGACGGCGTCGGCCTCGGCGAGAGCGCGCAGTCGCTCGTCGTCGAGTGGCTGAGGGAGCGTCGTGTAGGCGTCTAGTTGTTCCACCACGGCGCCCCGCGCGCGGAGGGAGCTGGCGAGCCGCTCGCCGGCCAGGGCGGACAGCGGCAGTAGCACAAGGGTGCCGGCGACGTCTGGAAGCTCGCGTGCGAGGGCGTCGGCCGAGGAGCAGGACGGGAGGAAGTCTGGGCGGAGGCCGTTCTCGCGCAGAGCGGTGGCCGTGGCGTCGCCGACAGCAGCGAGGCGCACGCCGGCCAGTGCGCGAGCGTCCGCCCCGGCCCCGGCCAGCGCCGCGAAGAAGGCGGCGACACCGTTCGCGCTCGTGAACGCGATCCAGTTCCATGGCGCGGGCAGGCGACCCGCCAGTGTGAAGGACGGCAGCGGCTCCGAGCGGACGACGGGGGCTTCTATCACGAAGGCGCCGCGGTCCTCGAGGAGGGTGGCGAGGCGGCCGGCGCTGCTGCGAGCACGCGTCACCACCACGCGACGGCCGGCAAGTGGCCCGGGGGTATACCAGGCGAGTGCCTCGGCGAGGCCAACGACGGCACCGACAACGGTGACGACGGGTGACTCCAGCTTCGCGGCCGCAGCACGGCTGGCGATGGTGCCGACCGATCCGACGACGACTTGCTGGTCGGGCCGGGTGCCCCAGCGGACGCAGGCGGCGGGCGTTCCGGGGTCGCGGCCGGCCGCTTGCAGGCGTTCCATGGCGAAGGCAAGGGTGGCCACGCCCATGAGGATCACGAGCGTGTCGGCCCGGGCGGCCGCCTCCCAATCGACCGAGTCCGCCTCGGCGGCGGCGCCGCTGCCCGTGATCGCCATGAACGCGCTGGCCAGGCCACGGTGCGTGACGGGGATGCCGGCGTAGGCGGGTGCGGCCACGACGGAGGAGACGCCGGGAACGACGGTGAACGGGATTCCAGCGCGGCGGCAGGCGAGAGCCTCCTCGCCGCCGCGGCCGAACACGAACGGGTCACCTCCTTTGAGGCGCACAACCTGCTTGCCTGCGCGGGCGTGTTCGACGAGCAGGCCTTCGATCTCCGCCTGGGGAAGCGCGTGGCTACCGGCGCGCTTCCCCACGTAGACGAGCTCCGCTGCCGGCGGGGCGTGGCGGAGGAGGGCCGGCGCGGCGAGGGCGTCGTAGAGGACGACGTCGGCATGCGAGAGCGCCCGCGCGGCGGCGAGCGTCAGGAGGCCGGGGTCGCCCGGGCCGGCGCCCACGATCCAGACACGTCCAGGGGGAGGCGCATCCACGGCGCCGCTTATTGTCACACGCGGCGGGTGGGACGTCAGGGTCTCGGCCTGAGGAAGGCGCGCACCGAGCAGCCTATACTGACGCGCATGACCGAGACCGTGCCGGGCATCAACTACGAGAACGTCTCACGCTTTTTCGCCGAGCATCTCGAGGGCGGCGCGGCGCCACTCACGTTCGAACTGATCGGTGACGGGCGCTCCAACCTGACCTACCGCGTGACCGGGGGCGGCCGCGTCTGGGTACTGCGCCGCCCGCCGCTGGGGCATGTACTGCCGACGGCCCACGACATGGTGCGCGAGTTCCGCGTGCTCACAGGCCTCGCGAAAGCGGGCTTCCCCGCGCCCCTTCCGCTGGCGCTCTGCGAGGACTCAGCGGTGAACGACTTTCCGTTCTACGTGATGGACTTTCGCGACGGCGTGATCCTCGTTTCGGAGATGCCAGAGGGCTACGCCGCGACGCCGGCAGAGCGCCGCCGGATGAGCCTGGCGCTGGTGGACACGCTCGTGCAATTGCACAGCGTCGACTACGAGGCGGTCGGCCTGGGCGACTTCGGGCATCCGGAGGGGTACCTGGAACGCCAGGTGCGCCGCTGGGCGCAGCAATGGGAGCGTTCGAAGACGGCGGATCTGCCGGCAATCGACGAGCTGATCCGGAGGCTGAACGCGGCCATTCCCCCTTCGCCGCCGCCAACCGTCGTGCACGGCGACTATCGCCTGGGGAACATGATCCTGGGCTATGACGACCCGGGGAAAGTGATCGCCGTGCTGGACTGGGAGATGTCGACGCTGGGCGACCCACTGTCTGACCTGGGCTGGACGCTCGTCTACTGGGGGAACGAGGACGACCCACCGGAGCGGCTGGCCATCCGCCCCCACGCGCGCGTAACCGCGCGCCAAGGCTTTCTGACGCGGGCGGAGATCGCGGCGGAGTACGGGAAGCGCAGCGGGCGCAACGTGGAGCACATCGACTTCTACCAGGTGTTCGCGAACTACAAGCTGGCCGTCATCACGGAGGGCATCTACGCGCGTTACCTGAAAGGGCAGACGGTGGGCGCGGGCTTCGCCGGCATGGAGCGCTCAGCGGTGAAGCTGGTCGAGCTGGCACTGGCGCAGGCCGACCGTTCGTCCGACCTGCGGCTGCGCGGGGGCGCCTGACGGCTAGCGCGTGGGCGGCCGCTTGGACCCCGAACGCCGGGCGCGCTTGCGTCGCCGCGCTTCGGCCCGTAGCGTGCAGCCCACCCTCGGACGAGGAGCAGAGGCACAACATGGGCACCCCCGAGAACCTCGCGCTGGATCGCGTCGGTACCGACGGCCGCGTCGGCCGGATCACGCTCAACCGGCCCGAAAAGATGAACGCTCTTTCCCAGGAGCTGCTGTTCGAGCTGAACGGCGCCCTGCATGACTACGAGGCCGACCCGTCGGTCCGCGTCGTCGTGCTCCGCGGTGCCGGCCGCACCTTCAGCGCCGGCTATGACCTGGCTGCGCGCGGCGGCGGCTCCGACGCCATCGTCCGCCGGTACCAGCAGGCGGACGACCATGGCCGCCGGCTGCTCATGGGCATCCGCACAGGCATGCAGCAGATCACCGACATCCACATGTACTTCTGGAATATGGCCAAGGTAACGATCGCCCAGGTGCACGGCTACGCCCTCGCGGGTGGCTGCGAGCTGGCGATGATGGCCGATCTCGTCACCGCGGCGGACGACGCGCAGCTGGGCCACCCCGGGCTGCGTGGTCTCGGTACAAGCCGCACGGGCGTGATCTGGCCCCTCGTCATCGGCATGCGCAAGGCGAAGGAGCTCTATTACACGGGCGACAGCGTTTCCGGCCGCGAAGCCGAGCGCGTCGGCATGATCAACCATGCCTGGCCGAAAGAGGAGCTGGAGGAGCGCACCGTCGCCCTTGCCGACCGTATCGCCACGCTCTCCGCCGACCATCTCGCCATCCTCAAGCTCAACATGAACCGCTTCTACGAGAACATGGGCATCTACTCGAGTGTCCGGAGCTCGACCGACCTGGACGCGGCCGGTCAGTACACAGCCCAGGCCTACCAGTGGCAGGACAAGATGCGCGAGTCGTTCGAGCAGGGCGGCGGGCTCAAAGCTGCGCTCGAATGGCGCGACACGCCCTACCGCGAGAACCGCGCGCTCCGCTGATGTCCCCTGGCGGCCGGCGTCCGGTGAGGAGGGCGCCTGAGGTGCCCCGCCGCATCGCCCCCGACGACAGGGTGTGGCTCGGCGAGTCGGGCCTCGTCGATTCCGGTGTCGAACTGGCTGCCGTCCGGCTCCATTGTGGCGGGCCGGTCAGCTGGTACCTGCGCTGGCGACGTCGGGGTGCGCTGACCCTGGGCAAGCATGTCTGGTTCGCCCGGGGAGACCGCTCTGGCGACCGCGCCCTCCTCGCCCACGAGCTCGTGCACGTGGGGCAGTACCAGGAACTCGGCGTCCTGCGCTTCTTCGTGCGCTATCTCAGGGATCTGGCCCGCGCCCGCTTCCGCTACAGCGCCAGGTTGCCGCTGGAAGCGCCCGCCTACGCCCGCGGACGAGAGGCGCGCACCCGGTTGGACGCGTCGCGGCCCGACGCCTAGGAGTTCGCGCGGCTCCCGGTCTCGCGCAGCAACCGCAGAAACTCATTGTCGCCCTGCAACGCCGCCAGCTTCGCGTCGGCCGCCGCTTCACGCGCGTAGGCGGGATCGAGCGCGAGCGCCCGTCGCAGCCGGCTGAGCGCCTCCTCCCTGTCACCCAGAACGGCCGCGGCCTGGCCCGCTCCGTAATGGGCGGCGGCGTCCTCCGGGTCGTTGGCGGCGGCCAGCTGAAAATCAGCCAGCGCACGTGCCGGGTCGCCGCCGTGGAGGCAGGCGAGTCCCCGGTTCACCATCACCGTGGTGTCGTTCGGGTTGATGTCCAGGGCGGCATTGAAGTCGGCCAGCGCTGTGTCGTAGGCCTCGCGATAGAGGTGCAGCATGCCCCGGTTGTTGAGCGCGTCGGCGTCGTCGGGCTGGAGAGCGAGCGCCCGGTTGTAATCCTCGAGCGCGCCGTCGTACTCGCCCGCGCGCGTGCGGGCGTTCGCGCGGTTGTAGTACCCGGCAGTTAGCCCGGGGTCTATCTCCAGGGCCCGCGAATACCGGTCGATCGCCAGGCCGTATTGCCCCACGTTGAAGTAGACGTTCCCTTCGTCGAGGTATGACTCGGCGTCGCGCCCCGTGTGCGGGACGACGGGCGGCGGCGCCACGTCCGCCAGCGCCTCTTCGATCGCGCCGGTCAACTCCCGCTCGCCACTGATCGACTCTTCGACCGTCGACCCGGCGGTCGGCAATTCCCTCGCGGGCTCTTCGGCCGCGACGGCACCTGCCAGGTCGCTCGCGAGCGGCAGCGGCTCGGGCGCCGCTGCTGCTTCGACCTCCGCCTCGGCGACGGCGGGCTCGGTGGCGAGCTCCGGGGCACTGTACTGCGCTTCGCCCGCCAGGTCATTCACAAGCGGCAGCAGCTCGGGCGCCGCGACTGCTTCTATCTCGGCCTCAGCGACGGCGGGCTCGGTGGCGAGCTCCGGGGCACTGTACTGGGCTTCGCCTGCCAGGTCGCTCGCGAGCGGCAGGGTCTCCGGCGCTGCTTCTGCTTCGATCTCGGCCTCGGCGACGGCGGGCTCGGTGGCGAGCTCCGGGGCACTGTACTGGGCTTCGCCCGCCAGGTCGGCCGGGGGTTGGCTGCCAGGTTCTGGCGTTGTGACGGGGACTTCGACGACGGGACTCTGCCATGCCGGCTCGCGCGCCGTCACCTCCTGTCTGCTGCGCCACCATCGCCAGAGGAGCACCCCCGTGGCCACCAGCAGGAGCAGGATGACCAGACGCCGCAGCTGCTTCTTCACGGGCGCTCCTCCTCTGCGGCGGCGCGCTCCAGCAAGTGCTCCGTCACCGCGACCAGGCCGTTGTAGGCGTAGACGACGTAATCTCGAGGGTGCAGGTCCCGCTTCTTGCGAGTCTCTTTGCGCGCGGTCACGGGATCCCAGGAGCCGGTCATCTCGATCGACTCGTGGTCGATCCCGAATTCCAGCTCGTACAGCTCGCCGTCTTCGCAGACGACGACGCAGCCGCGGTCGGCGGTGGCCGCCGCTCCCTCCTCACATTCGATCGCGTCCGTGAACAGCGCGTTCGGGAACGGCGGGAACGGTCGCAGCTCCGCGCAGGCCTCCTGAAGGAGGCTCCGCAGCTGGGCCGCCGTGCGCTCGAGCACCACGTCGGCCTGCGCCTTGCGCAGCAACGGGTCCCTCTCCATCCCGGCAAAAGTATAAACGCCTATGCCCTTGCCGACGAGCAAGGCGGTTCGGCCCGCTCACAAAGGGAGGGGCACGTCTTGCGAACGTGCCCCCTTACGCTCTGTTTGCGAGCGGGATCAGTACTGGGCGCCCTCCGGCGGCGTGCTCATCCATTCGCGCATTGCCTGGTCGCCGGGCCGGTCCACGTGGACCTTGTCGTCCACGCTGGTCACCCAGCTCATAGGAATCCAGTGATGCTGGCCGCGCTGGTCCTTCGTCAGCTTGATCGTGCCGCCCGCGTCGACGTGGTCGACCGTGCCAAACTGCTCGTTGTTCGTGCAGACGACCGGCATGTGCTCTTTGATCTTTGTCGCTTCAACCATAGGTCGTACCTCCTGTCGCTCCTTCGAGCGTCTCACCGCAAGCCTCGCGCCGGGCGCCGCCGACCGGCGGCCCGGCTGACAGTTCTGTGACAGCGCGTGACCGAGGTCTCGCCGCTGCATCCCGGCCACTTTTCCGCTGCCGCACGATCGCGCACGCTTGCCGCATGGCGCAGGTCTCGTCACCGCCGTCGCTTCCCGCCGATCTGCGCGGCCTCACCACCACCGACGCTCGGGCGCGCGCCGAAGCGGGCCTTGCGAACGTCGACACGTCTCGTCAGCGCACGGACGCCGACGTCGTCCGGGCCAATACGCTGACTTTCTTCAACGTCGTCCTGGCCGCCATGATCGTCGCGCTCTTCGCCGTCGGCGAGTTCCGCGACGGCCTCTTCGTGGGTGTCGTCGTCGCCGCCAACGTTGCCGTCTCCACGATCCAGGAACTGCGCGCCGTCCGCACCCTGCGCGAGCTCGTCGCCCTCACTGCACCGCAGACGACGGTCGTCCGCGACGGCGTGGAGACACCGATCCTTGCCGAGCACGTCGTTCAGGGCGACCTCCTCCACCTCAAGCAGGGCGACCAGGTGGTCGCCGACGGCCGCGTCGTCGCCCGTTCGTGCGAGGTCGACGAGTCGCTCCTCACCGGCGAGTCCGATTCCGTCCGCAAGGGCCCCGGCGAAGAGCTGCGCTCCGGCAGCTTCTGCACGGCCGGCGACTGCTACTACACCGCCGAGCAGGTGGGCGCTAACTCCTATGCCGTCAAGCTCACGACCGACGCGCGCGAGCTGGTCAAGCGCTCCACGCCGCTCCAGGTGCGTTTCAAGCGCATCCTCCGCGTGCTGCTCACGGCCACCGGTGTGCTCGCCGTCCTCCTGATGATCTCCTACAACGTCGGCGACAAGGGGTTCGCCGAGTCGATCAAGGCGACGACGGCGACCGTGACGACGGTCGTCCCCACGGGCCTCCTCCTCGGTATGACGGTCGCCTTTGCGGTGGGCGCTGTGCGCGTCTCGCGTTCGGGCGCCATCGTTCAGGACATCAACGCGGTCGAGGCGCTGAATTACACCGACGTCATCTGCCTGGACAAGACGGGGACGATCACGGCCAATCGACTGACCCTGCACGACGTGATCTGGGCCCCCGGCCAGCAGTCGGCACGGCCCTGGCTCGCCTCCTTCGTCCTCGCCAGCGCGGGCGACAGCAAAACGGCGGGAGCTCTCGCCGACGCACTGGGCAAGGACGCCAACGAGTCGCGCCCGGCCGGGTCCGTTCCCTTCAATTCGGAGCGTCGGTGGAGCGCGATGCGCCTGGAACGTCTGGGCGAGCGGCGCGTGTTCGTCCTCGGCGCACCGGAGACCGTCCTGCCGCACGCCAGGGACGCGGAAGGGTTGCAGGATGCCTACGAGGCAGCAAGCACCACCGGTCTGCGCGGCGTCGTCTTCGCCGAGATCGAGGGTCTGCCCGATGCCGGCCAGCCCCTCGGCTCCGTCACGCCCCTCGCGCTCATCACCCTGGGCGACGTCCTCCGGCCGGAAGTTCGCCAGGCCTTCGCCATGATGGAAAAGCTTGGGATCGAGCCGAAGCTCATCAGCGGCGACAATCCCCATACGGTCGCCGCCCTGCTCAAGCAGCTTGGCATCAGGACCAGGGGCGGCGTCATCTCGGGCAACGACCTCTACGGGCTCAGCGAGCGCGAGTTCGCCCGTGCGGTGGATGAGAACAGCGTCTTCGGCCGCATCGCCCCCGCTCAGAAGGCGCAGATCGTGGGCGCCCTGCGCGAGCAGGGCCACTTCGTCGCCATGGTCGGCGACGGCGCCAATGACGTGCAGGCGCTGCGCACGGCCGACGTGGCTGTCGCCATGGCCTCGGGCACGGCGACAGCGCGCGCGGTGGCGGGCATCGTCCTCCTCCAGGATTCCTTCAACGCCCTCATCCGTGGCGCGCGCGAAGCGACGGCCGTCCTCGGCAACGCTGCCCGCCTGAGCAAGCTGTTCCTGGCCAAGAGCCTGTACGCCTACCTCCTCATCGTCGCCACGAACATGCTCGGCCTGGACTTCCCGTTCCTTCCCCGCCAGGGCACCGTGACCGCGCTGCTGACGCTCGGCATCCCGGCGATCTTCATCTCCGTCAGCGTGCCGCCGCCTGACGCCGGTCGCGACTTCACACGGAACGTGCTCCGCTTCGCTCTCCCCGCCTCGTTCGCGTTAGCCGTTGCGGCGGTGCTCGTGCACCTCCTCGTGGAAGGCTTCCTCGGGCGCAGCACCGACCAGGCACGCACGCTCGTCTCGCTCACGGTGGGCATCACTGGTCTCTTCTTCATGCTTGAAGTCCTCGGTTTCGAAGGAGCCTCCTGGCGCAGCCTGACCCGGCCCGTCCTCACCCTCGCTCTGACCCTCGCCCTCGGTGCCGCCATGCTCATGACGATCTACACGCCGTCGCTGCGCTCGTTCTTCGAGTTTCACCGCGTGCACGTCGGCGACTGGTTCATCGTCGGGACGGCCGTAGCCGCCTCTCTGGCCGGGCAGTTCGTCCTGAGCAACTACTGGCAGGAGCTGCTCGACACGCTCACGGCGAAGCCGAAAAGGAACGAGGAGCTGCGCGGCCGCGCCATCTGATTGGCCTCCTTCGCCGCGGCCTTCGCGTGCATGACGCCCCGCCATCTGGCCGTCAACGCGTCGGGCCGCTAAAATGCCTCAACGGGCCTCCCCCTATGGGAGGCCCGGAGTGTGTCCGTATGCCTATTGTCGTCGTCGTCGGCGGTCAGTGGGGCGACGAAGGCAAAGGCCGCATCGTCGACCTGCTCGCGCGGAAAGCGCGTATCGTCGCTCGCTATTCGGCCGGGAACAACGCCGGCCACACCATCGTCAACGACCGCGGTGAGTTCAAGCTCCACCTGGTGCCGGCAGGCATCTTCTATCCCGAGAAGACCTGCGTCATCGGCAATGGTGTCGCCATCGACCCGGAGGTTCTGCTCGACGAGATCGACAACCTCGAGGCGAAGGGCATCGACACCGGCAAGCTCGTCGTCAGCGACCGGGCCCAGCTGATCATGCCCTGGCACAAGCTCATCGATCAGCTCGACGAGAAGCTGCGCGGGGACGCCGCCATCGGCACGACGGGCAAGGGCGTCGGCCCGTGCTTCATCGACAAGGTCGCCCGGCGGGGCATCCGCGTCGCCGACCTCCTCCAGCCCGAAGACCTGATGGCCCGCATCCGGACAGTGCTCGATTACCAGAACCGCGTTATCACGGGTGTCTATGGCGGTGCGCCGATCGCCTTCGACTCGTGCCTGGAGCGCTACCTCGAGTTCGGGCGTCGCCTCCGCCCCTACGTGGCCGACGTTCAGGAGATCGTCCTGGACGCCCACCAGCATGGCGACTACGTCCTGCTCGAAGGCGCCCAG
>JADLBJ010000220.1 GCA_020847765.1 Dehalococcoidia bacterium
CCCACCAAGCGAATTGAGAACGCCTACCTGCTGAAGCTCGACCACAACTTCGGCTCCAAAAATCGTCTCAGCTTTACCTACTCGCAGAACGGCGTCTACTACAACAACGGGTACGACCAGGATCCGTCCAACCCGGATAACTTCGGTGGACGCCTTCCGTATCCCCTAGCCGGCCGCATCTACTACCGTGGTGACCAGTATTACGGCAAGGTGGCGCGCATCAACGACACGCACCTGTTCACCCCCACCCTGGTTAACACTTTGACCATTGGATTCCACCGCCTGACGCACCCTGAGCACGACATTACGGCCGTCCCTTTCGGCCAGAACTGGGGTGACAAACTCGGTGGCGGCATCCGGAACAATCCTTATTACAACGGTTCTTTCCCCAGCGTCCGCTTCAACTCGGACAACTACTACGGTTGGGAGAGCGCCAAGCTGTGGGATGAATACCACACCGTCTACGGCATCGACGAGAACCTGAACTGGATCCGCGGATCGCACAGTTTCAAGTTCGGCTACAGCGGACAGCTCATGATGCTGAACACCAATAACCGCAACCGCCAGGCTGGTGACGTCTTCTTCCACCGCCTGGAGACGGCGCGTCCCGCCGACAACACCGGCAACACGGGCAACGCGTTCGCCAGTTTCCTGCTCGGCGCCGTCGACAACGGCGGCTTCAGCGTGCCGTTCACACAGCAACTCCGCTTCCCATATCACGCCTTCTTTGTTCAGGACGACTGGAAGATCACCTCGCGCCTGACTGCGAACTTCGGCATCCGCTACGAAATGAACCTGTCCGTGACGGAGAAAGCAGACAAGTTCTCCTATTTCGACCCCACGCTGCCGAACCCGGCGGCCAACGGCTATCCGGGCGCTCTGCGCTTCCTGGGCACCGGTCCGGGACGCGAAGGCCGGCGAAATCTGCACAACACCGCCGCCGGTTGGGGGCCCCGTGCTGGACTTGCTTTCCAGATGAACGACAAGACCGTCATCCGGGCGGGCGGCGGCATCTTCTACTCCACCGTTAAGGTGCCCGGTCTAGCGGGAGCCAGCAACGGTTTTGCGAACTCCCCAAGCTGGAGCTCGGCCGATCAGGGCATCACGCCGGCATTTATGTGGGACCAGGGCTTCCCGACCTGGGAAGCGCCGCCGATTCTGAATCCTGGCTTCAACGCCGGCTTTGGCATTCCATGGTACGGCGCGGAAGAAATCGCGATGCTGCCCCAGAGCGGGAACTGGAACCTCGCCGTTGCACGCGTCCTGCCCAGCAATCTCGTCCTCGATGTCACCTACACGGGCAGCAAGGGTACGCACCTTGCGTCCGACCGCGTGAACATCATGCAGATC
>JADLBJ010000027.1 GCA_020847765.1 Dehalococcoidia bacterium
CGAACGCGTCACCGTCGACCTCTTCCGCATCGGCTACGAGGAAGTCCGCGGCTACCTGCCCTTCGCTGCCTGGCAGGACTCCGGTCGGCCCCTTCTCTCCGTCCCCGTCGTTACTCGCGAAGAGGCCGCGGCACTGCTCGCGTCCGGCCGGCTGCCTGTGCTCGACGTGCGCTACAGCACGGAGCAGCAGGCGCTGCCCCTGCCCGGCGCGCTCGTGCGGCCGATAGACGAGCTCGCCGCCTGGGCGCCGACGCTCGGCGAGGGCGAAGTCCTCCTCGTCTGCGCCAGCGGCCAGCGTGCCACGATGGCGGCGAGCTACCTCCACGCGCGCGGCGTGCGCGCCTGCGCCCTGGCCGAGGGTGGCGCCGCCGACCTCCTCGGGCATCGCCCCTGAGCCCAACCCGCGGCGGGCCGTGCCGAGCTCGCCTGCCCGTTTCCTACGGCTGCCGCGTGTAGATCGCTCGCCGCGAGAGCCGTGCTAGCCTACGGCAACCAGGATAGGGGGAAACCTGCATGGAACAGTGGGAGACCGAGCTGGTCGAAAAGGTCCGCGCTCTGGCGCACGGCCCATTCGCCGACCGCGCCGCGAGGATCGACCGCGAAGGCTCTTTTCCGGCCGAGAACGTGGCCGAGCTCAAGGCGCTCGGCATCCCGGGGATGGCGCTGCCTCGCAGCCTCGGCGGTCTCGGCGTCAGCGTCGAAACCCAGCTGCGCGTGACTGAAGAGATCGCCTACGGCGACGGCTCGACCGCGGTCGCCCTCAACATGCACATCCTGATCGCCGACTTCCTCTCCTTCCTTCCGCCCTTTCCACGACGCAACGCCGTCCTCGAAGACGTCGCCCGCAACAGCGCGCTCATCTGCGGCCCCGGATCGGTGCCCACCGGCGAACTGGACAGCCGTCGCGCGGGCTACCGCATGCGGGAGGACGGCGACCACCTGATCGTCGACGGCCGTGCCGGCTTCGCCTCAATGAGCGAAGGCGCGACCTACGTCATGATCGGCGCCACTGTCGACCGCGGCGAAGGCAACGAGGCCGACGTCGCTCTCGCGCTTCCCCGCACCAGCGACGCGGGGCTCCGCATTCTGAACAACTGGGACGCCATGGGCATGCGCGGCACGGCCAGCCACGACATCGTCTGCGAAGGCCTCGTCGTCCCCAAGAGCGAGGCGCTGGTCATTCCGGCCGCCCTGATGAAAGTGCTCGCCCAGGGTCAGGTCGGCGGTCTCACGCAGGACCGCGCACGGGGTGCGCTCGGGATCCTCGCCATCTGGCTCGGCCTCGCTCAGGCCGCGTTCGACCTCACCGTCGCCTACGTGCGCGAGCGGCACGGATATCTCGCCACCCCCGACGTCGGCGGTGCGCCGGTCGGCTTTCGCGCTGAGGAGCCATGGGCACAGCTCGGTCTCGGCGCAATGGAGCACTGGCTCGAAACAGGCCGTGCCGTCCTCGGGGACCTCGTCCGGCGGCTCGACAGGCCCTTCCCGTCGCCCCAGCAGTTCACGCGGGCGATGGTCCGCACGGTCTACCACCTGCGCCGCATGGGCGAAGAAGTGGCGATGGGCTCGATGCGCGTCTGTGGCGCCCATGCGTACGTCCGCTCCCGCCCGCTGGAGCGGGTCTTCCGCGACCTGATGGGGGGCAACGTCATGGCCTGGAAGACAGATCAGCTGTTGCAGACCCTCGGCCAGGGAGCCCTCGGCATGCCCATCAGCATCGTCGGCCCGGCGGGCACGTAACGCGGCCGCCTGACCGCTTCGGCGGTGGGCCGTATGCTCGGGCGATGGGATTTCGCGAGTTCAGCCGCCAAGAAATCGAGCAGGTGCTCGCTACCGAGCGCGTCGTCCGCCTGGGCTTCGCCGCTGGCGGCGAGGTCTACGTCGTCCCCGTCTTCTTCACCTGGTTCCAAGAGGCCCTCTGCGGCCTGACGACGCCGGGCCGCAAGACGCGGATGGCCGAGCTCAATGCGTCGGCCGCCTTTCAGATCGACTCCTCGGCGACCACCGGCCCCTGGCAGTGGTCGAGCGTCACCGGCGAAGGGCAGTTCGAGACGCTGCACGACCCGGCCGAGTTCGGCCCCTTCGCCGGGCAGCTTCGCCGCCAGCTGGCAGACGCGCCGGCCTGGGCACAGCAGGAGCTCGAGCAGCGGTTCGCCCGCCTGGGCATGGTTCCCTGGCGCCTGCGGCCCCAGCGGCTCTCCGGCCGCGCCCACGAGCCCGGCGCCTGACACGCGCTCAGTGCCAGACCGCGAAACCTTCGAGCTTTCCGTCGCGGGCGATTGGATTCTCTTCCCACTCGGCCACGAAGGCGCCGGGCGGGCCTTCGCGCAACAGCCTGCCGAAGCGATCGAGCTGGGCCGCTGGCCCTTCGGCGGTCGCTTCCACCGAGCGGCCGTCCGGGAGGTTCCGTACGCCGCCGGTGAGGGCCAGTTGCCGGGCCGCTGTCGCGGCGAAGAGCCGAAAGCCCACGCCCTGCACGCGTCCCCGCAGGAGATAGCGGCGCCGCTGGATCTCCACGGCCGCAGCATAGCGCGGACCGCGTCACTCTCGCCGCGGTGGCGTTACCAGGTGATCCGGCGCAGCTTCCCGCCGCTGAAGACGTAGCCGCTCCCGTCCCGTAGTGCGAAGGCGCTCGTCGCCTGGAAGTCCTTGTGGCGGAACTGGTACGCAAACGTCCCGTCGCGGTGGAAGACGACGATCCGGTCGTTCGGCGCGTCCAGCACGGCCAGGTCGCCGTTCGGCGTAAGCGGCTGGGCAAGGTCGGGTGCCGCCAGCTTTCGGTCGATTCCCGCCTCCGACAGCACCAGCGCCAACTGCGCCGCAAAGCGGTGGAGTGTGCCGTTGGCGTCTGACGTAACGATCTCCCCGTCAACCATCAGCCGCCGAGCGGCGGCCAGGTCCGTGGTCTCCAGCACCTTGGCGGGCGGCGACGCATAGCCGCCGTCGCCCATCGCGAAGCGGTAGACGGCCGACTGCGCCGCGTCGAGCACGTACAGGTCCCTCCCGTACACGGCTATGTCCGTCACTTGGAGCGACTGCGGCGCCGCAAAGGGGACCTGCCGCAGCCCGCTCCCCGGCGAATATGCCCAGAGCGCGCGCCCCGCGTCGACGACGAGCAGCGAGGGCTCGCCGAGGTCATTCCCGTCCAGATAGGCCGTAGCGATCGGCCGGCTCCGCTTCGCGTCTTTGTCCTCGCCGAAGACGATCTTCCGTTCAGCGGTCCCGATGGTGAGCGCGATCACCTGGCTCGAGGCGGCATCCAGGATGTAGGCGGCCTCGCGCCCAATGGTCAGGCGCACTGCCGCCACCGGCTTGTCGCCGAACTGCTCCAGGCTGGCGATCACCTCGACCGCTTGGGGCGAGCGCACCGCGTCCATGGCGCCGAGCTCCGTGGCCACGTCCTTCAGGAGCTGGTCCGCCTCGGGCGTGTGGTTCGGCGCGTCGCGTGCTTCGAGGAGGAGGGCCTGCGCCTCGGTCAGCGCTTTCCGCCGGTCGGCCGGGTCCTGCACGGCGCGCGCCGTGGAAAGTCGCTGGTAGGCACTGTCCAGCAGGGACGCGTAGCGCGCCGCCTCGTCCTTGTTCAGCAGGCCCGGCACGGTGAGAAAGCCGACGATCGTCAGCAGGACGCCGAGGCCGATGACGATAATGAGCCAGGTGGGCGGCAGCGAGCCGATAGTCGTCGCGCCCCGCGTGGAGAGGGCACCACCGCCCTTCCAGCGGCCCGACATCCCCCCGCGGACGCGCACGAGCGAGCCACCGCCGCTGATCGTCGCTGCGTTCTCGCCGGCGATCGTCTCGCTCACTGCGCTGACGACGATCGGGCGCGCGCGGGCGCCCTCGGCCAGCTCGTCCACGAGGGGCACGTCGTCGAGGATGACCGCTGGGCGCGGCGGGGGCTCTTCGCGCACCAGCCCGCGCGAGAAGCTGTCCCGGCGCCGATGCGACCGCCGGCTGTCCGCCAAGACGTCGCCGTAGCCCGGCGCGCCTGTCACGGGCCGCCAGGAGGCCCGACTGCCATGGCTCGCGGCAGGAGCCAGGGCAGCCAGCGCCACACGCGCCTGGCGTTCGGCGGCGAGGCGCGCAAGGGGGTTGTCGCCGGATGCCCGGCGCAGGGGAGCGGGCATCGCCTCGACTGCCTCCCCCGGGATGGCTCGCGCATGGCGGGCCCGA
Source organism: Dehalococcoidia bacterium (assembly GCA_020847765.1). Lineage (GTDB taxonomy): Bacteria > Chloroflexota > Dehalococcoidia > Tepidiformales > Tepidiformaceae > JADLBJ01. The sequence goes on from JADLBJ010000027.1 coordinate 4,171, forward strand.
GCCGTCACCTCGAGCAACTGGCGCCGCGCCAGCTCCACGGCGTTCTCGCTTCGCTGGATGAACAGGCTCGGCTGGTAGGAGGGGGGTGCCGACGGGCCAGGGCGCTCCATATCCGGCTCCGGCAGCGCAGGCATGACACCGCCGCTCGTCGCGTCGATGACAGGGGCGTCCGCCTCCATCACACCTGGCCGCGTCGTCGACGCGCCGCCACCCGGACACGTGACGAGCAGCACCGTCAGCTGCCGGAGGTGCTCCAATCGGCGGTAGAGGTTCGGCAGGATCTGCTCCTCGGGGAGCGCCAGAATTCCCTCGATGAGCTCGTCGTCGAGGTTTCGGAGGGCCGCCGTCGAGATGAGCAGCATTCGGTCGCCCGGTGCGAAGGCGACGCGCGTGAGCTGTGGCTCGCTCCCCCCACCGGCACCGAGCGGACGGCCATGCTCCTCGTCCGTGAAGTAGGGCGTGACCGTGCCTGCGGAGTAGTGGAACGCGGCCGAAGGACCGGCCTGGGCGATGACGTCCTGCCCTCCCCGGCGGGCAAAGCAGGTCAGGCCAATGCTCACGTGGTGCTGCGCGATGCTCTTGCGGTTCCAGTCGCGCAGGCTCCCCTGAGCGTCGTCGAAGAGCCGGCGCAAGGAGCCGGTCAGGCTCATGTCGAGCCCCGCCCAGGTGTGGCCGGCGCCGGAAACGATGTGGCCGGCGAAAGCCTCGGCCGCGGGCGTGGTCCCTTCGGCCACGATGAAGAGCTCCGCCCGGTCGTCGGCGGGTCCCTTGCCCCGGAAGAGCCCGGCATTCGGGCCGCGGTCGACCGGTTCACTGTCTACGATGGCGAACTGGCCAACCTGGAGAGGTTCGGTCAAATCGTGGACCGTCCTTCGGCTCGCAGGATAGGCACGGGGCAACACGGTACTTCCAGCGGCGCTTCCCACCGCCGGTGGGCACCCCGCAAGCGCCGGGAGAGGCCACTATACCACCGGCCTTTCCCATCAAAGCAAGGCCTCTTGCAGGTGTCCCTACGAGGAATCCCTGCTTTTCTGTTCGCGTTGCACATAATCCCGATCGGGAAGAGATGAGCTCGCCCGCGGGCGGCCACCAGCCGGCCCGTCTACTGTTTGGGCGATGGCAGCGAGCTTTCTTGTTCAACGCCGCTCGACCCGTGTCCCTTACGACGACCGCATGGGTGCCGACTGTGGCGGCTCGCTCGGCCCTGCCGGCCACATCCAGCGCGGCCTCGTTACGCCGCTGGCTGCGCTAGGCCAGTCGTCCCGCCGAGGCCCACCGCCCCGATCCGGGCACGAAGGCGAAGCTCTCGCCGAGCGAGGGCCGCACGGCGTGGTAGCCGGCGCCGGCGAGCGCGGCCGCCAGCGCCTCCGCCTCCTCGGGCTCTCCGTGCGCCAGGAAGACGGTCCGCGGCTTCGGGCCGGAACGCACCCAGCGCAGCAGGTCATCGCGGTCGGCGTGGGCGGAGAGGCCGTCGAGGGCGAGGTGACGCGCGCCCACCGGGACGTCGCGGCCGTGCATGCGCAAGGTCGTCGCGCCTTCGAGGAGGGACCGGCCGCGCGTCCCCACCGCCTGGTACCCCGTCAGCACGATGAGGTTGCGGGGATCCGGCAACAGTCGCTCCAGGTGGTGGAGCACTCGCCCGCCACTCAGCATGCCGCTGGCGGAGACGATCACCCGCGGCCCAGCCAGGCTGTTCAGCGCGCGCGATTCGTCGCGGCTGCGATGCAGGTGCACGCGCCCCGAACCCATCACGCGCCGCAATCGCCGGGGCATGTCCGGGTCCAGCTCACCCTCGGTCGCGTACCGTTCGTACAGGCGGGTGACGTCGACGGCCATGGGGCTGTCCAGGTGAATCGGCAGCGACGGCAGCTCGCCGCCGTCCATCATCTCCGCCAGCAGGAGCAGCACGAGCTGCGCCCGTGCCACCGCGAAAGCGGGGATGAGGACCAGCCCTCCCCGTTCGACTGTCTCCCGGAAGGGTCGGCGCAGCCTCCCGGCCAGCGACTCGTCGCCATGGGTACGCCCGCCGTAGGTGGATTCGAGGATGAGCGTTTCGCAGGCCGGCAACGGCTCTGGATCGCGATGCAGGGGCGCGTCGTAACGGCCAAGATCCCCACTGAAGACGAGCGTCGTCGTCTGCCCCCCGACGGCGACGCTGAGTCGGACCACGCTCGAGCCAAGGATGTGGCCCGAACGTGCGAAGAGTGCCCGGGCGCCGTCCGGCAAGGGCAGCTCCCGCCCGAAAGCGATCGGTTCGAACAGCGAGAGCGCGACTTCGGCGTCGTGCTCGGTGAACAGCGGCAGCGCCGGGTGGTGCTTGCTGAACCCCTTGCGGTTGGCGTACTCGGCGTCCTCCTCCTGCAGCCGCGCCGCGTCACGCAGGAGGATGTCGGCCAGGTCGCGCGTCGCCGGCGTGCAGTAGATCGGCCCGCGAAAGCCCTCCCGCACCAGCCGCGGCAGGTACCCCGAATGGTCGATATGCGCGTGGGTGAGAAGCACCGCCTGCACGCATCGCGGGTCGAAGTCCGGGCGCCGCCAGTTGCGCAGGCGAAGCGCCTTCAGGCCCTGGAACTGCCCGCAGTCGACCAGCAGCCGCAGGTCCGGCGTCTCCACCAGAAAGCGCGACCCGGTCACCGTCCCGGCACCGCCATGGAAGCCAAGTGTCAGTTGCACCCGCCGAGTCTACGAGGAGACGGGTTCCGCCGCAGCCGTCGGCCCTCTCTAAGTCGCGCGCGGTGGGGGCCTTAGCCGACCGAGCGCACGCCCTCCATGGCGTCGCGCAGCTTGCAGTCGCGGTTGGCGGCGTCGGTCTCGTTGCCAGCCTCCACCCAGCCGGCGGCGGGGGCGCTGACGCGGTACCAGCCTTCACCGCGACTGCCCGAACCGGGGAAGGACCCTGGCCTGGTGAGGACGAACTCCTCCAGCCGTAGCGGCGCCAGCTCCTGGACCTGGACGACTACGGCGGCGCTCGCCGCGGGTTGCTGCCTGATCGCCACACCGTGGCTGCCGCCACAGGCGAGCGCGTCCCCCGGGAGGGTCGTCGTCACGGAGTAGTTCTGCTGCGTCCCGAACCAGAACTGCCAGGCGCCGTCGGCTGTGCGCCCCATGACGAAGCGGAAGGCGCCGCCCGCCGGGTCGCCGCCGACGAAACGCGCCAGTCCCCGCGTTACGTCCTGGGCGGCCGGGACGAGTTCGATGCAAAGCTGGCCGGCCGGGTTGCCCGCCAGGCAGGCATCCCGGCTGAGGGGGCTGACGAGGCGCGCGTTAAGCACCGTCGCTGCCGCCTGGAGAACCGCCGCGCGCGCCGCCGCCGGCGCGAGGGTCGCCGTCGGCGTGGCCGTCTGCGTGGGGGACGGCGTTGCCAGGGGCGACGGCGACGCGGTCGTCGTCCGGGGAATGACGGTGGCTGTGGCCGCCGGTGTCGGCGAGGAGACCGCGGCCGCCGGGGGAGGACCCTCGCTGCCGCTGCAGGCCGCGAGGAGGCTGACCCCGAGAGCGGTCAGAATCGGGCCCGCCCGGCAACGGTGCATCGACCCGAGGATACGACAGCCTCCGGCGCGCGCCACTCCCCGCCAGCCGGACGCGTCACAAAATGATGAGGAAGGAGCTCGCAACCCAGCCCTCGGCCCCGTCGTCGCCGCGGACGTGAGCCCAGCTGTAGCCGTCGGCCGCCACGGCCGCGCCGGCGTCGAGGAGGGTCAGCGGCGTGCCGGGTGCAAGGCAGGCGACGACGCGGCCGCTCAGCCCGGCTCCGTCGCGCAGGTTCAGACAGCCCGGGCTATTGTCGACGTGAGCGAGGATCGCCGGCGCGGCGGCAGCGCCTGCGCTCGGGCTGTCGGGTGCCGACACCGACGTCGGAACGGGCGCCACGGCCGGGGTGCGCACCAGATAACGGGCCGCCACCCAGCCGCTGCCGCGCGCCGTTTCGACCTTCACCCAGACGAAGCCGTCTGCCGAGGCCGGCCCGTCGACCACGGACACCGTCGTGCCCGACGGCAGGCAGTCGAGGATCGCCCCACCGAGGCCGGCCTGCCCGCGCAGGTTCAAGCAGCCGGGATCCGCGCTCACCGTTGCCCCATCGCCGACGGCGAGGGTCGGCACGGCCGCGGCGGCGTTCCCGCTGACGCGGTAGATGTGCACCTGCAGGCCGTAGCGGGCGGCGGCGGCGTAGGGGTCGTACCCGGGACGGAGGTTCACCATCTCGTCCCAGTTCTGATTGCTGTCGACGGCGTCGAAGCGGTGGCCGCCAAGGTTCGTGAGGACGATGGCCGTGTGGAGGCCCGGGTAGGACGCCCAGGGAGAGGTGTTGCTGTCGTCGGCAATCTGGATGATGTCGCCGTTGGTCGCCTCGTCGGCCGAAACCTCCACGGCGCCCGCGTCAAAATACCCCTGTCGGTAGTCACCACCGACATGGCGGCCCGTCGCTTCGAACACGACCTGCTGCATGAAGGTCCAGCATTGCCCGCCATGCGTCCCGACGTACTTCAGGGCGGTGGCGGCGATGGGCCCGTTCGTCTCGGCGGACGCCCCGGAACCTCCGGCGCCGAGCACCAGGACCAGCGACGGAAGGACGACCAGCAGCAGGCGAATTCGCAGCGACAGGCGTGTCATACGCACCAACCCCTCGGGATCTGTTGATCCGCAGGCTGACCGTATGGGTGTGGATCTCCTCGAACATCACCGCCGCGGAACCGGTCTGTAAAATCTCTGTAAACTCGGCCGATTCCGGGGACTTCTCCCGTTCGTTCTCGGGGACCGACGCCCGGGTTTCCCCGGCCGTCGCGCAGGCGGCGTAAGGTGAGAAGGCGGGCGGCGGAAAGGAGCCACCCATGCCTGTGGTCACGAAGAGAGTCTACGACGACCCCGCGCCCGAAGACGGCTACCGCGTCCTCGTCGATCGCCTCTGGCCCCGCGGCGTCAGCAAGCAGCGGGCCGCTCTCGACGCCTGGGAGCGAACGCTGGCGCCTTCGAACGAGCTACGCCGCTGGTACGGCCACGAGCCGGAGCGCTGGCCCGAGTTCGACCGCCGCTACCGGGCCGAGCTCCTCCGACCGGAAGCCAACTCGCTGCTCGACGACCTTGCCCGCCGCGCGCGGAAGGAGAAAGTCACTCTCCTTTTCGCCGCCAAAGACGGCGAACGCTGCAACGCCGCCGTGGTGGCCGCCGTCCTTCGCGAGCGCCAGGGCGCCGACCCGTCCTAGCCGGCGCACTCGCCCGCGCGGGGGTCGATCGTCGGCTCCCCGGCCTGCAGCCGGCGAAGGTCGGTGGCGACTTCCCCGGCGGCGAGTGCGAACGCCTCGCCCTCGTGCGCCGTCGACTGGGCGAACACGACCCCGATCGCGGTGCCGCCGGCGTCGACGAGGGGCCCGCCCGAATTGCCGGGGCGCACCGCCGCCTCGATGACGAGCACCTGGCGCGTCACCAGCTGCGCGTTGTAGATGTCACGGCCGCGCGCCTCGACGGCGGCGTCGACGACCGCGGGGACGACCTGTTCGGGGCCGCCCCCGGGGTAGCCGATGGCCGCGCCTGCCATCCCCCGCTCGCCGCTGCCCAGCCTCAGCGGCTCCAGCCCGAGGCCGTCGACTTCGAGGAAGGCGAGATCGCGCTCGGGGTCGAACAGCACCAGCGTTGCCGCCCGCGGCGCGCCGCCGGGCCGCGTCACCGCGAGGTTTCGCGCGCCGGCGACCACGTGGGCGTTCGTCACGACGAGGCCGGCGGCCACCGGGAAGCCGCTGCCCGTGCGCCGGCCACCGCAACCGAGGCCCTCCACCCGCACCGTGACGGCGGCAGCGGCGAGAACGCCCGGCGTCCGCACCGTCTCCGGAAGGGGCTGGAGGCGCGACGGCGACGGCTCCAGCCCGGCGAAGATCTCCGGCCCCAACCGTGCCGAGAGCATCGCCTCGAGCCGGGCGACGAAGGCCGGCGGCTCGGGGGCGGCCTCGTCCAGGCGGCGAATGATGGCCGACTGCTGGATCATCCGTGCGACCGCCGGGCTCGGCCCCGAGTCCAGGCTGAGGGCGACCAGCCAGGCGGCCGACAGCGTGACCGCCAGTGACAGCGCGGCGCCGAGCAGGCTGTCCACCATCGCCGCGAGCGGCAGCTGCAGCAGCCAGCGCCGAAGCGGACGGGCCGCGGCCACGCCTGCCGCCACGCCGAGCAGGATCGCTGCCACCACCACCACGATTGCCAGCAACTGGCGGCGGCCGGGGTCTGTCATCTGAAGGGCGTCGCCCGCCATCGGAGCCAGGACTGCGCCGGCACCCAGCCCCCCGAGCACGCCCGCATACTGCGCGAGCGAGACCCACAATCCGCGATAGTACCCGTTGACGACCGCCGCCAGCCCCGCCACCACGATCAGGGCGTCGACGACGTTCATGCGCGCCGGCCGGGCCGCGGGCGGTCCGCCATGGTCATCAGCGTATCAGAGCGCCGGTGTGGGACGTCAGCCGCTGGCCGCGTACAGCTCCACCACCTCGTTGGCGGGGCCGGCCGCCACTGCGAACCCGCCCGCAGGCGGGACGAGCCAGTGCCCGAGCCCCGTGCTGGCCAGTCGCTCCTCGGCGCCGGCGAGCTTCGCGTTCAGGAGGCGGAAGCAGTTCGCGCCCGCATACCGCTTCCCTGCGCCGGGCGGCGGGACCACCGTGCCCGGGCTGGCGGAGAGGTCGACCCGGCCGCCGGCGTTCTCCACGCGGTTCCGCTCCCCACCCGCCCGGTCCGGCAGCGGAAAGAAGCAGTAGCCGAGAACCTCCTCGTAGAAGCGACGCGCCAGGGGCCAGTCCCGCAGTGAGTAGTGGACCACCGTGAACGGCTCCCGCCGGCGCGTCACGACGAACCGCTGGCCGTCGAGCACGAACCCCACTCCGTCCTCACGCAGGACGTCCTCCGGTTCTCCCACCTCCAGGCGGCCGGCCGCCACGCGCACGCGGGCGCAGACCTCGCGCGGGTCGCCGGCGGCGGGGACCCCGATGGTCGTGTCCCCCTGGACAGCTCCCACTGCCGGCCGCGGCACGAGCAGTGCCAGCGGCAGCTCCGTCAGGTGCAACTGCTGACCGGTTGCCGCGTTCGCGACACAGAGGCTTCGCGTTCCGCGCTCCAGCCACGGTGCCACCGCACCGGCCTGGCCGCGCGCCGCGCCATGCTCTCCCGCGACCGGTGCGAAGCCGATGGCAGCGATCGCCGATCGAAACGCGTCAAGGTCGCTGACGACGATGCCGTGGTAGTAGGGCGTGGGAGCCATACGCTCACTTTTGCCTGAGGTGGCCGCGAGTCTACTGCGGCCCCGGGTCTGCCTTCTGTGGCGACGATCGCGCAGCCGCAAACCGCCAAAGGTAGAGCATCGGCAGCAGGCCGCCGCTGTTCATGGCGAGCAGTGGGCCCACCCAGCGCCACTGCCGGTTGCGAACGGCGACAGCGACCGCCAGCGCCTTCCAGGCCCCGTCCCAGATCGCCAGCGCCACGAGCGCGCGCGTCCTCGGTCTGGTCATGACCGCAGTCTAACGCGCCCTTCGGCCATCGCGCGGCGCCGGTCTCCGACACGACCAGAGCCGACCGACGGGGTACCATCACCCCATGCAGCCGAGTCCCACCCGCGAGCCGGAAGGCGTGCACAACTTCCGCCCGCTCGCGCCGTATCCGCTCGCCGGCGGCGGCCACATTCGCCCTGGCATGGTCTACCGTTCGGGCGCGCTCGAGCTGATGACCGAAGCCGACCGCGTCTGGCTCACCGAAGAGGTCCGCATCGCCCGCGTGCTCGACCTTCGCCATCCCGACGAACTCGGTGCAGCCGCGCCTGCCCACGCCATCGCCGACCGCGCGCTCCACCTTTCGATTTTCCCTGAGACGGGGACGCAGGCCGACATGATCGCCGAGCTCAACGGTCTCTACGGCACGGGGCCGACGCCCGAGCGCTACCTCCACTACCTGCGCGTCGGCGGCCGCCGCTTCGCCCGCGCTGTCACGATGCTCGCCGAAGCGGACTCGTATCCGGTGCTCATCCATTGCACCGCCGGCAAGGATCGCACGGGAGTCCTCATCGCCCTGCTGATGGACGTCCTCGGTGCCAGCGAGCACGACATCGCGACCGAGTACGGTCTCAGCAACGCCGCCGTGGAGCGCCTCATCGCCTACGCCGGCGCAACCAACCGGCACATGGAGGGCACGCCCGAGGAGATCCGCGCTCGCCTGGCGACACCCCCCGAGCGCATGGCCGGCTTCATCGATCTCCTGCGTGCCCACTACGGCAGCGCGGAGGGCTATCTCCTCGGCGAGGGCGTGCAACGCGAATCGCTCGGCCGCCTGCGCGACCTCGTCGTCGCCATGGACTGACAGCGTCCGATCCGCGCCTCAGCCCGCGCCCTTCCCTTCCCGCACAAGTGCTGCGTTGTAAGCCGCCCTCGCCGCCGTGTCGCGGAGCGTCCGCCAGGCGGCCTCTATTTCCCGGTACTCCGACGAAGCGGGACGGCTGTGACGGCTTAGCTCCGTCACCTGCGCCGCAATCGCGTCCACACTCGCCCTGCGCGAAACCCCCAGGAACGAATACCAGTCCTCGTGCAGGTGAGGGTACTGGCCCGGCCGGGGCGGCACCCCGGAGAGCGCGCCGTCGTAGACGCGGCGATGGATCGGTGTGAGCAACGTGTCCGCCGCCTCCCGCAGCTGCCTGTCGAGAAGGGAGGCGTCGCTCTCGGCGTAATTCGCCGCCTCGATCTCGGCGCGCAGGCGGCGCAACGCCGTCAGGATCTCGGCCCCACTGGCCGTGTCGTAAACGCCGAGAAAGGCGTACCAGTCGGGCAGGCGGGCTGACTGGGGCGCGCCACGGCCCTCGGCAGGCGGCCTCTCCGGTGGTCGCGGCGCGGGCCGCGGCGGCTCACGGCGCAGGCCACCATTCCGCGAGCGCTGCCGCTCGGCCCGCACTGCCTCGTCCCGCAGCCTCGCGCGCCTGGCCGGATCCGACAGGACCGCATATGCCTCGTTGAGCTCGGCCATGCGCGCGTTTGCGTCCGGAGCGGTGCTGCGGTCGGGATGGTGCTCGCGCGAGAGGCGCCGGTACGCAGCCTTGATCTCCTCGGCCTTCGCCGTCGCCGGGACGTCCAGCACGGCGAAGTAATCCTTGGTCTGGGCAGCCTGCCTCAACGCATCCTCTCTCGTTGCGGTCGTCGGCATGCCGCGCTGACGGGCGGCGCGGC
>JADLBJ010000028.1 GCA_020847765.1 Dehalococcoidia bacterium
AATTCGCCCGCGCCCCTCTGCGGGGTGCGGGCGAACGGTGAGCACCGATGCTGGACGAGGGCCGCCAGGCGGTGCATGGACTGGTCGGCTCCCGGCCTACCAGTTCTGGAACGGGGCCGCACCCGCCGCGACGATGGTGGCGAGCGAAGCCAGGGCGACGGCAGCGGTTACGAGACGTGCCTTCATTTGTCGATACCTCCCACCTGTGGCTGTTCGAGCCGAGGCGGACTCTAGAGGGCGAGCTCTCACGAAACTCTCACGAAGGAGATCTTTTCTGGGGGTCTCGCGTCCGGGTCGGCCACCTGGCTCCCACCGTGTTGATCGGCAGGTTGCGGGTGGGAGAACAGGCCGCGCGCGCATGTCCTCGGCGGGCGGTAGAGTCGCCCAGGGCCGTGGGACGGCACCATGGAGGAGGTCGGATGCCTATCTATGCCCTTGGGGGCCGCGCGCCTCGTATTCATCCGAGCGCGTTCATCGCGCCCACGGCCACGATCGTGGGAGACGTCACCATCCACGAAGGGGCGTCCGTTTGGTATGGCGCGGTGGTGCGCGGCGACACGTCGTACGCGGAGATTGGCCCGGGCGCCAACGTGCAGGACGGGGCCGTCGTGCACAGCCGGGCGGGCAACCCCGCGCTCATCGGCCGGGAGGTGTCGATCGCGCACAACTGCGTCGTGCACGGGGCGACGATTGGCGAGCGGGCGCTCATCGGCAACGGCGCACAGGTGCTCGACGGGGCGACGGTCGGCGCGGGCACGCTGGTGGCGGCCGGCTCGGTCGTCCTGCCGGAGACGGTCATCCCGGCGGGCGTGCTCGCGGCGGGCACGCCGGCGGTCGTCAAGCGGCCGCTGGCGGGGACGGCCTCGGAGGACTGGGTGACGGGCAACCCGGGCCGCTATGCGCGGCTGGCCGCCGAGCACGCCCTGGACCTGCGGGAGCTCGACCGCGGCGAGGTGAAGGCGCCCTGAACCCGGTCAGGAGGGCCGGGCGTACACTCCTCAGGGGAGGACGCTGGTGAACCTGCGCATCCTCAGCAGCCTGCTGCCGGTGGCGGTCTTCTTCGGTTTGAGCCGCGTGGCGCCGGCATGGGCAGCGATCCTGGGCGGGTTCGCGGTGTCCGCGATGGTATTCGGGCTGAATCGGCGGCAGCGGCTGATCGGGGGCCTGACAGCCTTCGGGTTCGGCGTGGTCGCCGTCTCGGCGGTGGTGGGGATCGCCTGGCAGAGCGAGAAGGCGTATCTCGCCTCGGGGCCGGTCTCCGACTTCCTGTTCGTGCCGCTCTACCTGGTGAGCGTCCAGTTGCGTCAGCCGCTTGTGGGCGGGATCGCCCGGCAGCTGGTGCCGGCGATCGCCGGCCATCTGCGGCCGGACGCGGCACTGTTCGCCTGGCTAACGGTCGTCTGGGCGGTGTTCGACGCCCTGCACGGGGCGGTGCGCATGGTGCTGCTCGCGCAGCTCTCGGTGGGTGAATACATCGTCTGGAGCCGGGTCGTGGGCATGCCGCTGACGGGTGCTCTGCTCGCCCTGTCGGGGTTGCTGATCTACCGGGAGGCACGACGCCGGGGAGGACCGCCGTTGCGCCAGATCATGACCGGCGCCGAGGTGTGACGGGCGTTAGCTCCCCCGGGCAGCCGCGCGGAGCCGGCCGTTCGGGGGAGACAAGGCTGCTCGGTGGCGTCGCGTCGTCGGGGTAGAGGGCGTGGTACCAGAGGTGGGCGAGCTCGTCGGCGACGCCTTCAATGGTCGCGCCAGGATAGGGCGGCGACGACCAGCCAAACCACTCCATGACGATCAGCTCGTAGGTACGGTTCATGACGGCGGCGGCCACGGTGGCGTCGACGTCGGGCCGTCCGCGACCGGCCTCCTGGTCCTTCCGGTAGGACTCGGCGTTGGCCTTGCGCAGCGGCACCTGGAGCTTCTCGCGCAGCTCGTGGAAGTCCTCCCGGATCATGGCCAGCTGGAACACGGAGCGGTAGACCGGGGCGTGCTTCTGCCAGAACTCGAGGGCGGTGACGTTGCCCTGACGCAGCTTTTCGAAGCGGTCCTCGTACTGCTGGCGCGTCAGCTCGACCCCGGCCGCGTGCTCGGCGACGGCGATCTCAGTGAGCTCTTTGAGGAGGTCGTACTTGTCGGAAAAGTAGATATAGAAGGTGCCGCGGGCGACGCCCGCCTCGCGGACGATGTCGTCGACGGTCGCGTCGAAGACGTTCTTATGCTCGAGGACGCGGCGGGCGGCGGCAAAGAGACTGTCCCGGCGGCTGGCGCGCCCCCGGGGCGGTGCCGGTCCGTCGGTGTCGGTCGTGGTGCGGCGGGCACGGGCTCTCGGGGGCGAAGCGCTGACAAAGGCCATGCCTGAAGTTTAGCGCTCACTAAAGAGCTGCGTCTCGGCTCATTGACGCTGATGACGGTGTCATTTCCGTCTTTTCCGTGCTGCATCCGGGCGATCGCCGGGCGGGTGGCGGATCGGCGGTTGGTGGCGCGGCTGCCGGGCGAGTGCGAGACGGTGTATCTTCGGCGCGGCGGGACCGGAGGCAGGCGATGCGGATTCGCTTTACGGCCGAGCAGCAGGCCTTTCGGGAGGAAGTTCGTTCTTTTGTTTCTCAGAACCTGTCCGACGGCGCCGAGTTTTCGGACGAGCTTCGGGGCGAGATGGGCTGGTCGCCCGCCTTCTCGCGGAAGCTGGCCGAGCGCGGCTGGATTGCACTGGCCTGGCCCAGGGAGTACGGCGGTGCAGGCCTGGGCTTCATGGAGCAGGTCATCTTCAACGAGGAGATGTCCTACGCGCAGGCGCCCATCGGCGCGCACCGGCGGGGCGTCTTCTACGTAGGGCCGATCCTGATCCTCTATGGGACGGAGGAGCAACGAAGGGTGCACCTCCGAGCGATCACCGAGGGAATGGGCTACTACTGCCAGGGCTTCAGCGAGCCCGGTGCGGGCTCCGACCTCGCGTCGCTGACGACCCGGGCGGTGCGCGACGGCGACGACTATCTCGTCAGCGGGCAGAAGATCTGGACGGCCGACGCCCATCGTTCGGACTACTGCTGGCTGGCGGCGCGCACGGACCCGGCCGCGCCCAAGCACAAGGGGATCAGCAACTTCATCCTCGACATGCACGCGCCGGGCGTGACGGTGCGGCCACTCGTGAACATGGCCGGCGGCCACAGCTTCAACGAGGTCTTCTTCGACAATGTCCGTGTGCCCGCCGTGAACCTGGTGGGCGAAGAGAACCGCGGCTGGTACCAGACCGCAGCGACGCTGGACTTCGAACGGTCCAGCATCGCCGTCTTCGCGGGGACGAAGCGTTTTCTCGACGACTTCGCCGTGGTTCTCCGTGGGCGGCCGCGTCGGCAGCGGGACGTCTTTGCCGTCGCCGATCTGTACACGGGCGTGCTTGTGGGCCAGTTGCTGTCGTACTTCATCGCCTCGGTGCAGGAGGGCGGGGGCGTGCCGAATAGGGAGGCGTCGGCGGCCAAGCTCCTGAGCTCGGAGCTTCGGCAGCGGGCGAGCGCGACCGCGTTGGAGGCGCTGGGCCCTGCCGGCGCCGTGCAGGCCGGCCCGGGGGCGCTGGCGGGTGGCCTCTACGTACGGGAATACCTGGCCGGCGTCTCCGCGACCATTGCAGGGGGCACGAGCGAGATCCAGCGCGGGGTGATAGCGACGCGTGGGCTGGGGCTGCCCCGGGGGTAGGCGTTATGCCGCGGGCAGCATATTGCAGTGCTTTCCCGAAGCCGTAGCATCGGAGGGTGCCGGGGCGGAGACCGCCTGGCAGGGGAGGACACCGTGACAAGCGTGGAGGGCAGCGCCCCGGTAGGGGAAAAAGGCTACAACGGCAAGATGCTCGCGGTGAACCTCGCGACAGGGGAGATCGCCGTCGAGCGGCCGGACGACGCGCTGTATCGCCGCTATCTGGGTGGCTACGGGATTGGGGCACGGATGATGTGGGACCGCGTGCCCGTCGGTGCCGACCCGCTCGGCCCGGAGAACATGCTGGGGATGTTCCCGGGGCTGCTCACCGGTACCCCGCTCTTCGGCCAGCGCTGGCAGGTGGTGTGCAAGAGCCCGTTGACGGGCGGCTGGGGCGACGCCAACTGCGGCGGCGACTTCGGCGGGCAGCTGAAGCTGGCCGGGTGGGACGGGATCATGTTCTTCGGTCGGGCGGAGCACCCCGTCTACATGCTGATCGAGGACGAGCGCGTGGAGCTGCGTGACGCCTCTGACCTGTGGGGGCAGATGGCGATCATGAACGAGAAGGAATTGAAGGCGCGCCACGGCAAGCGGGCGAGCGTGGCGAACATCGGCCCGGCGGGCGAGAAGCTCGCTTTGATCAGCGGCATCTGCAACGACCACGGGCGCCTGGCGGCGCGTTCCGGGGTGGGCGCGGTGATGGGCTCGAAGAACCTGAAGGCGGTCGTGGCCGTCACCGAGCGGAAGATCATCGCGCAGACGCCGGCCACCATCAAGATGCTCCGGGCGAACCTGGACGAGTTCGTAAAGCCGCTCAAGGACTTCTTCCATACCTTCGGAACAACGGGAATCACCGCCGCCAGCGCGCTCAACGGCGATTCTCCGGTGAAGAACTGGGGTGGCGTGGGAACGGCCGATTTCCCGATCGCACCGCAGATCGACGGTGGGTCGCAGATAAACCCGAAGATGGAGAAGTCGTACGGCTGCTGGCACTGCCCGATGGCGTGTGGCGCCGAGTCCGTCGAGTCGACGAACCCGGCTTACCCCTACCCTCACCACACACATCGCCCGGAGTACGAGGCGATGGCTGCGTTCGGGACGATGAACCTGATGGCCAACCCGGACGCGCTGATCTACGCGAACCACCTGAGCAACGAGTATGGCCTGGACGTGATCAGCGCCGGGGTGACGATCTCGATGGCGATCGAGTGCTTCGAGAACGGCCTAATCACGAAGGAAGACACGGGTGGGCTCGACCTGCGCTGGGGTCGGGAAGAGGCTGTCATCGGCATGCTTGAGCTCATGGGCAAGCGCGAGGGCATCGGCGACGTCTTTGCCGACGGCGTGAAGAAGGCCGCCGAGCGGATCGGCCGGGGAGCGGACCAGTACGCCATGCACGTCGGCGGGCAGGAGCTGCCGATGCACGACCCGAAGCTGCAGCCCGAATACCACACGACCTACAAGCTCGACCCGACGCCTGGACGGCACACGCAGTACGAGGGGAACAGGCGGCTCGGCCGCATCCCGCCGGCGCCGCGGGACAGCCGGGACTACGGCAACCGCGGCGAGCACCACAAAGGCGCCAGCGAGTACATGCACGTGGTGAACTCGGGGGGGATGTGCCAGTTCATCATGATGGCGGCGAACACCGCGCACATGCCGGAGTGGTTCAACGCCGTGACGGGCTGGGACATGACGATGGACGAGATGCTGCAGGTCGGCGAGCGCATCGGCAACCTGCGCATGGCCTACGAGGTGCGCGAAGGGGGCAACCCGCGGCGCCGTCCGGTGCCGACGCGCGTCACCGGCGAGACGACCGAGGGAACGTCGACCGGGCCTCTGGCGGGGGTGCGCGTCGACACGGAGCTGCTCGAGACGGACTACCTGCGTGCCTGCGACTGGGACGTGGAAACGTGCAGGCCGTCGCGCGCGAAGCTGGAGGCAGTTGGCCTGCCCGAGGTGGCCGCGACGCTGCACGGCTGACGCGGGTTTCTCTGGCGCCCACACGTGCAAGCCCAAGGGGGTGTTCCGCCTGAGGCCTGCCATGTAGGGAGGAGAGGGTGGCAAGCTGGCAGGAGTTCCTGGCCACGGCTCCCGCAGGGCTGAGCGAGGTCGCGCGCAGGCGCCTGGACGAACCGGGCGTCGTCCTGCTCGGGACGACGCGGCGTGACGGCTCCCCGCGGATAACGCCGGTCGAGCCGGTGTTCTTCGACGGCGAGCTCGCATTCGGTGCCATGTGGCGCTCGATGAAGGCACGGGACCTGCTGCGCGACCCACGGCTCGTAGTGCATAGCCTCGTCCGGGACCGCGAGGCCACAGGTGGGGACGTCAAGCTCCGCGGCCGCGCGCGGGCGGTGGAGGACCCCGCCGCCCGCCGCCGTTTCGGCGACGCCGTTTTCGCGCGCATCGCCTGGCGCCCGGAGGAGCCGTTTCACGCGTTCATTGTCGAGATAGAGTCCGTGGCGCTCCTCCGCTTCGATGGGGGCGACATGACAATCGCGCGCTGGCCGTCGACCTGAGGCAACCCACCATCTCGCAGGCCGTCCGCTGCCCGTCTAGCGCCAGAGGCGGAAGACCGGGTGGCTCTCGGCGAGGCGGGCGAGATCGGCGTCGCTGGCGTGGCGATCGAGGCCGAAGAAGCGGCCGGTCTCTTTGTCCCAGCGGGCGAGGTAGGCGCGAAGAATGGGCAGGCGCTCGGCGGCGGGCAGCTCCTCGGCGTGCACGGCCTCGGAGGTGCGGCCGAGGCGGAGGACTGCCTCGCCCGAGGCACGAAGGTTTCGCACCCACTGTGTGTCGCCGCGCGGCGCGACGAGGTAGCGTTGCCCGCCCACGGTGACCGGGTTGACCGGGAGGCTGCGCCAGCGGCCGCTCGTGCGGCCGCGCACGGCGAGCAAGCGTGCGCCGCGCAGGCCGACCCCCAGGCGCGCGAGGCCGCCGATTAGCGGGTTGGCGACCTGTGCCATGAAGAAGTCGGGCTTCTGGTAGCGGGCCATTCTGGTGCTCCTCGCCGAAGGATGGTGTGCTGGTGCGACCCATTGTCGCGGTTGTTTGTGGGCGGAGGACAAATCAGGGTAAACCCTGAGTCACCGCGCTGATCAGGGTGGGTAAAGTTCGCTAACACGGGAGATTCTCTTTTCTGGATTCCGCAGTTTCCCCGGAGCGCCTGTGACCGGTCTGGCAGCCTCCATTCAGTTGACACATGACGAGGTAAAACTGCTCGACGCGGTGCAGGCGCTGGTCGTTGTGCTGGATGCCGGGGGTTGCGTCGTCACAGTGAACGCAGCCACGGAGGGGGCGACGGGCTTCAGCCGCGCGGAGCTCGCCGAGCGCAGGGCGAGCTGGCTGATCCTCTCGGGTGATCTTGGCGGGCCCGTGCCAGGCACCCGCGCGACCGGGAGCTGGCGGTCGCGGACGGGCGGGCCGCGGCGCGTGTCCTGGATGGCCGAACCCTACCGTTCGTCCGGCGTCGACGGGCCGCTCACTTTGCTCACGGGTACGGACGTGACCGACGAATGGTCGGCGCTGGAGGCGCAGCGCGCTATCGAGTGGCAGCTGCGTTCGGTGGCGGCGAGCGTGCCCGCGATCCTGTGGGCAGTCGACCGCGACGGGTGCCTGACGATGATGGAAGGCAAGGGGACACGGCACCTGCCCGACGCCCCCGACGCACTGGTGGGGCGCTCAATCTTCGAAGCGCTGGACAGCCGCCCGGAGCTGCTCGCCCACGTCCGGCGGGGGCTCGCGGGCGAGTCGTTCTCCGAGCTGATCGAACTTGCCGGGCGGACGTTTGAGTCCCGCTACGAGCCGCTCTATGACGCGGCCGGAACCAGCGTGGGCCTCGCCGGCGTCGCAATGGACATAACGGAGCAGCGGCGATCGGAGCGGGCACTGGCGCAGGCGCAGAAGATGGAAAGCCTGGGCGTGCTCGCCGGGAGTGTGGCGCACGACTTCAACAATCTGCTGACGGCGATCCTCGGTTTCGCCGGCCTGATCAAGCTCTCGCCGTCGCTGGAGGACGAAGAGCGCGAGCACGTCTACCTGATCGAGCAGTCGGCGCGGCGCGGGGCGGACATCGCCGGGCGGCTGCTGTCGTTCGCCCGCGGCGGGCTGGCGCGCTTCGTGCCAGTCGACCTGCGCGAGGTGGTCAACGAGACGGTACGGCTGGTGCGGCCGACGCTGCACACGGGCCTGCAGGTGAGCGTCGCCTTGCCGGCGGAGGCGGTGACCACCGAAGGGGACTACGGCCAGCTGCAGCAGGCTCTCCTCAACATTCTGCTGAACGCCCGAGACGCGATGCCCTGCGGCGGGTCGATCGCGGTGACGCTGGCAGCAGCGCAGGGACGCGCGCATTTGACGGTGGCCGACAATGGACCGGGCATGGACGAAGAGACGCAAAGCCGCATCTTCGAGCCCTTCTTCACGACGAAGGAGGCCGGCGTCGGGACCGGGCTCGGGCTGGCCATAAGTTATGGGATCATCCGTGGCCACGGGGGCGAGGTGACGGTCGATTCGAGCCCTGGGCTGGGCACGCGCTTTGTGCTCTCGGTGCCACTGCGCGAGAGCGTGCCGCCACCGCCGGAGGCCGAAGCTGGGGACGGCAACCTCGTGCTCGTCGTGGACGACGACGATATCGTGCGGCGCAGCACCTGCGCGACACTGGCCGACCTGGGCTACAACGTGGTGGAGGTTGGCGCAGGGGCGCTCGCGGTGGAGATGGTGCGCGCGCGGCCCGGGCGCTTTGCGGCGGTCTTGCTCGACCTCGTGATGCCGGGGATGGCGGGCCGAGAGGTCTTCCACCAGCTGGCGGCCCTGCGCCCGGAGTTGCCGGTCGTGATCTGCACCGGGTACGCGGCCGAGGGACACATCGACGACACCATGAAACGGTCGGTTGCCGGGGTGCTGCAGAAGCCATGCAGCGCCGAGCGGTTGTGCGCGGTGCTGCACGAGGTGGGGGCCGAGCCGGTGCGGCGCGCGCGGGCGCGGGCGGGCGCGCACACCTAGACGACGACTCGCCGCGGCTCGTCTTTTCGTCATACTCCTGCGGTGATCCTGGCTGCGGTATGGTTTGGGGGAGCGTTGCGCTCTGAGATCGCGCCGCTCAGCGGGGAGGCCTGCCCCATGGTGACGCAGCCGGCCGCCTATCCGTCGCGTATACGGGGCGCTGGCCTGGAGCTGCGGCCGTGGGACGCGGACCTCGTCCGGCAGATGGCTACCTGGGGCGAGCGTGGCTTCCCCTACCACGCCTTCGACCTGGGGTATTTGAAGGACCCCCGGCGGGCGAGCGCGGGGCTCGCGAGGACGCGGGAAGACGGGCCACACCGGCATTTTGTCGCCTGCGAAGAGGGCGTCGCCGTCGGGCGCGTGAGCGTCAACCTGCGCGACGAGGCAGGGCTCTACCTCTGGTCGGTGCATGTGCCGCCCGAGCATGAGGGGCGGGGAGTGTGCCGCCGCATGCTGGCGACGCTCATGACCTGGCTGGAGGAGCAGTACCCGCGGTCGGACTTTGTCCTGACCACCAATACCTTCGCGACGCACGCGCACCGCGCCTACCGGGCGCTTGGCTTCGCGACGTCGGAGACCCGCTGGCACTTCGACCGGGACATTGCGGAGGAGCTCTGGCGGGCGCCGTCGGCAGCGCGCGAGGAAATTGCGCCGCACGTTCGCTTTCACAACGGCCGGTGGGAAGTGCGCGTTTTCATCATGCGGCGCAGGCGGGGAACCCCCATGTCCGTCGGGCCTGCCGCGGAGGTCCGTCTGTCGCAGGGAGACCAGGACGACGGCCGGGACGCCGGCGGCGCCTGAGGAGACGGCGCCCTCAGCCCAGGGCGCCCACTTCGAGCTCTTCGCGCACTTCGAGGACGCCGGGCACGCGCGCGGCGACTTCCTCGGCGTTCTCGGCGTCCTCCAGATAGGGAACGTGGCCGCGGAGCCGGACGACGCCGGCGCGGACGTCGACCGCCACCTCGAGGTCGATGGTCGCGGCGTCCTCGTGGAGCTCACGGCGAACCGCGTCGGCGATTGCCTCGTCGCCGTAGAGACCGTCGAGGGCGGAGCGTTCGACGGAGAGGTCGTCCATCGAGCTCGCCTGCAGGCCGCCGATCACTTCGCGGTTTGTTCCGACCGGGTCGATCGGGGGCGTGTAGACGTTGTCTCCCTCGGAGACGAGGTCGTCGTCGACGGCGGACGTCGGGCCTGAAGCCTGCCAGGCGGCGCCGGCGATGGCGGGCTGGTCGGTAAAGTCGCCCGCTTCGAGAGAGTCTTCGTGGAGACCCGGGGTGGCGCCGGGGAATTCAGGCGTCTCAACTTCGCTGAGCGCCATCGCACCGATCGTGCCCGGCATGGTTCCGACGACCTCGATGTTGTCCTCCACGGGCACGTCGGGGGCGAGATCCGCCACGAGGTCGAGGGCGGCAGTGCGCTCGTCGTCGGTTTCGACGAATCCACTGAGGACGAGCCTTCCCTCGCCTTCTTCGACCATGAGATGGATGTCCGCCTGCTCTGCCAGCTGGTGTTCGATAGCCATTGTTCGTGCGCTCACGCCCTGCCTCCTGCTCACAGCCTCGCCTACGAGGATAGTCGGGGGAGAGTGCGGCGCCGCGACATGGCTCGCGCTTCCAGCAGACAAGCGTGTAACAGGCGGGGGCGGAGCAGGATGCGTGCCGGGGCTCGCAGGTAGATAATCCGAGCGCGGGGAGTGTGGAGGACCGGTGAGCGGTCCGAGTCCGGCGGCTTGGCGGTTGCTGCTGCTGGCGGCGCTCTTGAGCGTGGGCCTGAGCGTCGCTGTGCTGGTGCGCGCGCTGGATGGGGTGGGGGCGGCGACAGCCAGCCACAGCGCGGCGATCGACGTGCTGGAGCCGTTGCCTGCGACAGCGACGCTGCCCCGACAGGTGTTCACGGCGACGGCGGAGGCGCCTTTGCCATCGCCGACGGCTCTTCCGCCGGCGGCGACGCCGGTTCCGCTGCAGGACGACGCGCGGTTGCGGGCGGTGATCCTCGAGGCCCTGGGGCCCGACGTTGAGGACTATGCCGTGGCGGTCTGGCGACTCGCCGACGGGCGCTCGGCGACGATCGACGGCGAGCGCGTGTTCTACGCCGCCAGCCTGTTCAAGATGGCGGTGCTTTACGAGGCCGAACGCCGCCACGCAGCCGGCGAACTCTCCTTCGACGACAGCGTCACGCTGACCGCCGAGGACGTGGCCGAGGACCTGGGGACGCTCGCCGAGCTCGGGGCGGGAGAGGGCGACGCTGTGCCTGTCTGGCGGTTGCTGGAGGCAATGGTCACGTTCTCTGACAACACCTCGGCGGTGGCGCTGCTTCACCACCTTGGCGGCGCCGCTGTCGACGCGACCCTGCGCGGTCTGGGGCTCGAGCAGACGTCGGTCAACACGGAGGAGCTGCCGACAACGGCGGCGGAGATGGCGGCCCTCATGGGGGCGGCCATCGCGGGCACGGGCGTGGGACCCGAGGCGGCAGCAGAGATGCGCGCCCTGCTCGCCCGACAGACGATCCGGAGCGGCATTCCCCGGGGTGTGCCCGAGGACGTGCATGTCGGCAACAAGACGGGCACATGGGCCGGGGCGACACACGACGTGGCTTATGTCGAAGCGCCCGGCGGCGACTATGTCCTCGCCGTCCTGTCGGACGGGGAGGGAGGGTGGGAGCCGATCGTGCGGGTGAGCGCGGCCGTGTATGCGGAGATGGCCGGCGCTGAGGCGGGTACGATCAGGCGCTGAGGCGGTTGCCTCCGGAGGCCGCGGCAGCGAAGGCGGCGAGGGCGCGGCGCAGCTCGCCAGGGTCGCGCAGGGCGCTGTACTCGGCGAGCTGTTCGGGCGTCGCGCGGACGGCGATGAGCGTGAAGGGATCGAGGTGGATGCCGAGGCCTTCGAGGACGGCGAGCGCGCCCGGCCAGCGCGCGACGACCTCGCCGACGGTAAGGTCGTCGGCGAGGAGGCGGTCGGCGGGTACCTCGGCGCTCATCCGGCGGCGAAGACGGCTTCTTCGGGGATGGCGCCCCAGTCGGGCTCCCAGGCGGGGAGGCGCAGCCCCGCGGTGCGCAGCATCGTGCCGACGTCGGCGGCGAAGGCTTCGCGCACCTCCTGGTTGTCGCGCGCTTTCAGGCCGAGCTCACGGTAAAGGCGGTTCCGCGCCGTCTGGGGGCGGCCGAAGACGTTCATCGTGCGCGGGAACCAGCGGTCGACGGCGGCCTGCATGGGGGCCTTCGTCTCCGGGTCGGCGGCGAGGCGGCGAACCCAGTTGTCGCCGTGGGCGATGTGGAACATCTCCTCCTTGAAGATGCCCTCCATGACGCGCGCCCAGGGCCTGTAGCTCGAGACGAGGACGTCTTCCAGCTGATGGCCAGCGCCGCGATCCATGCAGACGTTGAAGGCGATGAAGTCGTACCAGTCGTTGATGGGGTAGTAGAAGATGTTGACGCGGCGGTCGCCGGCGGCGCGGGTAGTGCCGAGGTCGTCCGCTTCGACGCGCAGGGCGAAGTCGAAGCTGCGGAGGCGTTCGTCGACGTCGACGTCGAGGTGTTCGAGGAGCTTGTAGCAGACGCGGGCGTGGCGGAACTCGTCCTTCACCATCATCGCGACGGCCAGGTACTCCTCGATCGTCGGCGCCAGGCGAATGCAGGGGACGTAGCCGAGAGCGCCGGCGAGCTCGGAGTCGGCCTCCTGCGTAAGCAGGTTGACGAGCGCCTCGCGATAGGTGCCGTCGGGGATGGATTCAGGGTCGGCGATCTCCCCGGCGGCGTAGCGGGCGGCGGCCGTGCGCATGCCTTCGCGTTCGATGTGGCCGGGCGCCTCGGCGGCGCGCACCTCCTCGGCGAGGCGCTGGGCCATGCGGGCGTCGTCGTCCTGGCGGAAGAGGTCTTTGCCCCGGAGGTCGTGGTTCGCTGCCATGGTTCTCCCTTCCCCCCGCGTCGCGTCGTGCTCCTGCTCAACGTCCTTCGAAGAGCGGCGTCTCCTTTCGCAGGAAGGCGGCGACGGCGTTGCGGTGGTCGCGGGTGCCGCCCGCGTCGGCCTGCTTGGTGGCCTCGAACTCGAGCAGTTCGTCGAAGGAGGCGGTCTGCGCGCGATCGAGGAGCTGCCGCGTAATGACGAAGGCGCGCGTCGGGCCGGCGGCGAGCTGGCCGGCGAAGTCGCTCGCGGCCTGCTGCAGCTGTGCGGCGGGCACCACACGGTCGACGACGCCGGCGGCAAGCGCGGCCGCGGCGTCGATCTGCTCGCCCGAGAGGAGGAGGTAACTGGCGCGGCCGGCGCCCGCTAGCCGGGGCAGTGTCCAGGCCATGCCGCAATCGGGGACGAGGCCGATGCGCGTGAAGGCGGTGGCGAAACGGGCGTTGTCGGCGGCGAGGCGGACGTCACAGGCGAGGGCGAGGCTCATGCCGGCGCCGGCGGCCACACCGTTGACGGCTGCCACGACCGGCATGTCCAGCCCCCGGAGGGCGCGCACTGTCGGGTGGAAGTGATCGCGGAGGAGGGCGACGAAGTCCGGGCCGCTAGCGGGGCCGTACTGGTCCTTGATGCTCGCCAGGTCCATGCCGGCGGAGAAGCCGCGACCGGCACCCGTGAGGAGGACCGCCCGCATGCGTTCGCCCGCGGCACGCCCGACCGCGGCGCGTAGCGCGGCCAGAGTGTCGGGCGTGAGGGCGTTTAGAACGTCTGGCCGGTTGAGGGTGATGGTGGCGAGCCCTTCCGCGGCTTCGTAAAGGACGGGTTCTTCGGGCACTGCACTCTCCGGGGGCGGTTGTCCCCAGTCTACAACCCCGGCAGGGGCCCCGGCGCCAATCGCCAGCGCGTCGCAACGGGTTGCGGCGCTGTCGGAGGGAGCTCTTCGCGCAGCCGGGGTCAGGGCTCGAAGCTGCCGTTGGCGGGGCCGCGCGCGCCCGCGAAGCCAAAGCCGAGGGTCGCCAGGGCGGTGCGCAGGGATTTCTGCTCGCCTGCTTCCGCCGTGCCCGCGAGGACACGTGTTGCGGCCATGTCGAGGAGGTCGAGGGCGCCGGGCGTGTCCAGGTCGTCGTCCATGCGGGCGCGGAAGGCGGCGTCCAGGCGTTCGCTGGCCCTGCCTCCGGAGGCGCCGGTGACAGCCAGGCGGAGCCGGTCGAAGCGGGACGCGACGGTCGGCAGGGCCTCCGCTGTGTAGTCGGCGTCGACGCGGTAATGCGTGCTCAGGAGGTAGAGGCGCAGGTGGTCCGGTGGGACGGTGCGCATGAGCTCGCACGCGAGGACGAGGTTGCCGAGGGACTTGCTCATCTTGACGCCCTCGAGGCGGAGCATGCCGTTGTGAAGCCAGAAGCGGCAGAAGGGGACGAGGCCGGTGGCGCACTCGGCCTGTGCGATCTCGTTCTCATGATGGGGGAAGACGAGGTCCCGGCCGCCGCCGTGAATGTCTATCTGCTTGCCCAGATGGGCCACGGACATGGCTGTGCATTCGATGCTCCAGCCAGGGCGGCCCGGGCCCCAGGGGCTCGGCCAGCTGGGCTCGTCGGCTGCGGTCGTCTGCCAGAGGAGGAAGTCGAGGGGGCCTCGCTTCTTGTGCTCGCGCTTCGATTCGGGGTTTTCGCGTGCGGCGAGCTCGGCAGGCGTAACGCCGTTGAGGGCACCGTAGCGGGGGAAGGTCGTCGTCTCGAAGAAGACGTCGCCCCCAACTTCGTAGGCGTGGCCGGCGCGGATGAGGGCGGCCGTGGTCTCGACGATGTCCGCGATGTGGTCTGTCGCGCGTGGGTAGGCGGTCGGGCGCAGGACGTTCAGGCGATCGAGGTCGGCGCGGAAGATGGCGTCGTTTTCGTCGCGGATCTCGGCGATAGCACGTCCGCCCTGGCGGCGGGAGACCATGATCATGTCGTCGTCGATGTCGGTGACGTTCTGCACATAGTGCACCCGGTAGCCGAGCGAGAGCAGGTAACGGCGGAGGGTGTCGAACTGGACGTAGGAGAATGCGTGCCCGAGGTGGGTGACGTCGTACGGTGTGACGCCGCAGACGTACATGCGCACTTCGCCGGGGCGCACCGTCTGGAACTCCCGCTGATCGCGGCTGAGCGAAGAGTAGAGCCGAAGGGGCAAGGGCGACCTCCCGGAGGCTCGCGCCAGCGTATCAGAGGGCCGGTGAGTCGCGCATGTGGTCAGGCGAGGACGCCGTCGGCGACGAGCGCGGCAATCGCCTCGTCGCCCAGGGCGAGGGTGTCACTGAGGACGGCGAAGGTGTCGGCACCAAAGTCGTGCGAGCCCTCGTAGCGGGGTGGGCGCTCGCCGTTGAACCGCGCCGGGAAGCGGTCGACGCCGTAGGCTCCCCAGCGCTCGGTTGCCGGCGCCGCCTCGCCGAAAAAGCCGGCCGCCGCGAGGTTC
>JADLBJ010000029.1 GCA_020847765.1 Dehalococcoidia bacterium
GTAGGCGTACCCCAGGACGGCGGCGATGCGGTCGCTGCGCAGGCCGCGGATCCGGCCGAGCTCGCCGCTCGCGTAGTTCGTGATGCCCGCCGCCACGCGCGTCCCCGCCGCGTCGCGCACCTCCACCGTCTCGCCCCGTTCGAAGCTCCCCGCGACGGCGGCCAGGCCGGCCGGCAGGAGGCTCCGCCCGCGCACGCGCAGGGCCTCGGCCGCGCCCACGTCGACGACCAGGTGCCCCCCGCGCGTGATGTTCCCCAGGATCCAGCGCTTGCGGCTCTCCAGGCGGTCGCCGGCGGGGGCGAAACGCGTGCCCAGCTCTTCGCCGCGGGCGATGGCGAGAAGGGCGTCGTGCCGCCGGCCGTTGGCGATGACGACCTCCACCCCCGCCTGCGTGGCGATGCGCGCGGCGCTCAGCTTCGTCGCCATGCCGCCCGTGCCGGGGCCCGAGCTGCCCCCCGCCAGCGCCTCCAGAGTCGCGTCGATCCGCTCCACCTGGCGGATGAGCGGAGCCTCCGGGTTGGTGCGCGGGTCCGCCTCGTACAGCCCCTCCACGTCGGTGAGGATGGCCAGCAGGTCGGCGTCTATCAGGTTGGCGACGTAGGCGGAGAGGCTGTCGTTCTCGCCGATGCGCGTCGCCAGCACGGCGTCGAGGGCGACGGCGTCGTTCTCGTTGACGATGGGGACGGTGCCGCTTTCGAGCAGGTCGCGCAGGGTGGTGCGCGCGTTCAGGTAGCCGAGGCGGTCGCTCAGATCGCGCCGCGTGAGGAGGACCTGGGCGACGACGGTGTCGTGCCAGTCGAAGAGCTCGTCCCAGCTCTGCATGAGGTGGCTCTGGCCGACGGAGGCGTAGGCCTGGCGGCTGGGGGTGTGTCCCTGGCGCAGGCGGCGGGCGAGGCGGTGGCGGCCGGCCGCCTGCGCGCCGCTGGAGACGACGACGACCTCGCACCCCTGGGCGCGCAGCCGCACCACCTGGCCGACGAGGCGGGACATGGCCTCCAGGTCGAGCCGGTCGGAGCCGGCGGTGAGCAGGCTCGTGCCGAACTTGGCGACGAGGCGGCGGCAGCGCATGGCGATAGCTTCCGGCGAACGCCCGGTAGCGGCCAGTGGCGGGGATCGCACCGAGTCACCTGCACGCGGGCAGTGAGGAGCGAGAAGCGAAAGCCGGCTGGCTCGCATGCACGCCTGCGCCAGCCAGGGCCGATCCCGCGTGTCAGCCGTCCCCCGGGGCCGCGGGCAGGCGGACGCGCGAGCAGTCGCGCAAGGTGTAGTCCTTGGGATGGGAATGGGGCACCGCGCCGTCGGGCATGACGATTTCGTGGACAGTGCCGACGTGCTGGCCGCCCCTGGTGATGAGCTTGACGATCCGAGAGCGGCCGTCGCGGTAGAGCGGGTTGCTCGCCGGCGCGTCGTGCGCGACGATCTCCATGAAGGTGCCTGCTGCGCGCTTGACCGGCATCCGATTAAGATTCCAGAGACCTTCGAGAACGTCTGGGCTCGCAATGGCAACGCGTACCGCTTTCCCGGCCATTCAGGATCTCACCCTGCGCCGCGTCCGCCGTGTGGTGCGCCTGGCCGTGCGGGCCGGGTTCGACGCCAACGTGGTCAGCGACTTCCTCGCCGGCGTCGACTGGGGATCGTCCGGTGCCGCCGACCTGAAGGTGCGGGCGACGCTGGGCCAGATGGAAGCCTGGGCCACGGCTTTCGCCGAAGGAGAGCTCACTCTCGCCCAGTACGTCGCGCGTCTGCTGAGCCTGCTCCCACGGGCAGAGCGCGGGCGCAGGCTGACGATGGGCGCGGGCGAGGTCGCCGTCACGCTGGGCCCGGGGCTGGCTGCTGTCCGGCCGGCCGACGAGCGATTTCGAAGCGAATCCGGAACTCGCTTTGTGCCGGCGTTAGCCTGACCACGTAGTAGTAGTTGCCCGGCTCGGTAAACCAGTGCTCTACCGTGTCAAACAGCATGGCCGCGGGCGGGTCGCCCGGTCCGACCCGAAATGTCCAGGGTTCCGGCCGTTGGACGAGAGTCTTCGCATCAGCATCCTGCAACTCGATTGTGGCTGAGAACTCCCCGACGCCGTGGCTAAACCCGACCGCCAGAGTCGCCCTGAAGTGGGCGAACGGCGGCAGGCCCGTGCTTGCTGGAGGTTCTTCCAGGTAGAAGGTGTTGAACACGCGAACAAGCTGGATGTTCTTGTTCTCGTCCACACCGACGGACTCGCAGAGGAGGCCGAACCAGAGCTCCGGCGGGATGAGGAAGGGGTCGGGCTCGGACACGAAAACTCCTTCAGGGTTGCTCGGATTCCGAGTCTATCATCGGCGACTGCAATCGAAACGAACGCCTAAGCGGCTTAGCAGTTCGACCGGTCATGGTACCATGCACCCGTGCGTCGGCCAGGGCAAGAGCGATGCGACGAGTGCGGCGAGCCGGCGACCGACCTGGTGAAGTGCGCCGCGTGCGGCTGCCTCGTCTGCTGCGCGGACGAGAACGGCCTGGGTTTTGCCTGCCGGATCGAGAGCGAAGAGGGCGTCCTGCCGCCTCTGCCGCCGCCGCGACCGCCGACGCGCGGCTGACGCGCGAGCGCCGGCCCCGAGCTACCGCTCCTGGAAGCGCGCCACCGAGAAGGCAAGGAGCGAGGGTACCGTCACCGCGAAGGCGACCAGCAGCAGCGTCAGCATGGCCAGGATGCGCCCCGGCGTCTCGTCTTTGACGAAGACGTATTCGAGCATGCCGGCGATGACGACGTAGGCCAGCGTCGCCCACTTCCACACTTGGAAGAACTGCCGCCAGGCGAAAGGCCGGATGCGCGCCATGAGCACGCCCGCCGCCACGAGCAGCGCCGCCGAGACGGCCAGGAGCACGACCGCGGGCCAGAGCAGGTCGGCCTTCGGCCCCCGGGCGGCGACGATCACCCCCGCCGTCAGCGTGCACACCAGCGAGGCCACCCCCAGCTCCATGACGGGCGGCAGCCGGCGTTCGACGTCGTGCGCCGCCGTCATGCCGTGGCCAGCCGCGTCATGATAACGAGCGTGGCGACCTGCATCGCCCCGGTGACACCCGCCGCCCAGACGAAGCGGCTCATGAGGTGGGCGATGCGCTCGCCGTTCGGCTCGGGCTTGCGCAGCTCGAAGAGCACGGCCAGGTTCGCCGGCTCGAGCACGCCGAGCGCCACGATCGCCATCACCGCCACCACCACGTACGAAGCCACCACCCAGGCGTGGTAGTGGTACCCCGAATTCACGAACCCCTCGTATAGCCCCAGCTGCCAGCCGGCCGCCAGCGTCACCGTGACGAGCGTGGGCATGATGAGCATCATCTTCGGCATGAAGCGGGCCGAGAACTCGGCGCGCGCCGGGATAGACAGCCGCCCGAGGATAGGCCCCACCACGAACCCGACGAAGAGGTCGATCCCCGTCCACAGCCCGCCGCCGACGACGTGGAAGAAGTCCAGCGCCCAGAGCTTGTTGCTGGCGATGGCGACGACCAGTCCCACGAGCACGACCGCCACGATTGGCAGGCCCTGCAGCGGCACGATCGTGGCCGGTATCAGCGTCGCCGGCCGCACGGGCGCGGCCTGAGCGGGAGCCATGTCCCGCGTCTCTCGTGCCAGTTCAGTCATTCGGCCGTCCTTTCATGAATGACTGGCGAAAGCGGCCGCGGCGTACCGGGCGACCGCAGCGCGGATGCTAGGCTTGCCGCCTCGCGCCCGTCAATCGCCGCCGCCTCCGCGGCGGGCCGGCGGGCGGCCGCCCCACGCGCCCTTCGCGGCGCCTTCCTCACTTCGCGAGGCGGTGCTAGAGTCGGGGCGCTTTGCGGGCGGCGCCCGCGCACCATCGCATACAGGGAGTTGTTCGAACATGCCCGGAAGGCTCGAAGGCAAGGTCGCCATCGTCACCGGCGCGGGGCGCGGCATCGGCCGCGGCGAAGCGCTCCTCCTCGCCCAGGAAGGCTGCCGCGTCGTCGTCAACGACCTCGGCGGCAGTGCCGCCGGCGAGGGCACCGACCAGTCGCCTGCCGACGAGGTGGTCGCCGCCATCAAGAAGATGGGTGGCGACGCCGCCGCCAACTACGACAACGTCGCCGACATGGAGGGCGGCGAGCGCATGGTCAAGCTGGCGCTCGACACCTTCGGCCGGCTCGACATCCTCGTCAACAACGCCGGCATCCTGCGCGACCGCATGGTCTTCAACATGACAGAGGCCGAGTGGGACGCCGTCATCGCCGTCCACCTCAAGGGCCACTTCACCGTCACGCGGCCGGCGGCGATGGTCTTCCGCCAGCAGCGCAGCGGCCGCGTCGTCAACACCTCCTCCGAATCGGGCCTGGGGAACATGGGCCAGGCGAACTACTCGGCGGCGAAGGAGGGCATCGTCGGCCTGACGCGCACGCTCGCCCTCGACCTCGGCCGCTACGGGGTGACGGCGAACGCCATCCGCCCCCGCGCCGGCACGCGCCTGACGGTGACGCCGGAGCTGCGCGCGGCGATGGAGCGAGCGCGCGCGACGGCCCGGGCCGGCGGCCAGGAGTCGGCCGCCCAGGGTGCCGTCTCGCAGATCGAAGAGCTGGCGCCCGAGCTGGTGGCACCCCTCGTCGTCTACCTCTGCACCGACGCGGCGGCCGGTGTCAACGGCCGCGACTTCATCGTCGGCGGCAACGAGATTAGCCTCGTCTCCCTGCCCGAGAAGGCGAAGTCGATCTTCCGCGAAGGCGGCTGGACGCTCGACACGCTGGACCGCGTCTTCCCGGCGACGCTCGGCGCGGGCCTGAAGAACCCCCTGCCCCCCCAGCCGCCGAAGGAGCAGTGAGGCGCGGGGAGAGCGGGGCGGCCGGGGCGTGATTCCGGCGGCGGGGTAGCGCCGCCAGCCCTCCCCCGCCCGCGACCTTCGCCGTCGGGCAGCCCCGCTCTCACTCCTCACTCCTCACTTCTCACTCCTCACTCCTCGATACGGGAACTTCCGCGGCCGCGCCGGCGTTCGACGAGGGTGAGACGCCGCGCGCCGGCCCTGGTCGCCCTCGCCGGGGGCCTGGCGTTGGCGGCCGCCGTCTTCGCCTCCTGCGCCGGCGCGGACGACGCACCCTCGCCCGGGAAGACCTCCCCGGCCACGGCCTCGTCGGCGACGGACCCGCCGACGGCGCCCGCCGAGGAGGTCTCCCCCGGGACGGGGCCCGCCGGCCGCCCGGCCATCGCCCCGGCGCCGCGTGCCACCCTCTCCGCCGGCGGCCGCAGCGTCACCGTCGCCGGCGGCACCCGTTGCTGGGCGA
>JADLBJ010000030.1 GCA_020847765.1 Dehalococcoidia bacterium
GCCACCCAGCGCGCCGCCATCAGCCTGCTCGATCGCGAAGGTGCCGCCGCCGACATCCGCCGCGGGCTCTACTTCCTCACCACCGCGCTCCTCATCCTCCTCGCGCTCCACTTCCGCCGCTGCGTCGGCTACCTGCTCGTCGCCCTCGGCATCGCCTTGAACTTCGTTCCCATGGCCTCGCACGGCGGCCTCATGCCTGTCGACTACGAGATCGTGCGCGCCTCCGGGCTGCTCCCCGAAGTGAGCGAGGCGGACATCGGCAAGCAGGTCCCGAACTCCAAGGACGTCATACTCCGCGCCGAGGACATCAGCTTCCCCTGGCTGTCCGACCGCTTCGTCGTCACCGTCCCCCTCTACGGCACGAACGTCTACAGCCTGGGCGACTTCATCGCATTCGCCGGCGCCGCCGCAGCGGCCCTGCAGGTTGTCGTCTGGGTCTTCCTGCCAGCCGGGGTGCGCCGCCGCAACCTCGAGCAGCCCGCCTGATCGCTCCGCGGGGGCATGCTCGACACCCCTCGGCCGACCGGGTCAGAGTGGCCGTCTATGTACCGATTGCCCAGCCGGCGATCGCCCCGAGCGCCTCGAAGTCGTCCAGGCACGGCCCGCAGAGCCGCCCGCGCAGGTCGACCTGCGGAGTCGCGGCGTACACCAGCCGGCGCGGGAACTCCCCGGGAATGCCGCACACCAGGCAGGTCTTTTCGCCCTCGAGCACCTCTTTGCGGCAGACCACGCAGACCAGCAGCCCAGCCCGCTGCGGCACGAAGAGATGCGCCCCCGGCCGGCAATACCGCCGCAACCACAGCTCCACCCACCCGGGCTGAACGGGCATGGCGGCACTATACCGGGAACAACAGACTTCGAACAGGCGCGTGCCCATTCCCGGCCCGACAGCTTCCTCGGCGTTTGGCACACAAGCGTAATTCTGCCCTGCACCCTCTTGAGCGACCCCTTGCGCAGCCCCCACTACGGTAGGCCCGGACCCGGTGGAGATGACCGCGACCGCGGTCCGCCGAAGCAGGAGGAACGCATGTACCTGATGGAATGGCCCGGCGGTTCCTGGCAGGCGACAGCCTGGGGCGTCGCCTTCCTCATCGGCGCCTACCTGGCCGCTTTCTGGCTTGCGCTCGTCTTCTGGACCGCGCGCGACGCCCGCCAGCGCACCGGCAGCTTTGCCGCCCAGATGGCTGCCGCCCTGCTCGTCCTCAGCCTCTTCCTGCCGGGCCTCTTCATCTACCTCATGGTCCGACCGCGCCGCACTCTCGCTCAGCGGTACGCCCAGATGCTCGAAGAAGAAGCACTCCGTCTCGAGCTCGATCGCGAGGTCGCCTGCCCCGCATGCAGCCGCCGCATCCGCGACGACTACCTGGTCTGCCCCGCGTGCCTGACGGAACTGAAGCAGGCCTGCGGGTCCTGCACCCGCCCCCTCGCCAACGCCTGGCGCGTATGCCCCTACTGCATGGCCGAGCGCACGCCCGAACCGCTGCCGGCGCCGGCGCCAGCATTTCGCCCGGAAGCGGTCCCGGTCGCCCCGCCCACGGCTGTCGTCGGCGCCATCTCACCCGACGTCAGCGGCCTGGCGAGCTAGCCGACGGCGTTCAGGCGCGCGGCAGCTCGTCCATGTACTCCAGCGGGTCGAACTCGGGCATCTGGGGATCGATTTGGAAGACAGTGGCGCCGCCCTCGAAGCGGAGGTCCCATGCGAACTGGTGCCCTGATTCGCACCAGAACTCGATCCGGATCACCGAGCCCATGTTCTCCGTCTCCGAGATCGGCCGATGGAGAAAGCCGATTCCGTCCGGCGCCACCTCCACCACGTCGCCCAGACGGTCGACCTCGATCCGGCGCGGATGCACCCAGGTCGACGTTCCGCTCGCCCGCTGGCAGCGCGGGCAACACACGGCAAGCGAGGTCGCCAGTTGCGCAAGTGGTTGGGAGCCCACGGCGGGGGAGTATAACTGCCGTGCGTCAACCAGTCTCCGCACGTCCGAGCATTCAGAATGCGTAAAACCAGCGGGCTCCGGATGGTCCAGAGCCCGCCGTCGCCGCTCGGCCGAGGTTTCAGAGGAGAATGATGAGCAGGATGACGATGAGGACGATGAGCAGAATGCTGCCGCCGCCCCAGGCGTAGGCGTGGCCGCTCTCGTCCTCATGCAGTCCCAATAGGTCCTTCCGAGATGCTGACATACGTGCCTCCTTCCTCCTGACGGTAGGGGCGAAGGCGCGCGGTAAACGTCACGCCGTTGGGCGACGCGCTCTCGCCTCCATGTCAGTCGGCCATGCCGGGCGCCCTACTGCGACGGGTTCAAAACCGCCGGAACGACCAGGATCTCAGCCGCCGCGCGCGGACGGCACCGGGCACCGGACACCGCGCCTGCATGTCCTGATCCCTCAGCCGCCGGCAGGTGTGGCCGACGCCTCGGGCGTCGACCTCCCGGCGAAGGCCTCGTCGATCCGCGCCAGCATCCGCTGCGCCAGTTTCACCGACAGCGCGACGTCCTCCGTCCCCGCCAGCCCCGTCAGCGTGATCGCGTGCAGGATCCGTCCCGTACGGAAGCAAAGCGTGGTCTCGCTGATCGGCGGGTCACCGTTGGCCACCCCCGTCGGCGGCACCAGGAAACCAACCGACTGGTCGCCCAGCGACGGCGGCGGGAACGGCTCCGTCAGCGCCTTGTCGTCCGTCGGCGTGCCGCAGAGGAACTTGACCGCCGACTGGTCAGCCTTGTTCGCGTCGGTATAGAGCGTGGAGATAGCGTTGATCGAGAACACCCGCCCCAGCTGCTTCGGCTGGTAGACGGAGACGTACGCCCGCAGCCGCCCCTGCGCGTCGAGCTGGGCCTTCCGCGCGTCCGCGTCCGCCGCTCCGGTTACCTTTACCCAGTCGTCGTTGTCGAACTCATGCTGGGCGATGTCCGCCTCTTCATACCCGGCTGGCAGGTCCGCGGGGCGAAGGCGCATCGCCGCCAGATCGTAGGCGTCGTCGCGGCGGTCCACCGGGTAGGAGGAGTCGCCAGCGCAGGCGGCTAGGAACAACGCCGCGGCCAGCAGGCCGGTGGCAAGAACCGCGCCTCGAACGATCATGGGGGCTCCCTTCAAGGGCTCCGGCTATCGTAGCTGAAGTCACGCCCCATTTCCGAAAAAGTCCCTTTCGCCCCGTCGCGCTATGCTCGTTTCCAGCGCCATCCTCACCGGGTACGTATCTCCCCTTCTCAGGACCCCGCCATCCCGTCCGCAGCCATCTGCCGCCACCATTCCCTGGAAGCGCATCGCGCGCCCGCGCCAACGACCGAACCGACCCCGGGGGAGTGCCGCCCGTGAAGGTCCTGGTGGTGGAGGCGGCCATCCTCTTCTTCGTCCTCCTCGCTGTGATGGCCGTCGTCTTCCGCTCGGCCGCCGCACGCGACACGCTCCGCTTCGCCCGCAATGTTGCCTGGGCCTACATCGCCCTCGTCGTCGCCCTCGCCGCCCTGCGAGCCTGGCAGCAGGGTTTCTGAGCGCAGCGATCCTTTCCGGGCGCTACGCTGGGCCCGTGCGCTTGCTCGTCGCACCCCAGGAGTTCAAGGGCAGCCTCACCGCAGCGGCCGCCGCCGAGGCGATCGCGGCCGGCGTCCGCCAGGCGCGGCCCGCCTGGGAGCTCGACCTCCTGCCTCTCTCTGACGGCGGGCCAGGCCTGCTCGACGCGATCGGCCAGGCGCTCGCCTGCGAGACGCGAACAGTGCCCGCCCACGACCCCCTCGGCCGCCCGGTCACCACCCGCTACCTTGTGACGCGGGAGGCAACGGCCGTCGTCGAAGCCGCCCAGGCGAACGGGCTCTTTCGCCTCGCCGGGGGCGAGCGCGACGCCCTGACGGCGGACACAGCCGGTGTGGGCGAGATCATCCTGGCCGCCCTCGCCGACCGGCCCAGGCGGCTCGTCGTCGGCGTGGGCGGCAGTGCCACGACCGACGGCGGAGCCGGCATGGCGCGCGCCCTCGGTGCCCGGCTGAACGACGCCGACGGCCACGCGCTCCCGCCCGGAGGAGCCGCCCTGGCCCGCCTGGCCAGCGTCGTCTGGCGGCGGCCACCCTCCCTCGGCGGCGTCGCCGTCTCCGTCGCTACGGACGTGCGCAGCCCGCTCCTTGGACCCACCGGCGCGGCCCGCCTCTTCGGCCCGCAGAAGGGAGCCACTCCCGCCGACGTGGACGCGCTCGAAGCGGCTCTCGCCCATTACGCCCGCGTCGTCCGCCGCGACCTCGGCGTCGATCTGACCACCGTCGAGGGAGGGGGCGCCGCCGGCGGGCTGGCTGCGGGCATGGTCGCCTTCCTCGGCGCGAAGGTCGAAAGCGGCTTCGACCTCGTTGCGCGTGCCACGGGCCTGCAGGCCCACCTCGGCCGCGCCCAGCTCGTCGTCACCGGCGAAGGCCGCTTCGACAGCCAGTCGCTCCAGGGAAAGACAACGGGCCGCCTGCTCGAGCTCGCCGCCGCACAGGGGAAGCACTTCGTCGTCCTCGCCGGGAGCGGCGAGCCGGTCGCCGGCGTTGCCCTCCACACGCTGAGCGAAGTCGAGCCCGACGAGCGTAGACGCCAGTCCGCCGCTGCTGAGTCCCTGGCAGCTCTCGCCGCGCGCTGGGCCGCTACCGTGGAAGATCAGCCGGTGTAGCGGTCCCCGCTGATCTGCTGCAGCTTCCGCCAGTGGTGCTCCGTCTGGATGCGTCGAATCGTTCCGGAGCGCGAGCGCATCACCAGCGACTCGCTGGTGGCACCTCCGGCGACGTACTCGACGCCCTTGAGCAGGTCGCCCGTGGTGATCCCGCTCGCCGCGAAGAACACGTCGTCGCTGTTGACGAGGTGTTCGATCGTGAGCACCTCCGTCAGATCCAGCCCGTGGTCCGCCGCGTATCGCCGGTCCTCGTCGTTGCGCGCCCAGAGCCTGGCCTGGAAGTCGCCCTCGAGACACTTCAGCGCCGAGGCAGCGACCACCCCCTCGGGCGAGCCCCCAATCCCGAGCAGCATGTCAACCCCTGTGCCCGCCAGCCCCGTCATCACCGCGCCGGCAACGTCGCCGTCCGTGATGAAGCGGATGCGTGCGCCCGCCGCTCGCACCTCGTCGACGATCTCCGTGTTCCGGTCGCGGTCCAGGATGACGACCGTCACCTCCTCGACCGCCAGCTCCTTCGCCCTGGCCACCTGCTGGATGTTCCAGAGCACGGGTGCCGAAAGGTCGATCATCCCCTTGGCCGCCGGCCCGACCGCGATCTTCTCCATGTAGAAGATGTCGTGTGGGTTGTACATCGTCCCGCGGGGTGCAACCGCCACCACGCTCAGGGCGTTCGGCCGGCCGAGCGCGAGCAGTCGCGTCCCGTCGATCGGATCAACCGCCACGTCCACCTGCGGGCCGCGGCCGCTGCCGACGCGCTCGCCGTTGAAAAGCATCGGCGCCTGGTCCTTCTCCCCCTCGCCGATCACGATCACGCCGTCCATGTCCACTGTGTCGAGCATCATGCGCATGGCGTTGACGGCCGCGCCGTCGCTGGCGTTCTTGTCGCCGCGTCCCATCCAGCGTGCCGCCGCCAGTGCCGCGGCCTCCGTCGTGCGCACGAGTTCCATCGCGATGTTGCGATCGGGGACCTGCTCATTCCTCATGGGTTCACTCCAAGCTGGTGCGCGACCGGCCGCAGGGCCTCGGCCACGAACCGGATGTGTTCGTCCAGATCAACGCCGAGGTCGGCCGCCCCGCGCACGAGATCGTCGCGGTTGACTGCCCGCGCGAACGCCTTGTCCTTCATCTTCCGGCGCACGCTGGCCGGCTCCACCTCGGCCAGCGAGCGACCAGGCCGCACCAGCGCACAGGCGATCACGAAGCCCGACAGCTCGTCGCAGGCGAAGATCGCCCGGTCCATCGCAGACGTGTACGGCTTCTCGAGGAAGGGCGCGTGGCAGAGAATGGCGTACCGGATGTCTTCCGGCACGCCCCGCGCCGCCAGCAGCTTCGACCCCGCCATCGGGTGCAACTCCTCCGTCGGGTGGATCTCCCAGTCGAAGTCGTGCAGCAGGCCGACGACGCCCCACTTCTCCTCGTCCTCATGGAAGTGGCGGGCGTAGGCCTGCATCGCCGCCTCAACCGCGATGCCGTGACGACGGGTGCGCTCTTCCTGCGCGTACTCCAGCAGAGTCTGCCACGCCTCTTCTCGATGCATCGCCGTCCCGGGGAGTCCGTCTCGCTGCATCGTAGCAGAGGCGGCGGGCCCGATCAGGCAGTCCGGTCAAACGGGCGGCCGCTGCAGCTCTGCCGCCCGCAGCGCCGCGCCCACGATCCCCGCGTCGTTCCGCAGACGCGCCACCGCCAGCCGCGGCCTCGAGCGAATCAGCGGCAAGAACTGGTGGGACCGCTTGCTCACGCCCCCACCGAAGATCACCAGCTCCGGCCGTGCCACCCGATCGAGCGCTGCGATGTACCGCTCGATGTCCCGGGCCCACTCCCGCCAGCTCAATTTCTTCCTCTTGCGCACCGAATTCGCGATCCGCTCCCCAGCGGGCTTACCGCGCACCTCCAGTCCGCCCAGCTCGATGTTCGGCACCAGGCGACCGTCAACGAACAGGCTTGTGCCCACGCCCGTGCCAAGCGTCACCAGGACGACCGTGCCCTCGACGCCGCGCCCCGCGCCCACCCGTACTTCCGCCAACCCCGCCGCGTCTCCGTCGTTCAGCACGCTCACAGGACAACCGATCGCCTCGCCAAAGGTGCGCGCCACGTCCGCGCCCTGCCAGTCCTCGTCGATATTGTGCGCCGTAAGGGCCACCCCATGGCGGACGGCCGCGGGAAAGGCCACCCCCACCGGGCCCGACTCACGCCCCCCGAGGCTCGCCAGCGCCCCGCAGACAACCTCCGTGAGCGCCGCCCGCGTCGCCGGATGGGGCGTGTCCACATCCCTGCGCGGCGTGACCAGCTCCCCCGTCGCCGTGTCCACCAGTGCCCATTTCACATGCGTCCCGCCGATGTCGAGGCCAAAGGCGACCGTCGAGCCGCTCATCGCTGGGGCCCGGTTACGCCGCGTTCCGCCTCGCCGGCGGACGGCGGCGCCCAGCCCTCCGGCAGAAACTCCAGCTCGTCGCGGAGGAGACGGTCGATCAGCTCGCACACCCCCCGTCCCCCGGGCGCCGCGGTCACCAGCGCCGCCTGCTGCTTCAGGCTGTCGACAGCATTGGCGACCGCCACCGGCAGGCCTGCCGCCGCGAGCAACGAATGGTCGTTCTCGGCGTCGCCCACCGCGACCACCTCGCGTGCCGGCGCCCCCAGTTCGGCGAGCGCCGCCTCCAGCCCCGTGCCCTTGTTGCAGCCCGCCGGCAGAACCATCACCCCGCCCTTGTTGAACACGATCTGCAGCTCCAGCCCCCGATCGGCGATCGCCGCCAGCACGGTCGCCTGCTGCGGCGCCCGCGTCGCCACCACCACGTGTCCCACCTGCAGGGGCGTCACCTTCCGTTCTCGCAAAGACGCCACGAACGCGGGCGGTGGTGCCGTTGCCAGCGGCCGCAGCCTGCCGTCGGCCGGGCAGTAGAGCACCGCACCGTTCTCACCCACGACGTAGTCGCAGACACCCAGCTCCGGGAAGACCCTCTCCAGGTCCTCGATCACCCGCCCCGTTACGAGCACGAAGCGCCGCCCGCTCGCCTTCAGGCGCGCCACGGCTGCCAGCGTCCCCGGCCGGACGCGGCCGCCGTCAGCCAGGGTCTCGTCGTAGTCGGAAGCCACGATCGCATGCATGATCACGCGCCGCCGTGGGGGGGCCGCCGCCAGCTGCCGGTGGGCGGCGACGCCTCACCAGGCAGACCCACGTTGGCCGTCGGTTCCCTGCAGCCTTCGGGCATGCGCCCTCCCGGCCCCTACCCTAGGCGAGCGCCGGCCACGCCCGAGCAACGCGCGACCCATCCTCGCTAACGCGTGAATGACAGGTGCCCCCCTGCATGGCGCGGGAAGCTGGCGGTCAGTCCTTGTTCGCCACGCCCCAGAGGTCGATGCCTTCGCGCTCCGCCGCGCGCAGCTTCGCCCCGTCGTAGCTGACCACCTTCTCCACGTGCAGCCGGATGACCGCCCGATCGGGCGCGTCGAAGCTCCGGAAGTTCGCCTCGAAAGCGTCGTCCGGCACCTCCTCGGGCTTCACCCGCATCCGGTTCGCCATCAGACCACGGATGAAGCGCCGCAAGAGCGCGTGGTCGTGAATGATCTCCGCCTTCCCGCGCAGGTTGACCGACTCCTGGTCGTTCTGCCAGTTGAAGACGCAGGCGCAGAACGCCGGGTTGCGCGACCAGGCCTTGTACTTCGCCCTGTTGCTCGTCGACGTGACGTGGATCTGGCCGTCCATCATCACGTAGTCCAGCATCGCCGTCACCGGCTCGTTCTTCGCCGTCACCCACGAGAACACGCCGAGGATGTTCGAAGCGATGAGCTGCTGCGCCTTCTCGTCGTCCATCTGGTAGGGCGCAATCCACTTGCGCGTCCACCAGACCGGATACCCGGGCACCATGCCGAACTGTCGGTCCCGCTCGTCGAGCTGGAACTCTTCCCATTTCTTGGCCAACGGACTCTCCTTCACAAGCTGATCTCTGGCGCGGAGCCGCCCTGGCCATCGGCAGGAAACCGGTGACAAGCAGCAAGCGCGCAGCAGGACGGCTGCTCTCTGGCGCCCGCAGATCTAGCACCGGCGCGGAGGGGGGTCAACCACGCATCCCTCGCCCGAAGGGCCGCTAGAGCACCGGCAGGTATTCCGCCAGCTCGAAGTCGCTGATGTGACGGCGGTAGCGCTCCCACTCGATCCGTTTGTTGGCGATCAGGCTTTCGAAGGTGTGGGGACCGAGCGCCCGGCGCAGGAAGTCCGACTTCTCCGCCACCTCGATGGCCTCGATCAGGCTCCCCGGGAGGGTCGCGACGCCCCGCGCCGCGCGCTCCGCGGCCGACATCTCGAACACGTTCTCCTCGACCGGGGCCGGCGGCGGGAGCTCCTGCTCTATCCCATCCAGCCCGGCCGCCAGCATCACGGCGAAGACGAGGTACGGGTTGCAGGCCGAATCCGGTGAGCGGTACTCCACCCGTGTGTGGACCTCCTGCCCCGGCTCGTACTCCGGGATGCGGATCAGGTCGCTGCGGTTGCGGCGCGCCCAGCTCAGATAGACGGGCGCCTCGAACCCGGGCAGCAGGCGCTTGTAGCTGTTCACCCACTGGTTGGTGACGAGGGTGATCTCGCGCGAGCGGTGCAGCAGGCCGGCGATGTAGCTCTTCGCGATGGCACTCAGGTGGTACGGGTCGGCCGGGTCGAAGAAGGCGTTCCGCTCCCCTTTAAAGAGCGACTGGTGCACGTGCATGCCGCTCCCGTTCCAGTCCGCCACGGGTTTCGGCATGAACGAGGCGAAGACACCGTTCGCCAGCGCTATCTCCTTGACGACGAGCCGGTAGGTCATGGCGTTGTCCGCCATCGTCATCGCGTCCGTGTAGCGCAGGGCGATTTCGTGCTGGCTGGGTGCGACCTCGTGGTGGCTGTACTCCACCTCGATCCCCATCGCCTCGAGCGTCAGCACCGTTTCCCGCCGCAGGTCGCTCGCCGCGTCCGCCGTCTGGTCGAAGTAACCGCCCTGGTCGAGCGGTTCCGTCGTGTTCGGCGCCTTGAAGTAGAAGTACTCCAATTCCGGGCTGACGTAGAACGTGTAGCCCAGCGCTGCCGCCCGCTCCAGCTGCGCCCGCAGCACCTGCCGCGGGTCCCCTTCGAAGCGCACGCCGTCGGGGCGGTAGACGTCGCAGAACATGCGCGCCACCCCGGGCTCCCTGGGCCGCCAGGGGATGAGCTGGAAGGTCGCCGGGTCCGGCCGCGCCAGCATGTCCGATTCGTCGATCCGCGCGAAGCCCTCGATGCTCGACCCGTCGAAGCCGATGCCCGTCACCAGTGCCTTCTCCAGCTGCTCGACCGTGATGGCGAAGCTCTTCAGCGCCCCCACAATATCCGTGAACCAGAGCCGGATGAACTTGATGTCGTTCTCGCGGCAGGCCGAGAGCACGTAGGTGGCAGACTCGCTCGTCATCGGCTTTCCCCCTCCACGCCTCGCGCTTATCGTATCGTCGCCATGTTACGGCCGCGTTGCCCGCCCGGCGACGCCCGGAAGGCAGTCAGACGCTTCCGGCCTTACGATGAGCGGCGATGGCCGACGCCCTCGCTCCGGCGACGCGCGCCCCCCGTTCCCGCACCAGCGGGCTGGCGATCGCGGCCGGAATTGTCGCCTTCGGCTTCATCGGTTCGCGCCTCCTTGGCGTCCTGCGCACGGTCGCCATCGCGGACGCCTTCGGTGCCAGCCCCGAGCTCGACGCCTATTGGGTCGCCTTCCGCATCCCCGACCTGATTTTCCAGGTGCTGGCGGGGGCCACGCTCGGCAGCGCCTTCATCCCCGTCTTCGCCCGCCTCTATCGCCGCGACGGCGAAGAGCGCGCCTGGCGACTGGCAAGCACCGTGCTCAACCTCGTCACGGCGGCCACGGCGGCGCTTTGCGTGGTCGCCTTCGTCTTCGCGCCGCTGATCGTGCCCCTGCTCGCGCCCGGGCTCGGCACGGAGATTGGGCGCCACGACGAGCTCACGGACAAGGCTGTGTCGCTCACCCGCCTGATGCTGCTGTCGCCGCTCCTCTTCTCGATCAGCGGCATGGTCACCGGCATCCTCAACGCCCGCGAACGCTTCCTCCTGCCTGCCCTCGCGCCGATGCTCTACAACCTCGCCATCATCTTCGGCGCCGTCGTCCTCTCCGCGCCCTTCGGCGTAGAAGGGCTCGCCGTCGGCGTCGTCGCCGGTGCCGCCCTCCACCTCCTCGTCCAGATCCCCGGCCTGGTCCGCGAAGGCATGCGTTACCGGCGGGCCTTCGACTGGCACAATCCCGCCACGCGGGAGGTCGGGCGGCTCATGGGACCGCGCGTCGTCGGCCTCGCCGCCGCCCAGGTGAACTTCGTCGTCAATACCTATTTCGCCTCGAAGATCGGGCCCTCCTCGATCTCGAACCTGACCTACGCCTGGCTGCTCGCCGGGCTGCCCCTGGCCCTCTTCGGCATGGCCATCTCGACGGCCGTCTTTCCCCGCCTGGCCAACCAGGTGGCCGACGGCGATCTTACCGCCCTCCACGCGACCCTCTCCCGCGCACTCCGGGTGATCATGTTCCTGACGGTGCCCGCCGCCCTCGGCCTCGCCCTGCTGCGCGTCCCTGTCACCACGATCCTTCTCGAACGCGGCGAGTTCACCGGCCAGGACACCGCGGTCACGGCCGGGATTCTCGCTGTCTTCTGCCTGGGCGTCGTCCCGCAGGCCGGGATCGAGATTCACAGCCGCGGCTACTACGCCCTTGGCGACACCCGCACCCCCGTCATCCTCGCCGTCTCCTCGATGCTCCTGAACTTCGCCCTGAGCGCCCTCCTCTGGCGTCGCTTCGACGAGCGCGGGCTTGCCTTCGCCGACTCCGTCACCGCCTGGCTGGAATGGGTCGCCCTCTACGCCCTCTTCACACGTCGCGCCGGCACCAACGTCCGGGCCGACCTCGCCGCCCTCGCCCGCTTTGCCTTGTGCGCGGCCGTGATGGCCCTCTTCCTCGCCCTCGCCTTCGCCGGATTCGAACGGGAGGGGCGCCTCGCCAACGGCCTCATGGCGGTCACCGGAGCGATGGCCGGAGTCGCGGTGTATGGGGCAATGGCTCACTGGCTCCGTTTGCCCGAGCTTGGCGAAGCCGTCGCCCGCTTCCGCGGCGTCCTCTTGCGCCGCGCAGAACCTCCGGTCCCCGAGCCTGCCGGCGACATCTGAGTCACGGCCCTGTAAGGGGCCACGCCGCTACCATGGCGGGGCCGGCCGCGCGCCGGCAACCAGCACGCGACCGGAGAGGGAGCATGGCGGTCCTCAGCGACAGATCGATCCGCAAAGAGCTGGACGCAGGGACCATCGGCGTCGATCCGCTCGCCGAGGACGCCCTTCAGCCCGCCAGCGTCGATCTGCGCCTGGGCCGCCAGTTCCGCGTCTTCCGAAACTCCCGCATCCCGTACATCGACGTCAAGCGCGAATACCCGGACCTCACCGAGCTCGTCGAGATCGACGACGAGCGTCCTTTCGTGCTCCATCCCGGCGAGTTCGCTCTCGCCGTCACGCTCGAACGCGTCCGCCTGCCCGACTTCATCGTCGGCCGCCTCGAAGGCAAATCGTCCCTCGGCCGCCTTGGGCTGCTCATCCACTCGACTGCCGGTTATGTCGATCCCGGCTGGGACGGCGCCCTCACCCTCGAGCTCTCGAACGTCGCCAACCTTCCGATAACGCTCTACTACGGGATGAAGGTCTCGCAGATTTCGTTCCTGCGCCTCACCGAGCCCGCCGAGCACCCGTACGGCTCGCACGCCGCCGGCAGCAAGTACCAGGGACAGGAGGGGCCGACGCCCAGCCGCTACTACCTCAACTTCCGCGAACGGCCCTAGCCGCCTCAGGCCGCGCGCGCCGGCTGCTCGCTCGCTGGCTCCTCTTCGGCCGGCGCCACGAAGCGCATGGACGCCGTCCGCGCCCGCAGGCGAACCGTCGTCACCAGCGCCACAAGCGACGCCACAGCGCACAGACCTGCCACCAGGAAGACCGCAACCGTCGCGTACAGCCCCAGCTCGCTGCCCGAGGTCAGATCGTAGGTCATCCCGGAGAGCACCAGATAGGCCAGGATCGCCGCCACCCCGCCAAAGCCGACGAACGCCACGAAGGAGCGCGACCAATCGGCACGCCGGGAGTGCGTTCGGGTGGCCATACTCGAATAGTCGGCAATACCGGCTGTGCGGAAAAGGGTCAGCTTCCCTCGCGCGCGCGCCGCCTCGTCTGCCATTCCAGCACAAATGGGTTATGGCGCGTCTCGAAGTCGATGCTCGTCTCGTCCATGTGGCCCGGCAGGACCACCGTGTCCGGCGGCAACGTCAGCAGGCGGTTGCAGATGCTCTCCATTTCCTGCTCGAAGCTCCCGCCCGGCAGGTCCGTCCGCCCGATCGATCCGCGGAAGAGCGTGTCGCCGCTGAAGAGCATCCCTGGCGTGTAATAGCTGACGCTGCCGGCCGTGTGTCCCGGCGTCGTGATCGCCCGCAGCTGCAGCCCCTCCACCTCGACAACGTCGCCGTCCTCGACGAAGGCGTCCGGGTCTGGCGGCTGCTGCGTCGGGTCGAGCCCAAACGCCGAGGCTGACTTCGCGAACCCGTGCCGCAACAGGTCGAGGTCCTGGTGGTGGAGCAGGAAACGCGCACCTGTGGCCGCGTTGATCCCCGCCACGCCGAGCACGTGGTCGATATGCGCGTGCGAGTTTGCGATCAGCTTGATGCGCACGCCCATGTCCCGTGCCAGCGCCAGGATCTCCTCGGGCTGGTCCCCCGGGTCGACGCAGATCGCCTCGCCCGTTCGGCGGTTGCCGACCACCCAGCAGTTCTCCTGGAACACGCCCACCACGATCCCGCGGACCATCAGCTCATTCGCAACTTCCATGCCCCAATCGTACAGGCCCCCGTCTTGAGCCGCGCCCCAGGAGTTCGCCCATATGCACGACCGCCGCTAGAAGGGGAGGAGTGAACGGAGGGGACGCGCTTGCGGTGGTCGTGCTCGGGGCGCTCGCCTCGCTCACCCAGTCCCTCAGCGGGTTCGGCTTCTCGCTTCTTCTCGTCCCCCCGCTGGCGATGGTCACCGGCCCCAAAGAAGCCGTCGTCCTGGCCAACGCCATGGGCCTCCTCGTGAACCTGACCGGCGTCGTCCGCCTGCATACGGCCGTCGATTGGCAGCTCGGGCTCACCCTCTTCGCCGCCGCCGTTGTCGGCATGCCCATCGGCTACGCCGTCCTCGCCGCCGCCGACCCCGCCACCCTTCAAATCCTGATCGCCCTCACCGTCATCGTCGCCACGCTCCTCATCGCCCGCGGCGCGCGCCTGCCGGGCCGCGGGCGCCTGCTGGACGCGGGGGCCGGCCTCCTCAGCGGTATCCTCAACACCTCCACGAGCATGTCGGGCCCGCCGGTGGTCCTGTACCTCCACGGCCAGCGGCTCGCGCCCGCCGTCTTCCGCGCCACCCTCACCGCGCTCTTTTTCGCCAGCGGCGTCGTCGCCGTTGCGCTGTTCATGGCCGGTGGTCGTTTCGGCCTCGCCGAAGCGGCGCTCACGGGCGTCGCGGCCCCCGGCCTCGTCGCCGGCTGGTTCGGCGGTCACCTCCTCTTCCACAGGCTCCAGGCAGCGCAGTTCCGCCGCCTCGTTGTCCTGGTCTTGCTCGCCAGCTCCGTCAGCGCCCTCCTCGCCGCGCTGTTCCGCTAGCCCGCTGCCCGGCCCCCCGGCCAGCCTGTAGGCTTCTCCCCAATGGAATGG
Organism: Dehalococcoidia bacterium; assembly: GCA_020847765.1. Lineage (GTDB taxonomy): Bacteria > Chloroflexota > Dehalococcoidia > Tepidiformales > Tepidiformaceae > JADLBJ01. Next base: position 14,354 of record JADLBJ010000030.1, read on the forward strand.
CACGACACCGCCGAGCTCCCCACGCGCGTCGATCTACGCGACCCGCAGTTCCGACAGAATCGCGAGGTCAACCTCGCCCTCGTCGCCGACCTGCGTGCCCGCCTGGCGAAGGCCGCCCGGGGGGGCGGCGACGACTATGTCTCCCGCCACCACCAACGGGGCAAGCTCCTCGCCCGCGAACGCGTCCAGCGGCTCCTCGACCCGGCCACCACTTTCCTCGAGCTCAGCCCCCTCGCCGCCGACAGCGTCTACGACGAGGACGTGCCGGGCGCCGGCATTGTCACCGGCGTGGGCGTCGTCGCCGGCCACGAGTGCGTCGTCGTCGCCAACGACGCCACCGTCAAGGGCGGCACCTACTACCCGCTGACTGTGAAGAAGCATTTGCGCGCCCAGGAGATCGCCGAGCAGAACCGGCTTCCCTGTGTCTACCTTGTCGACTCCGGGGGCGCCTTCTTACCCCTCCAGCACGACGTCTTTCCCGACCGCGAGCACTTCGGCCGCATCTTCTACAACCAGGCGCGCATGAGCGCCCAGGGGATCTGTCAGATCGCCGCGGTCATGGGCTCCTGCACGGCCGGCGGCGCCTACGTCCCCGCCATGAGCGACGAAACTGTCATCGTCCGCGACACCGGCACCATCTTCCTGGGCGGTCCCCCACTCGTCCGCGCGGCCACGGGCGAAGTCACCACCGCCGAAGAGCTGGGCGGCGCCGACGTCCACACCCGCGTCAGCGGCGTCGCGGACCACCTCGCGGAGGACGACGGCGATGCCCTCCGCATCGTGCGCAGCATCCTCGCCCAGGTCCCCCGCGCCCGCCACCTCCCCTGGGAGACGGCCGCACCCGAGGACCCGGTCCACGACCCGACAGACCTCTACGGCGTCATCCCCGCGGACCTGCGCCAGTCCTACGACGTTCGCGAGGTGATCGGCCGCCTCCTCGACGGCTCCCGTTTCCACGAATTCAAGCCTCGCTACGGCACCACTCTTGTCTGCGGATTCGGGCATCTCATGGGCTATCCGGTCGGCGTTGTCGCCAACAACGGCATCCTTTTTGGCGAAAGCGCCCTCAAGGGCGCTCACTTCATCCAGCTCTGCGGCCAACGTCGCGTGCCCCTCGTCTTCCTCCAGAACATCACCGGTTTCATGGTTGGCCGCCAGTACGAGCACGCCGGCATCGCCAAAGACGGCGCCAAAATGGTGACCGCTGTCGCCAGCGTCGCCGTCCCCAAGTTCACGGTCGTCGTCGGCGGCAGCTTCGGTGCCGGCAATTACGCCATGTGCGGCCGCGCCTACAGCCCCCGGCAGCTCTGGACCTGGCCCAACGCCCGCACCTCCGTCATGGGCGGCGAGCAGGCCGCCAACGTCCTCCTCCAGGTCCGCCTCGACCGCGGCGAAACGATGACCGCCGAGGAGCAGGAACGCTTCAAGGCGCCCACTGTCGCCCGCTATGAGGCCGAGGGCTCCCCCTACTTCGGCACCGCCCGCCTCTGGGACGACGGCGTCGTCGACCCCCTCGACACCCGCCGTGTGCTCGGCATCGGCATCGCCGCCGCCCTCAACGCTCCCATCCCGGCCACGAGCTGGGGTGTGTTCCGCATGTAACACTCCTCCGGAACCGGGCACCCACCCTCGGCGTTGAAACGCACGACGGGAAGCCTTTCCCAGGAGGATCCGCCATGGCCAGGGCACGACGAACGTGGGCCATCCGCGTCGGCAGCGGGGCCGCGCTGGCCGCCACTCTCTTCGCAGGGGGCGTCTGGGCCGGCGCTGCCCTCGACGACAGCGCTACCGTCACCCCAACACCCGCCTCCGGCCTGCAGGTCGCGACAGGCAACGCTCCTCGCCCGGCGCCCGACGTCCTGAAGGACGGCACCGCCCAGGGCGGCAGCGGGACGGCCTCCGCACCTGCCGCCGGCCGCGACGGCATGGGCTTCGCACCCTCCTGCTCGGCGCCGCTCGACGGCGTCGTCGCCGGCGGCAAGCTGACCCCTGCGCTCGGCGACTTCCCCGCCACCCTGCCCGACGAGGCCTTCCAGCTGACGGCCGTCGCCCTCCGCGCCCAACGCGCGAACTGCGCCGAGAACGGTGCCGTCGTTCGCGCGCTCGAAACCAGCTGGCTCCACCGCGCTACCGGCTCCGCGCTCACCGTCACCCAGACGGTGCGCGCGGAGCCGGTCCCCAACACGCTCACTCCCTCTGGCGCCACCTTCTGGCGCGGTGGCTTCGCCTACACAGTCTTCGGCGGGCCGATCATGACCGTCGGCGTGAAGGACGCCCCCGCTAACCAGCCACTCCCGCCCGACACACCCGTGCGCACCGCCCCGTCGTCCTCCCCGAGTGCGGACGCCGTCGCCGTCATGGTTCGCCAGCTCGCCCCCGATATCCCCGACCGGTGCTTCTCCCGGCAGCGCAACGGCGGCTGGGACGACCTGCGCGCGATCGGTGTCGGCGACCCGCGCCCGGCGCTACCGTCCGGCCTCACCGAGATCCAGCTCAGCCTCACCACCTGGACGCTGGCCGACCCCGCCTGCCCGGGCCCGCGCCCCGATCCCCGGGAGGTCGGCTCGTCCTTCCACGCCATCTTCGAACGCGGGAAGGGCGAGGGCATGCTCTCGCTCTCGGCCATCCCGGTCGAAGCCGGGCCGGCGTCCGGGCCCGGTCACTTCGGCCAGGGCGGCGCCAACTGGACGAACGACCGCTTGCTCTTCAGCCTCGGCTGGGGCGGCGGCATCAGTGACGCCGAAGCCCGCGCCGTCGCCCTCGCCCTCGACCCGGCGTTCGCCCACGCCTGCCTCGTCACCGCCCGCCCGCTGACCGACGCCGAGTTCGCCGCCCTCGGTCTGCGGGCCCCCGTCGTACCAGCTGGTTATCAGCTCGAGCCCAACGCGGATGCCCGCACACGCCTCGAAACAACCGGCAGCTGCACGCCACCTGCGACCGGTGGCGGATTCGCGGTCCGCTGGCTCATGGTCTCCCACGAGCGCGGCGGCGTCATCGAAGTCGACGTCGTCAATGGCCCCCGGGACCCGTCCGGCAGCACCGTCCCCTACGGAGGTGACCAATCCCTCGTCTGGACCGACAACCGTGGCTACCGCTTCGTCGTTTCCGGC
>JADLBJ010000031.1 GCA_020847765.1 Dehalococcoidia bacterium
CCAGGTCGACGGCGAAGGAGGTGTGCTGGGAGCTCGTGCTTGACGATCCGAAACGAGGCTCGATGGAGGCCGCCGGGCTGGTGCAGAACCCCAGGCCCGCCTCATCGGCCGGTGCTGGAAGGAGAGTCGCATCGCGAACGGCCGCCAAGCGAGGTCGCGATACGACGAACGGCTCCGGTCCGCTGATGAGGCCGCCCACCTCCACGAGCAGTGAGCCAGTCTGCGCGCCCGCTGGGACCGCCACCGCGATCTCGCCGTCGGACCACGTCACGGCAGCCCCGGCGCTTAGGCCGTTGAAGCGGACGATGCTCGGGCCCTGGGTGGTTCCGAAGTGGCTTCCGGTGATGGTGACGGATTCCCCCACCGCCGCCGCGCCCGGCTCGATCGAAGTCACCGTGGGGCCGGTGCATCCGGTCGCGCCCAGGCCAAGCGCGGCCGCGATCGAGAGCAGGAGAGCACGCGAGCGGCGTGTCATTGCATGTCCGAACCCGAAGAGCACCAAACGATCGTGGGCCTCCGTCCCCTCGCGGTCAACCCGAAGGCGCGCCGGTCTCGCTTCCACTGACCGCCCGTCGAGTGGACTCGCGGGCGACGGTTGGGCGGTCGGAGGGGACGCGGCTGACGGCGTCTTCGACGGCGTGCGCGTCCCTGTCGTCGGGGGACGAGGGATCCCACTTCAGCGAGCAGAAGGCCCGCCTCAACTACCTCGAGGAGGGGCAGGCGCTGTCGCACGAGGCGCACCAGACGCCGGTCGAACGTGGACGCCGGCGTCAGTCCGTCAGGCCGTCATTGCGCAGCCCGCCACCACTTGATCGGGTGGACCTCGTACCACTCGTGGCTGTCGTCGTACTTGACGGTGCCGATCGCCACCATGTCCACGCCCGGCGGAGGATCGTCGATCTTCCCGCTCGGGTTGGCCGGGTCGCGGTAGGGCGGGGCCACCTCGGTCGCGTGACCGACCAGCGCCACGGGTGGACTGCCCACCGGGTAGGCGTGGGGGTTGGCGAGCGCGGCCTGGACGTGGACGTCGTTGTCTCCGGGGTTGAACAGGGGGAAGTGGACGGTGGCGCGGAGACACACCTCCTTCCCTTCCTTGAACCGCCCCGAGTGGACGTCGTCGGTCGTCACGGTGCGCGGGCAGAGCTCCTCGAGCGGCGCTTGCGGGCTCGTCACGCGGCAGATCCGCCGTCCGGTGTCGCGGCTCACCGAGTAGTGGATGCCATAGGTGCCGCTCGTGACGATCGCATACGCGGGGTCGCAGAACTGTCCCGCCGGGCAGTCGGCGTCGGCCGTGCAGGCGCCGTTGACCCCACGTGGGTCGCCGCCCCAGCCGATCGCGCTGAAGGTGGAGCAGGTCAGGCTGGTCCGGCTGCAGATCAGGTCGTCGCGGCACTGGGTGTCCTGGCTACAGCCCGCGCCGACGTCTCCGAGCGCCGGGTTGGGGCTGGTCACGGTGGTGAGCTGGGACACGGGCGCGATCACGAAGCGCTCCTCGCCGCCGAAGGTCTCCTTGGCCACCGTGCCCGTGACCTCGACGACGTCGCCGGGCTAAGGGATCGGCAGCCGCTGGGTGACCCACTGGTCGTGGGTGAGCTTCGCGCCGACTCCCCACGCCTGCTGCCCCACGGTCAGCCCCGCGGTCTGGCTGATCTCGAAGAGGGCGTAGCGGTCCGACCCGGGCTGGTACTGGATGAACTCGCTGCCGCCGGTGGCGGTGGCCGGGTGAGACGTGGCGGCGATGGTGCCGACGCTCTTGTACGACGCGCCCTTGACCGTGCCGCGGAGGACGATGGGGGTGCCCACCGGCACGAGGCCGGTGATCACCTGATCGGGAACGAAGAAGGCCGGGAACGTGACCTGGAAGGCCGAGGTGTCGGTGTGGGTGCCCTTGGACGACTGGACGCTGGTCACGATCGTGTGAGGCCCAGCGCCGAGCGCGACGTTGCCTTGCGCGGTGGTGTTGGCGCCCAGGTTGGTCTTGGTGAAGGCGCTCGTGACGTCGTTGCCGTCGACGCGCACGCTCAGGGAGGTCTCGTCGGCGTTCACCAGGGTGATCGTGATCGGGACCACCGGCGTTCCGACGACGCTCGCGGGCGCTGGGCTCGAGACGTCGATGGAGCTGGGGGAGGCCGTGCACGTCTCCTGGCCCATGAGCGCGGGCGCCAGCGCGACTAGCAGGATCGGGAGGGCCAGGAAGGGCCGGGTGAGATGTCGCGTCATGACCGAGCCTCGTCTTTCTCGCCGCGTCCGGTGGCCCACTCCCGGAGCTCTTCCACCGCGTCGGGGCCGAAGCCACCGGCCACCCACAGCGCGCCGTCGTGGGCCCAAGTCCCGAGCGCCTGCTCGGTGATGCGGCGGAACTGCGGTTGGTCGCCGGGCGAGCGGAAGCGGCTCGTCCAGCGGCCGGCGGCCTCCACGAGCGCCCTGACCTCGGCCGGGTGGCGGCGGAAGGCCTCCTGGTGGATCGCGAGGCGCCGCTCGACGGGCAAGGCCGCGTGCGGCGCCGCGAGCTCCCGGGCCGCGCCGCGGACCGGTTCGAGGTTCGCCGCGATGCGCGCCGCGCACGCGTCGACACCGCTCGTCGCCAGCGCGGGGTCCTTCAGCGCGGTCAGCAGTGACTCGTAGAAGGCGCCCACCGTCTCGACCATGCGCAGCTCGGCGGCGGTGAAGTCGGGCGTCGGCGCCGCGCGCAGCACGGGCGGCGGAGCCGGCACGGAGCTCCCGACCGCCGCGCCGGAGGGCGAGGTGGAATGGCACGAGAGGCTCGCCACGCACGCAGCCAGCGTGAGGGCCGCGACGTGGCGCTCGGTCCGACGAACCATGACACGATTCTCCTCCTTCGAGTCTGCGCGTCTCCGAGGCGGCGTCGCAACGGTGCATTCGCCCGCACTATTCATGAAGCCTTCTACTGCGGCCGCCGATCGTCGGCATCTTGGGGCGTGCTCGGCATCTTCGGCGCTCGACGTACTGTTCAGTACGCCTGCGCGCCTCGAGCCTGCGCTCGCCCCAATCTGCTCGACGCTTGGCGGCCTCGCTACGAAGTGTTCATGAATAGTGCGGGTTAGACTCGCGGGCGGCGGTTGGGCGGTAGGAGGAGACGCGCATCCGGAGCGACGCGATGAAGCCCGAACACTGGCTGCTTCCCGAGAAGCCGTACGCGACGTACCAGCAGTACCTCGCCGAGAACCGGCCGAGCGCCGTGGCCACGGCGCTCTCGACCGAGCCCGCGGACCTCGTCGCCGAGCTCGGGCGCTCGGGTCTGCGCGGGCGCGGTGGGTCGG
>JADLBJ010000032.1 GCA_020847765.1 Dehalococcoidia bacterium
CGCTGCACGTGAAGTCCCAGCATCAGGCTGGTCGCCGCGCGCGCGCTCGCTGCCAGCAGCCCGGCACAGGCTGGGCATTCTTCGCCGTGGGCCGCGATGAGGTCCGCGATCTCCGGCTCCAGCGAGCCGATCGCATACTCGTCCGCCTGCTCTTGCGTGATGTGTGCGCCGGCCGTCGTCATCGTCCCCCGCCTCGTCACACCTGGCCGTAGAGCGCCCGCCGCAGCTTCTGCATGCCCAGGCGGACCCGCGTCTTCACCGTCCCGAGCGGTTCCTGCAGCGAGGCGGCGATCTCCTGCTGCGTCATCCCACCGAAGTACGCCAGTTCCAGCGCCGTCCGCTGCTCCGCAGGCAGCCGCGCCAGCGCCCGGCGGACGAGCACCTGCTCCTCGTGCGCGGCTGCCGCCTCCAGCGGGTCGTTGTCAGCGCCGGGAAGGCTGGCCAGCAGGTCCTCCTCACTTTCCGGTCCGGGCGCGCTCTCCCGCCGCCATCGCCGCCCGCGCGCCCGCAGCTCGTCGACCGCGCGGTTGCGCACCACGCTCATCAGCCAGCTGACGAAGCGGCCACGGCCGGCGACGAACGCCTCCGGTCGGCGCCAGAGACGGACGAAAACGTCCTGCGTTGCGTCCTCGGCCAACTGCGGGTCTGCCAGCACGCGCAGCGACGCGCTGTAGACGAGGTCGGCGTAACGGTCGTACAGCACAACGAAGGCGAGCTCGTCCCGTTCGACAATCGCGCTCATCAGAGCCTCGTCCGACCAGTCGGTCCGGGCGAGTGTGTCCTCGCCCGCAGGATGGGTGATCTCACCCATCCTGCTTACGCTACGAACGCCGGTTATGTCCGGATTCCCCTGTAACGTCATCAAACGCTCGAATCCGAATCATACACCGCGGCCTGCCCTGTGGAATCAGCCTTTACCCGAAGCTCTCCAACACTGCTCTTCGTTTACAGCGTGTTGCCGGCACCTGCGAAACACTGGGCTCACTAACTCGCATGGAGTAACTCGCGCATGAAACGCTTCTGGCGCCCGCTTGCGGCACTCCTGGCCGGGTCGGCGCTGTTGCTCGGAGCGGCATGCTCGTCGACTTCGACCGCCAGCCCAACGCTGCCCGCCGTCAGCACGTCGGCGTCCGCCTCCCGTGCAGCCGTAAGCCAGCCCACCACCTCGACCAGCCAATCGAGCTCCCCTGCTTCGACCGGGAAGCAACTGGCGGTCACTGACGTGGTGAAGCTGGCCGAGCCTTCGATCGTGCGCATCGAAACCGACTCCGGCGTGGGCTCGGGTTTCATCATCGACGCGGCCGGCTACATCGTTACGAACAACCACGTCGTGACCGGCACGCGCGGTCGCGCGATCACGACGGTCAGCGTCACCCTCAGCGACGGCTCAGTCGTCGATGGCAAGGTTGTCGGCGCGGACTCCCGGTCGGACCTTGCGCTGGTCAAGATCGACGGCGGCGGCTACCAGGCCCTTTCCCTCGCCAACCTCGCCGACGTCCAGATCGGCCAGGATGTCGTCGCTATCGGGTACGCCCTCGACCTGCCCGGCGGTGAAGGTCCGTCGTACTCCGTTACCCGCGGCATCGTTAGCCAGAAGAACCGCGCCATCACGGAGAACTCGTCTATTCTCGGCGCCATTCAGACCGACGCTGCCATCAACCATGGCAACAGCGGCGGCCCGCTGATCGACCTCTACGGTCAGGTGGTCGGCGTCAACACCTCCCTCGTACCCGACTCGACGACCGGGACGGCCGCCGAGGGAATCGGCCTCGCCGTCGGCTCCGACACCGTGCGCGCCGTCTTCGAGCAGCTCAAATCGACCGGACGCGTCGATCGCGGTTACCTCGGCATCCAGAAGTTCGAGGCGCTGCGCCCTGCGAAGGCGCGCGACCTCGGCGTCTCCGAGACAACCCGCGGCGTCTACCTGGCCGCTACGGACAGCGTTGCTACCGGCGGGCCCGCTGCTGCTGCCGGGCTGCATTCCAGCGACGTCATCACGAAGATCGCCGGCACTGCCATCAGCAGCGAATCCGACCTCGCTGTCCAACTCATCAAGCATCATCCCGGCGAGAAGATCGACGTCGAGATCATTCGCGCCGGAAAGACCCTGACCCTGCAGGTCACCCTCGGCACCCCACAATCGCAGTAGGCCTCCGGGCTTCTGTCGCCTGGCGAAGGCCGCCTCCACGAGGCGGCTTTTGCAGCTCCGACGCCACGCTCGTTACCCTCGATCCGTGCGCGTCGTCTCGCTCGTTCCCAGTCTTACCGAGCTCGTCTTCGCGTTAGGGCGGGGCGACTGGCTGCGTGGGCGCACGCGCTTCTGCGTAGAGCCTCTGGGCCTTGTCGACGCCGTGCCCGTCGTCGGCGGCACGAAGAACCCGCGGGTCGATCGGATCGTCGCGCTCGCACCCGACCTCGTCATCGCCAACCGGGAGGAGAACCGACGCGAGGACGTCGAAGCGCTGCGCGGCGCCGGCCTTGACGTCCTCCTCACGGGCCCCAACACGGTGGACCAGGCGCTCGACATGCTCCTCGACATCGGCCGGGTCCTCGACGCCGGCCCGGCAGCTGCCGAGATCGTGACCGCCGCCCGTGCCGCCCTCGCGAGCCCGGCCCTCTCGCCTCGCCCGCGCGTCTTCGTGGCTGTCTGGAAGGAGCCGCTTATGGGCCTCGGCAGCCTGAGCTACGGCCACGACCTCGTCGAGCGGGCGGGCGCCGTCAACGTCCTGGGAGCGCGCCCGCGCTATCCTGAGATCACGTTCGCCGAAGTGTCGGCCCTCGCCCCCGACCTGATCCTCCTCCCGGACGAGCCCTACCCGTTCAAGGCGGCCGACGGCGCGCCCTTCGCCGCTATCGCGCCCGTCGCGTACGTCGATGGGCGTCTGCTCTGGTGGTATGGACCGCGCCTGCCGCTGGCGATCGACAGGCTCCGGCGCCTCTTCGCCGAGGCCAAACCGCCAGACGTCAATCGCGGCCTCTGACGAGGGCCCCTGCGTCAGGAGAGCCGGCCCGGATCGCTGTTCCACATAAGCACGCCGCGGCAGACGGTTGCCACGACCTGTCGCTCGCCGTCGAGCAGTACCAGGTCTGCGTCCTTTCCCCGTTCGAGCGAGCCTTTGCGATCCAACGCGCCGACCACCCGCGCGGGGTTCGTCGCACAGAGCCGAAAGGCCGCGCCCGCGTCGATGGCGAGGAAGTCCATCGCGTTGCGGAAGTGCTCGTCCATGGTGGCGAGACTGCCCACGATCGTCCCGTCCGAGCGGACTGCTTTTGCCCCGCTGACCTGTACCTCCTCGCCATCGAGCCGGCCCTCGACGGCGTCGGTTCCCGCCAGGTGGAGGTTGTCGGTGACGACGACCGTGCGGTTGGGCCCCAGCAGCCGAAACGCCATGCGCAGGACGTCGGGCGCGACGTGTGCACCGTCACAGATGAGCTCGCAGCTGACGTTCGGCTCCAGCAAAGCGGCAACCGTTGCGCCTCCTTCGCGGTGATGGGGAATGCGCATCGCGTTGAAGAGATGTGTCACATGGCGCGCACCAGCGTCGAAGCCACGCCGCGCCTCCACCGCCGTGGCGTCGGTATGGCCGATGGCGGCGAGCGCTCCCGAGACGACGATCGCGGCCGAGAGATCCAGTGCGCCTGGCAGCTCCGGTGCGAAGGTCACCTGCCGGATCAGTCCGCCCGCCGCCTCGTGGTAGCGCCAGTACTCGTCGCGCGCGGGCGAGCGCAGCATGCGTCGATGAAAGGCCCCCCGGCAGGCCGGGTTGATGAACGGCCCTTCGAGGTGAAAGCCGAGCGGTTCGGCACCCGACCCCCCGATCGCCGGCCGCAGCCCGCGCAGTACGGCCTCTGTCTCCTCCGGTTGGCTCCCCAGCGTGCTGACGAGGAAGGCCGTCACGCCGTGACGAGGCGCCCAGACGGCATAGGCGGTGACGCTCGCTGGGTCGTCCGTGAAGAACGAATGGCCGCCGCCGCCGTGGACGTGCGCGTCGATGAACCCGGGGCCGAGCGTCAACCCGCGTGCTGAGTAGACAACCGCGTCGGCCGCCGCCTCTAGCTCACGCCCGATCGCCACGATGCGGTGGCCCTCGCAGAGGAGGTCGGCACGCACGGGGCGCGAGGGGAGCGCGAGCACGGCCTCGCGGATGTGTAGCTGTCCGTTCATCGGAGCCTGGGGCGCCGGAGCATGGTGGCGCGCATGGCCGCCATTATGGCACGCGGCTAGCGGGCATAGGGCGACACGAGGGGGCCCGCCTGCCCCTTACCTCGGACCGGGCGCGTGCGGCTGCGCGCTACTCGACGGTGACCGTCGCGTTCATCTGCGGGTGGAAGTCGCAGGTGATCTTATAGCTGCCCGCCTTGTCGAAGAGTCGCACGAACAGGTCGCCCTTCTTCATCGTGCCCGATTCATTCTTGCCATTGATGTTGACCGTGTGCAGGGCCGTCTCGCTGTTCTTGAAGTCGACCTTCTGGCCGGCCTTGATGGTCAGCGTCTCGGGCTTGAAGGCAAGGTCCTTCTGGTCGATCTCCGGGTTCTTCTCGCCGGTGCTGGTGGCCGCGCCGGTGCTGGTCGCCGTCTTCGTCGAGCCCCCGTTGTCGTCGTCTCCGCAGGCCAGGCCGGCGAGCAGCGAGAACGCGAGCAGTGGCACCGCGAGGGTCCACAGCCAGTGGGTGGGTTTCATCAGAGCCTCCCCGGAGTCGTTCCGTTCGTCACAATTGTGCCCGATGTCGCGCGAACCGTCCTCTCCGGGCAGTTGTCCTGGCCAGGTCCAATGGCGCGAATCGCTCCCTCTATTGTTCTTGCCGCCTTGCCGAGCCGCTCGCTCTGTGCTCGGGTCAGCAGTCCTCACGCATGCGCTGCCAGGCGAGCAGCCCGGCGAGGCCCTGGCCGGCCCGCGCAATGCTGGGAAAGCTTGCCAGGCCCTGGCGCCACACCATCTCCTGGAACTCGAAGCCGGAGTCCATCCCTTCCAGCGTCGCCGACGGACGGATCGCGACCACGATTGGCTTGTCATACTCCCCTTGCAGCTTGCCGAGCGCTTCGGCCTGGGCGGCACTGCGACTGCGGATGTCGCCCAGGCGGAGGCTGGGCCCCGAACCGAAGCCGGTGTGGTAGAGCACGGCGTCGACGTTCGACGACGCCAGCACGGGCCTCAGGGTGGCTTCGAAGCCGCCTTCGTCCCACATGCTCATCGTGTCAATCGGGTTGCGGACGCTCGTCCCCGCTTCGTTCGTGATCTTGGCGAGCGCCTCCTGCGTCTCGGGCAGGAGTGTCGGAAGCTCCAGCCCGGCGGCGTTAAGGTCGTCTGCTGCGAGCACGCTCGCCCCACCCCCGCCACCCACCACCACGACGCGCGGCCCGGCCAGGCGCTTCACGAAGCGGAAGGTCACAATCGCGTCGACCAGCGCCTCCAGGCTCTCCACGCGCAGCACACCGGCCTGCCGGCAGAGCGCGTCGAAGATCTGAAGCGAGCCCGCCAGCGACGCTGTGTGCGAGTTCGCCGCGCGCGAGCCGGCCTCTGTGCGCCCGCTCTTGAGGATCGCCACCGGCTTACTCGCGCCGGCCCGGCGGATGGCCCGCGCCAGACGCGGCCCGTCCTGGATTCCCTCCAGGTAGGCGGCGACGATTTCCGTCTCCGGGTCGTCCGTCAGGTAGTCGAAAAAGTCTGCGGCCTTCAGGTCCGCACCGTTGCCGAAGCTGATCACCTTCGAACAACGGATGCCGCGCGGCAGGCCGTACCGAATGAATTCGCCCGCATTCATGCCCGACTGCGAGACCATGCCGACGGGTCCCGGCTCCGGCGGCTGGTTGCCCATCATCGCCAGCCGCGCCGCCGGCACATACAGCCCCATGCAGTTCGGCCCGATCAGCCGTATCCCGGCCTCGCCTGCCCGCGCGATGACCGCCTGCTCCATCTTCGCCCGCTCGGCGTCGCCCGTCTCCGTGAAGCCGGCCGTGAACAAGTGCAGCACGCGCACGCCTTTGGTGATGCAGTCTTCGAGCAGCTGCGGCACCAGCCGCGCCGGCACCGACGAGATCACGTAGTCGACCTCGTCCGGCACGGCCGTCAGCCGTGGGTAGCACTTGATGCCGCGGATGGCCGCCGCCGAAGGGTGGATCAGGTAGATGGGCCCGCGAAAGCCGATCTCCTGCAGCGAAGCCACGAAGCCGCCGCCGCCGAAGCCCGGCCCCTCCTTCGTTGAGACACCGGCGATGGCAATCGACCGGGGATGGAACACAAAGTCGAGTTCGGGCGCAGGCGCAGTCACGGCGCTCCTCCAGCAGCAGGTCAGAACGGGGTAGGCAAAGCTTAGCAGGGCCCAAATTAACGGGCGCGCGCCTCGGCTCTCGTTCGTCAAAACGGCTCTCGCCGATGCCCCGTGCTACCATGCGGCCATGCCCTGGCTCTCCCGGCTCGCGGGTGCCTGCTTCGTTCTCGCCCTTCCCATCATGCTGGTCACCACCAACGTTCGTTTCCTTGCCGGCGACGTCCGCTTCTACGAACGTGGCTTTCGCGATCATGACGCCGCTCGCGTCACTGGCGTCCCCCTGCCCGAGCTCGACCGCTCGGCCGCGCAGATCGTCGACTACTTCGAAAACGACACGAGCACGCTGCGCATCGTCGTCGACCGCGACGGCCAGGAGACCTCGCTCTTCAACGCCCGCGAGACTGAGCACATGAAGGACGTCAAGTGGCTCATGCAGCTCGTCTTCCGCACCAACGAAGTGACTCTCGCCTACGTGCTCGCCTTCGTCACCGCCGTCTTCCTCTGGTCGGGCGAGCGACCGCTTCGCCACCTTGCCGCGCTCTCGCTCGCCGGTATCGGCGTTGGCGTGCTGGCAGTCGGGGTCGTGGGTGCCTTCACCCTGACCGGTTTCGACAGCACCTGGACGCGCTTCCACGAGATCGTCTTCCGCAACGATCTCTGGCAGCTCAACCCGGCCACCGATCGGCTCATTCAGATGTTTCCCGAATCGTTCTGGCAGGACATGACCTACCTGCTCGGTGCGCTCACGCTGGCCGAGGCGCTGGCGGTTGTCATCGCCGCGGTCAGCTACCTCGCCTTTGCCCGCAATCGCGCCGGAGGCGCCGTCCCGGCGCCGTCGTCGGCGGTCGCCTCGGGTATCCGCCCCGCGCGCTGACTTTGCCTCTGCAATCGGTCAGTTCCGACCGCAACCGCAGCCGCCGCCTCCGCAGCACCCGCCGGCAGCGGGCGTCGATCCCAGCGCGGCCACCGAATCGCCGCCAACCTTCGCCATGGCAAACGCTGAGATGGTGCGCGCTGCCCGGTGGCCCCGCCCACAGGTCGTTTCCTCCGCCGCTTCGGACATCGGCCGTCGCCGCTCGAAGCGGTCGCGGCAGGTTGGACAGTAGTACTCGTAGATCGCCATCGCCGCAGTATACCCGTCGGCGGTCCGTCAGGCAGCGCGGCCGGGCACGGCGCGGGCCGGGGGCTCGGTCGCCGCGGCCTGCGCGTCCACCGGTCGTGTGTTCGCGTCTGTGGCGCGGGCCTGGGCGACGACGGGCGATTCGGCCAGGTGCTCGTCGGGAGGCCGCGCCTCCGCGGCCGCGCTCAATCCTTCTTCCCCGGCCAGTGCGGCGTAGACGGACCGGGTGATCTCGTTGCTCGGCTCCACCCAGCCCTGCCCGAAGTCGGGCCGCCAGCCGACGAACGTACACAGCCAGGCGAACCATCGCTCCCAGAGCGCGACCATAAGGGCTAGACAATAAGGGGAAAGTCCGGACTCCGCAATCGCACTATGTGGGTCTTCGCTGGGGGTTCTCCTCGAGCCCCGCGAGAAACGCTTCGACCACGGCGTTCCATTCCTCCGCGGCCTCGAAATAGGCAGAGTGCCCGGCGCCGCGGACTTCGTAGTAACTGGATCCGGCCACAAGAGTATGCGCTTCGCGGATCATTGCCGGCGAGGTGATGCGGTCGTGCTCGCCGACGACGAACAGCACCGGTACTCCCAGCGCCGCCAGTTGCTCGTGCATGCGTCCGCGATAGCCCGGCGGCGGCTTGCCCAGGAAGCCCCTCGGCCGGCGTGGATTGAGGGCGTTTATCTGCCGGTAGAGCAGCGACAGCGCCGGGTTCGCTGCTTCGAACCGGGGCGCCAGCGCGAACTCCCGCAACCCGCCGTCCCCTCGTTCCAGCCGGAGCTCGTCCTGCAGAGCCCGCACGCGGTCGTTGGTCGCCCCTGCGGTCGTGCCGCAAAGGACGAGCGAGCGGCTGCGTCCGGGTGCGAGCCGGGCGAGGCCCGCCACCGCTCGCCCGCCCATCGACTGCGCAACGATGTGCGCCCGCTCGATGCCCAGCTCGTCCAGGAGCGCCACGAGGTCCGTTCCCAGCGCCCACCGGCCGACCGCCATCTCCCCTTGCGAGAGCCCCCAGCCGCGCGCGTCGTAGACGGTGCAGCGATACGTGGGCGCGAAGAAGGGCAGCTGCTGCCACCACGAAAGGTGGTTGCCTCCCGCTCCGTGCAAGAACACGAGGTCCGGGCCGCTCCCGTGCTGTTCGAAGTAGAGGCGCGCACCGTTCACGCGGGCGTAGGGCATGGCCGCAGTCTAGCCATCCTCCGGCGGGCGTCGCCACTGTGACACTCGCACCCTGGACCCGTAGAGTGCGAACACATTGCGAGGTGCAGCATGCGCATTGGTGTGGGTGTCGACCTGCAGGGCGAGCTTTCCACCGTCCTCGAGAACATCCAGCGCGTTGAAGCACAGGGCTTCGCGACCGTCTGGGTCCCCCAGCTCAGCGCCTACGACGCCATTACCCTCCTTGCCCTCGCCGGCCGCGTCACCAGCCGCGTCGAGCTCGGCACATTTGTCGTCCCCAGCTACCCGCGCCACCCTGTGGCCCTCGCCTCACAGGCGCTGACGGCTGCGGCGGCCACTGACGGGCGATTCACCCTCGGCCTTGGCCTGAGCCATCGCATCGTCGTCGAAGACGCCCTCGGGCTCGACTATTCGAAGCCCATCCGCCACATGCGCGAATATCTGTCGGTGCTGGGCCCCCTGCTGCGGGGCGAAGCGGTGCGCTTCAAGGGGGATGAGTTCCGGGTGGCCAGCCAGATCACCGTGCCAGGCGCCCGCCCGCCGCAGCTTCTCGTCGCCGCCCTCGGCCCGCAGATGCTCAAGGTCGCGGGCCGCCTGGCCGACGGCACCTGCGTCTGGATGGGGAACGTCCGCTACCTGTCCGAAGTGGCCATGCCGGCACTGACAGACGCCGCCCGCGAGGCCGGGCGGCCCGCCCCTCGTGTCGTTGCCGGCTTCCCCGTTGCGATCACCGCCGACGTCGAAGCAGCACGCGCTTCGGCCGCGAAGAGCTTCGTCGTCTACGGCCAGATCCCTTCTTATCGCGCCACGCTCGATCGCGGCGGTGCCGAAGGCCCGGCCGACATCGCCATCGTCGGCTCCGAGGAGGATGTCGTGCGCCAGCTGCGCGAACTGGCTGGGCTCGGTGTGACCGACGTGAACGCCACGCCGTTTCGCGTCCAGGGAGACCCCGAGGCACCGCGGCGTACCGTCGAGTTCCTGGCTGGCCTGGCAAAGTCCGGGCTGTAGGAAAGGCGCCTGCCGCCCATGCGTCGGTGAGAGCTTTGACGCCTTCACCGACTCGACCTGGGCAGTCGCTCCCGGGAGCGGCGAGGCGAGGTGGGGCCCCTGGCCTTGCGCTTTCATCGCGGCCCATGCTCATGCCGTACCCTCGCCTGAGGACGTGTCTGCGCGCTCATCGCGCCCGCCGCCCGAGAGGAGCAGGCTCAGCCCATGGAGAGCGTCCGGATCACGCGGGCGGCCTCGGCCCATCCTCCGTTCCGACTCGATCGTGACGAGGGCGCCGCGCGCGTCGCCCGCCTGGCCGGCGACGGCCGGCGCGTGGCGGCGATCGCTCGTGGTACCCGCATCGCCTCGCGCCGGCTGGCACTCGCGCCGGCTGACCTCCTCCGTCTCGACTCCATCGGCGAACGCAACGCCGCCTATCGCCGCCTGGCGCCCCCCTTGGCGCGCGAGGCTGCCGCGCCGGTCCTGCCCGCGGACGTCTCACGGATCGGCGTCGTCGCCTCCTCGTCGTGCACCGGCTACGCCCTGCCGGGCTGGGGCGCCAGCCTCGTCGGCGAGCTCGGTTTGCGCGCCGACACCGCTCGCCTGCCGATAACCGAGGCTGGCTGCGCCGGTGGGGCCGTCGCCCTCGCCCGCGCGACCGACTTCCTGCGCGCTCGCCCCGGCGCTGCGGCGCTCGCCGTCGCCTGCGAGCTCTGTTCCCTTGCCTTTCACCCGGGCGGCGGCGAAGGGAACCTCACTGCCAGCCTGCTCTTCGCCGACGGTGCCGGCGCAGCCCTGCTCGAGAACGGCCCCGGCGCGGGACTCTTCGTCGTCGACTCCGCCTCGGTCCTCATCCCCGCGAGCGAGCACCTGCTCGGCTTCGACCTCACGGACCGGGGCTTCTACCCCGTGCTCGATCGCCAACTTGCGCGCGTGCTCGCTCCTGCGGCAGCCGGCGCTGTCCGTTGCCTTCTGCGCCGTCATGAGCTCTCTGCCGATTCCGTGACGGCCTGGCTCCTCCATCCGGGCGGCCCGCGCATCCTCAGCGGCCTGGCCAGCGCCCTCCAGTTCGACGACAGCCGCGCCCGCTGGTCGTGGGATTCGCTGCGCGATTTCGGCAACACCTCCTCGGCCGCAATCTTCGACGTGCTGGCCCGTTACCTGGCCGACGAGGCGGCACCTCCCGGCCCGGCCGTCCTTGCCGCCTTCGGTCCCGGGGTCGCCGTCGAGCTCCTCCTCCTCGATCGCCGGTGCTGACGCGGCTGGCCGTCTGTGCGGCGATGGGGGGCGCGCGCCTCGGCGAGCTCGCCTGGTCACGGCGCAACATCGCCGCTTCCGGCACGGCACGGGAGGGCGTCTGGAGCCGTCGAACCTATCCCCTGATGGTCGCTCTCCACGCGGGCGTTATCGGCGTCACGGCCGTGCGCGGCTCGTCCCGACCACGACGGCTGCCGCTCGTGGCTTTGCTGGCGGCACAACCCCTGCGTCTCTGGGTGCTCGCTACCCTCGGGCGCCGGTGGAACACGCGTGCTGTGGTCGCCGAATCGACGCAGGTGGCGACCGGCGGCCCGTACAGGTTCGTTCGCCATCCGAACTACACGGTCGTTGCCCTCGAGCTGACAGCGCTGCCCCTCGCCTTCCGGCTCCCCGGTCTCGCCCTCGCGGCGTTCCTGGCCAACGCCCTCCTCCTCACCCTCCGTGTACGAGAAGAGGAAGCGCTCCTCGACGACCTGCCCGGGTACCGCCCGCACTTCACCAACCTCCCCCGCTTCGTCCCACGCCCTGGACGGAGTCCGAGGATCTCGAGCGCCGCACTGCTGCCACTGACCGCGCCGCGCCCAGTCAGCCGCTAAGCTGGAAGAGTGGACGCCCGCACCACCGGTTTCCTTCTCGCTGCCGCCGGGGTCGTCGTCGTCGTTCTCGGGCTGCTCGTCGCCAGCGGCGCCCTCGCCTGGTTCGGACGCCTCCCCGGCGACTTCCGCTGGTCGAGCGGCCACAGCCGCGTCTACGTTCCGATCACGACGATGCTCCTCGTCTCGCTCGTTCTGACGCTGCTCTCCGTCCTCTTCCGCCGTCTCTTCTGACTGCAGGAGCGCCATGCCCCTTCCTGACTACACCGCGCTGGAACTCCGACCGCCGCCCGCGCACAGGCCCTACGTGCTCCTCAACATGGTGATGTCCGCCGACGGCAAGGTGGTCGTCGAGGGCACGGAGCAGGGCATTGGCTCCCGTGCGGACCAGCGCCTCATGCGCGAGCTCCGCGTCAACGCCGACGTCGTCCTCAACGGCGCGGGCACGCTCCGGGTGAGCGGCACCTCCTCCCGCCTGAACGCCCCCGATCTCGAGCAGCTTCGGCTCGAACGAGGGAAGCCGCGCTTTCCCGTGGCCGCAACCGTCTCGCGCTCGGGCAACCTCCCCCTCGACCGGGCGTTCTTCACGGCGCGCGACTTCGACGCCGTCGTCTACCTCTCGGCCCTGGCCTCCGAACCGCGTCGCGCGGCGATCGCTGCCACCGGCCGGCCCGTCGTTGTCCTCCCTCCCGGCGACGAGATCGCCGCCATGCTGTCGCACATGCGCTCCGACCTCGGTGCCGCCGTCCTCCTCCTCGAAGGAGGCCCCGACCTCAACGCCGATTTCTTCGCTCTCGACGCCGTGGACGAGTTCTTCCTTACCCTTGGCCCCCGCATTATCGCCGGCCGAGACAGCCTCACTGCCGTCGAGGGCCCCGCGCCCTTCTCGCGCGAGACGATGCGTCAGCTTCAGCTTCTGACCGCCGTGCCCAATGAGCAGACCAGCGAGGTCTATCTGCACTACCGCGTGCGGCACTGAGGCCATGGACACTTATTCTTCGAACCACGCGTTGAAGCGCCGCGTCCGCTTCTCCCTGAACGCGCGCCCGCCCTCCCCGCCGTCTCATGGCGTGCCCTCCTCCGTCGCATGGCGACGCCACGGAGGAGGCACCAGGCCATCAGGCGCTCAGGGCGTCACGCCGAAGCGGCCGCTGTCGCTCCGCCCGAAGACCTCCGGGAAGAACGACTCCTCGGCGTGCGCTGGCGCCACGAAGAAGTCCCCGGGCGTCGTCGCGCGCGCGTAGTACACGAACTCGTGCACGCCCTTCGGCAGCTTGGTCGCCCGCAGCGTCACGCGGTCGTCCCGCGTCACCACCTGGTCGAACGGCGACCAGTACCAGCCGAACCAGGGGGCGTAATAGAGCGCGTCGGCCGGCCGGCTCGCCGCGCGGTCCGCCTGCAGCTTGGCGGCGAGCGCGGGGTCGGTCGTCTTCAGCTGCGGGTCGATGGGCTCCAGCCCCGCAGGCAGCAGGTCGTTGACGACGACGTAGTCCCGCTCTGCCGGGGCCACCACCGTTACCGTCACGCGCACCACCTCGCCCACCTTCGCCTGCCCGATCGCCTTACTGTCGTCGCTCAACGCGCTGTAGCGATGGGAGACGGCAATGCCGCGACTGATCGCCTCCACGTCCTTCGCCGGCGTGAGATAGCGCAGGTTCAGCGTGTAGTACAGCCGCCCGGGACGCGCGAAGTCACGCAGGAAGGCGATGTTCGTCATCGTCCCCTTCTGGAAGGTCGTCAGGGCGACGTCCTGGCTCTCCTTCTTGACCGCCTTTGCCGGCGCGAACTGCCCCGCCAGCAGCTCGCGCTCGCCCGCCTGCACCCGGTAGGAGAAGTCGCCCGCCAGCTCGCCCGTCGACGCGGCGAAGTCGGAGAGTGCGAGCAGCGCCTCCGCCCGGTCC
>JADLBJ010000033.1 GCA_020847765.1 Dehalococcoidia bacterium
AGCGGATAGGTGCCCTCGGATTCGATCGGGTTCTGGGTGGCGAGCACGAGAAAGGGGTCGGGCACGGGGAAGGTGCGGTGGCCGATCGTCACCTGGCGCTCCTGCATCACCTCGAGGAGCGCGGACTGCACCTTCGCTGGCGCGCGGTTGATCTCGTCGGCGAGGAGGAGGTTGCAGAAGACCGGACCGGTCTCGACGTCGAAGCTGGCCGTGTCCGGCCGGTAGACGCGCGTGCCCACCAGGTCGGCGGGGACGAGGTCGGGCGTGAACTGGATGCGCTGGAAGGTCCCGCCGAGCACGTCGGCGACGGTCTTGATCGTCAGCGTCTTGGCGAGACCGGGCACGCCTTCTATGAGGACGTGGCCGTTGGAGAGAAGGGCGATGAGGACGCGCTCGAGCATCGCCTCCTGCCCGACGATGACGCGCTTTATCTCGAACATCGCCGCCTCGAAGGCGGCATGGGCGTCGTTGACCTGCTGCTGATCCATGTAACGGGCTCCGGTGCGGCGGGTGTCCGCCCGAACACACGGTGGGGCCACTGCGCGAAATCCACGGTAAAAGGTACGGGGGCGGTATGTTGGGGTGCGACTAGGAGGCGCTCTCGGCGAGGCGGTAGCTGCATACCGGCGCGCCTTCGAGGCGCCACGCCGTGCGCTCCACCGCACGGGTAGGAAGGACGTCGGCGAGTGCTGCTGCCTCGGCCGCGCACGCCCCCGAGAAGCGGCGGACAAGGCCATAGACCGGGCAATGGAAGAAGGTCAGGCTGGTCGCCTCGCCGTCCTCGGCCACCTCTGGCAGGAAGTTCATTGGAGCGAGGAGATCTATCAGCTCGCCGACCTGAACGGCGAGTGGCCGGCCGACCATGCGTGGCGCGGCGCGCTCCACGAACCGGCGGCGCTGCTCCTCAACGAAATGGTCGAGCAGCCCCGGGGCTTTCTCCTCCAGGTGCTCGCCCAGGCGCACGAGGACGGCTTCGTACCCGGTGGGAAAGAGCTGCTCACCACCGGCGCTCAACGAGTAGAGGCGGCGCCGGCGGCCCGGGCCGTGCCCCACCTCACGATAGCCCACGAGGCCCTCGCCTGTGAGTCGGCCGAGGTGCTGCCGAATCGCGCTCACCGTGATGAAGAGCATCGCCGCGAGGTCGGCCGCTGAGGCCTCTCCCCGCTTCTTGAGAATGACGATGATCTGCCGGCGGGTTGAGGGAAAGGATTCGAGCCAGGGATTCTGTGTCATGGCGTCAACCTTTCGGACAGCGAAGATAGCACGATACGAGATATCTTGTCGTTGCTCCTGCCTGCCCACGGATCGTCCCGCTGACGCGGCCGGCCGCCCAAGTTTGAGGACTGCCCGGCCGCGTCTCATTTCTGCGCGGGGGCAGGCTGCAAGGGGCGAGCTTTTTACACGCGGGCGCGGCTTCAGGCGTTGACTTGCGTTCGCGGCGGTGCCTACAGTCCCCCACCCTGATTGGAGGTGCCTTCATGGAACAAACTTCGGCAACCAAACCGCACACGCCGGGCCGGAGGAAGTTCATCACCGCCGGCGCGGCCCTGGCGGCGGGATCGGCCGCGCTCGTCGGCTCCAGCGCCGTCGCCTCGGCGGGCGGCGGCGACCCGTCCATGCAGCAGCTGCTCGACGAGGCGCAGATCAAGCAGCTCGCCATCAACTACGCCCTCGCCACGGACATGATCGGCCGGGGCAAGCGGGCCGAAGGCCTCGCCCTCTACCGCGCGACTTTCACGCCGGACGCGCCCATCCAGGCTGGAAGCTCGCCCACGCTGATCGGGCCGGAGGCCTGGGAGGAGTACGTCTACAACGCCCTCAAGAACTTCTCGGCGACGCAGCACCTGATCGGCACACAGAACGTGACGCTGCCGCAGGGCGGCAACCCCAAGACCGGTCAGGCCAGCAGCTACCTGCACGCCACGCACGAGTACAGCCCCGGGGGCAACATCCTCGTCGTCCTCGGCACCTACTATGACGACGTCGTCCGCACCAAGAACGGGTGGCGCATCAGCAAGCGCACGCTCGTCTTCGTGTCCGTCGAGCTGCGTACGCATCCCTGACGCCGGGCTCGCACGGGCGAGGGCGCAGGCGCGGCGCCTACCCCTCGCCCGTCGGCAGGCGCACGTCCTCGCTGCGCCAGAGATACCAGCAGGCGACGGTCGCCCAGGGACGCCAGGGGGCTCCGACGCGCTGGACCTCGGCCGGCGACGGCATCGCCGGCAGGCCGTACTGGCGCATGATGGCGCGGTTGACGCCGAGGTCGTTGACCGGGAGCACGTCGGGCCGTCGCAGGTGGAACATCAGGAACATCTGGGCGCTCCAGACACCGATGCCCCGCACCCGCGTGAGGTGGGCGATCACCTCGTCGTCAGACATCCGGGTGAACTGCTCGTGCCCGAGCTCGCCGCTGGCGAAGTGCTCGGCCAGACTGCGCAACGCTGCCGTCTTCTGACGTGAAAGGCCGGCAGCGCGGAACTGGTCGTCCGTCAGAGCGAGCACGGCGGCCGGCTCCGGGAATGGTTCTGCCAGGGGCGACCAGTCGGGGTCCGAACGCGACAGGAGGGGCGCACCGTCCTCGCCGGCCGGGTCGAAAAGGCCAACGAAGCGGCGATAGATCGTAGCCGCCGCCTTGCCGCTCAGCTGCTGGTAGACGATTGCGCGGGCGAGCGAGCGGAAGGGGTCGTCGCCGTCGGCGCGCATGGCGAAGGGCCCGGTGGCGGCGATGATCCGCGCCAGCACGGCGTCGGCGGCGCACAGGTGGGCGACGGCTTCTTCGGGCTCGATCTGCATGCCCCAAGGGGACGGCAAAGGCGTGCCCCTGGCAAGCGGCTGGGGCGTTCGCCCGTCTGCCCTTTCCCATCCGCGCGCCGGCGCCTAGCCTCACGCCTATGGACGATCCCTTTTCGCTCATGGGGCGCACTGCGGTGGTGACGGGGGGGTCGCGCGGCATCGGCTACGCGATCGCCCGCGCCTTCGTCGGCCGCGGCGCACGCGTCGTCGTCACGGCCCGGGGCGAGGGGGCGCTCCGCGAGGCCGCGAGCTCCCTCGGCCCCAACACCATCGCCCTTCCCTGCGACAACGCGGACCCGGCCGCGATCGCTGCCATGGTGGGCGAGGCCTGGCGGCTCGGCCCGATCGACGTCCTCGTCAACAACGCCGGCATCAGCCCGTTCTACAAGCGCGCCGAGCACGTGACCGTCGCCGAATGGGACGCCGTCGTCGACGTCAACCTGCGCGGCGCCTATTTCGCGAGCGTGGAGGTGGCGCAGCGCATGTTCGCCGCCGGGCGGGGCGGGAGCGTCGTCAACGTCAGCTCGGTGGGCGGCATCGTGCCGCTCGAGCGGCTCGCCGTCTACAGCGCCACCAAGGCCGGCCTCCACCAGCTGACGAGGGCCTTCGCCCTCGAATGGGCGGACCGCGGCGTGCGCGTCAACGCCATCGCCCCGGGCTGGACCGAGACTGACTTCACCGGCGACCTCTTCGCCAGCCGCCACGGCGAGCAGCTGCGCGGCGACGTGCCCATGGGCCGCTTCGCTGTGCCGGACGACATCGTCGGTGCGGCTGTCTTCCTGGCCAGCGACGCCAGCCGTTATGTCACGGGCGCCATCCTCCCCGTCGACGGCGGGCGCGCCCTCCGCTGACGTGGCCGCGCGCTGGCAAGACGACGCTTGCCCGGGCAGTCGGCCGAACTGGCAGAACGCCACCTCCGACGACTTCCGGGCGAGTGTCGGGGCCGCCCTGCACGCCAGTCCCACCACCGGACGATAGCCGGGCGGCTCGCAAACCTGGTCGCGGTCCTTTACTCTCCTGCCGAGGTCCGTGCGTATCTTCGCGCCGCCGCCCGGCTAGAGGCTCCTGGTCGTCTGGGTCGCACCCGGCTCGAGGCGATGCTCGCAGATACGCCATTCGCCGTCATGGCGCACGAGCTCGTCGTGATAGGTGGCCCAGAGCGTGAGCGTCGTATCCGGCTGGGCGGCGAGGACGTGCGTGGCCTGCACGTAGGTGCGCAGCGTCGCCCTGTCGCCCTGGAGCTCGACCACCTGGTTGCCGAGAAGGTGCTGGGTCGCCTTGAAGCGCTGCAACGCCTCTGTGACGTAGGCGAGGAAGGCCTCTCGCCCGTGCATCGGCCCCGGGCCGAAGCCGCTGACCGCTACGTCCTTCGTGAAGCACGAGGCGTAGCGCTCCATGTCCCGAGCGTCCACGGAGGTGGCATAGCGGATCATGACGTCCTGCACGGCCAGGCGGTCGGCGATCTCGGCAGCAGTGGCAAGTGACATGGCGGAACCTCCGCGCGCATTCTACGCGGACGGTCCACGCCTCGCGCCTGCAACGCCGGCGGGGCCGCCCGAGGCCCGGAAGGCACGGGGCGCCTCGCCGCGTACGCGCGCTTTCGCGGGTTCACGCGCTCTTCGTCAGCTCCGCATCCAGGCTGAGCCGGACCGTGTCGCCGACGAGCACACCGCCGGCGTTGAGCGGGACGTGGAACTCGAGGCCGAAGTCCTTGCGGTTGACCTTCGTCTCTGCGCTGACGCCGATCTTGGCGTTGCCCCACGGGTCCTCGATTGGGCCGGCGACCTCGCCCTCGAAGACAACCTCTCGGGTCACGTCCTTAATTGTCAGGTCGCCGACGATTCGGTACTCGCCGTCGCCGCGCGGCTCCAGGCGGCGCGTGGCGAAGGTGATGCGCGGGTACCTTTCCGCGTCGAAGAAGTCGGCGCTGCGCAGGTGGGCGTCGCGGTCGGCCGCACCGGTGTCGACGCTCGCCGTGTCGATCGTGATGGTGGCGCGCGAGCGGCTGAGGTCGGCTTCGTCGACGTCGGCGTCGACGGTGAAGTCGCGGAAGGTGCCTTTGACGGTGCTGACCATCATGTGCTTGACGCCAAATTGCAGGGAGGTGTGAGCGGGATCGAGCTGCCAGGCCATTGTGTGTTCCTTCATTCTGTATTCCTTCGTAGCCCTGCTACGAGATGTAAGCAGCATACCACCGGACCGCCTAGATGGCAACACTTCGTAAGCGACGAGCGTGAAGTAGCCCACGTACCCGTTGTAGGGCGAAGGGAGTACACTGGAGGCATGGCTACGCCCGCCCACGACAGCGCCGCTCCCCCCTCCCCTTACTGCCCCGTCTACCAGGGCGCCGTCGAGCTGATCGGTCGTCGCTGGACGGGCGCCATCGTCCGTACCATGCTCGCCGGCGCCGTGCGCTTCTCCGACATGCTCGCCGCGGTCCCCGGCCTCTCAGACCGCCTGCTCTCCGAACGACTGCGCGAGCTGGAAGCAGCCGGCATCGTCAGCCGCACCGTCTACGCCGAGACGCCTGTGCGCATCGAGTACGGCCTGACACAGAAGGGGCGGGAG
This sequence comes from Dehalococcoidia bacterium, assembly GCA_020847765.1. Lineage (GTDB taxonomy): Bacteria > Chloroflexota > Dehalococcoidia > Tepidiformales > Tepidiformaceae > JADLBJ01. Next base: position 5,362 of record JADLBJ010000033.1, read on the forward strand.
CTGCAGGCGATCGTCGCGGCCATCGACGACTGGGCGGAACGCTGGGCAGGCGTCGATGCGCACGGCGCCGCCTCCTGAACCCGCCAGCCTGGTATCTCCGGCTTAATGGCGCAGCGGCTGCGCGGCAAGGACCCGCTCTAGAACGGCGCGCAGGCTCTCGGCCTGGGCGGGCGAAAGGTGCGCGCTGAAATGCTCGTACACGCCGGCCAGATGCGCGGGTGCGGCGCGGTGCAGCGCTTCCCGGCCAGCCGCTGTCAGCGCCACAAACCGCCCTCGCCGGTCCGACTCGCACGCTTCACGGGCAACGAGCCCGGCCGCGCACATCCTGTCCACCAGCCGCGTCAGGCCCGCCCGGCTGAGGAGCACGGCCCGCGCAAGGTCGTGCATGCGCAGCCGCCCGGCCTCGCTCTCGTCCAGCTGGACGAGGACGTCGTACCAGCCGAGGGGAAGCCCGGCCGCTTCCTCCAGCTCCTTCTCCAGCGTCTCGGTCACGCGCGCATGGGCCGCCAGGAAGGCCCGCCAGGCGGCGAGCTCGGCAGCGTTCGGTGTGCGCGTCATTCTGTGATTGTATGGCGCCCGCCCGTCCCGAGCAGCGAGCCCAGCCTGGTCCGGGCATTGCAAGAGCGACGGCTGGGCAATACTATAGTTGCACTGGCAACTATCGGAGGCAGCGATGACCACCCTTCTTCAGCCCACGATCGACGTCCGCCGCGGGGGCGAGCGCTTCGTCACCCGCCTGGACTGGCTCGACTCGCGCCATTCCTTCTCCTTCGGCTACCACTACAACCCGGGGAACACGCACTTCGGCCTCCTCCTGGTGAGCAACGACGACGTGATCGAGCCGGGCACGGGCTTCTCCACGCACCCACATCGCGACATGGAGATAGTCACCTGGGTGCTGGAGGGCGAGCTGGAGCACAAGGACTCGGAGGGCCACACGGGGCTCATCTACCCCGGCCTCGCCCAGCGGATGAGCGCCGGCACGGGCATTCTCCATTCGGAGATCAACGCGACCAAGGATGGCCCCGTCCACCTCGTGCAGATGTGGGTCGTGCCCGACGAGGAGCGCGTCCGTCCCTCGTACGCCCAGCTCGACATCAACGGCGAACTGGGGCGCGGCGGTCTGGTGCCCGTCGCTTCCGGCCGGGGCCACGACGCGGCGATCGCCATTCGCCAGGACGGGGCCGTGCTCTGGGCCGGCCGCCTGGGCGCGGGCGAGCGCGTGACGCTCCCGGATGCGCCGTTCCAGCACCTTTACGTGGCAAGAGGCGACGTGGCGATGGAAGGCTTCGGCCGCCTGGAGAGGGGCGACGCGGCGCGTTTGGCCGGCGTCGGGCGGCTTGGGGTGACAGCAGGGGCGGACGGTGCTGAGGTCCTCGTCTGGGAGATGCACGCCCGGCTCGCCGCCTGATCGCCTCTGTCACAAAAGCGGCCGCCCGCGCGATTTCGTCACGAGGGCGGCCGCGCGTCCTCTGGTCGTCTATTCGACGAGCCAGCCGCCGTCCACCGGCAGGTAGACGCCGGTGATGAAATCGGCCATGCCGGAGGCGAGAAAGAGGCAGGCCTTGCCGACCTCGATCGGCTGGCCCCAGCGCCCGAGGGGTATCCGGGCGATGCGCGACGCGACTGTGTCGGCGAGGGCGTCGCCCGTGGGGGGCGGCACCACACCCGTGAGCGGCGGCGCCGGCATGTCCATCACCCAGGTAGCGCCGGGGGCGACGGCGTTGACGTTGACGCCCTTCGGCCCGAGCTCTAACGCAAGCGAGCGCGTAATTTGCAGGACCGCGCCCTTCGAGCCGTCATACGTGACACCGACGCCGGGGGAGACGGACTGAGTCGAGGCGATGTTGATAATGCGCCCGCCGCGGCCGCCGGCGACCATTATTCGGGCAGCAGCACGGCAGCAGTAGAAGAGGCCCTCGACGTTGACGGCCCAGAGCTTCTGCCACATCTCATCCGTGATGGTCGCGATCGGGCCGCCGAAGCCCCGGTAAATGCCGGCGTTGTTCACGAGGACGTCGAGCGCGCCGAACTCGCTCGCCACCCGCGCCAGTGTGCGATCGACCGCCTCGCGGTCGGTGACGTCGAGGGGGATGTTCGGCGCGCCGAGGCGGCTGGCGGTGGCGCTCCCGACCTCCTCGTTGATGTCGCTGACGATCACTTTGGCGCCGGCCGCCGAGAGCGCCTCGGCGATGCCCGCGCCGATGCCGTGGCCGGAGCCCGTGACGAAAGCGACCTTGCCGGTCAGGTCGAGCCAGTCGAGTGCCATGAACGCCTCCCGCGAAGAGCTGAACGAGCGACGCCAGTATGGGGGATGGCGCCGACGCGGGCCACCGACGCGCACGGGCTGCCCGGCGGCCGCCAGGAATGTACGCTAGGGAGACGCAAATATGTACGCACCCTTCGAGCTTCCCTTCCTCCGCCTTCTCCGTGAGCGGGTCCTCTACGCTGCCGGCCCGATCGGGTCGACGATCCTCGGCCTGCGCCCGGGGCCGAACTACGGCGGCTACGACGGCTGCAACGAGTACCTCGTCGTCTCCGACCCGGCCGTCCTGGCTGGCATCCAGCGGCGCTTCTACGCCGCGGGCTGCGACGCCGTGGACAGCGCGACGTTCGGCGCCAACGAGATCGTGTTCGCCGAATACGACCTCGTCCCGCGCGTCCGCGAGATCAACCGCCTGGCGGCGCAACAGCTGAACGCCGTCCGGGACGAGTTCAGCACACCCGGCTGGCCGCGCTACAGCTTCGGCACGATGGGTCCGGGGACGCGCCTCCCCTCGCTCGGCCACGTCACCTGGGACGAGCTCGTCCACAGCTACCGGGAGCAGGCCCTCGGCCTGCTTGAGGGCGGTATCGACGTCCTCAAGGTCGAGACCTGCCAGGATCTGCTCCAGACCAAGGCCGCACTCGCCGCCATCGCCGACGTCTTCGCCGAAACGGGGCAACGCGTGCCGGTCATCGCCAGCGTGACGATAGAGACAACCGGGACGATGCTTCTCGGCTCCGACATCGCCTGCGCCCTCACGGTCATCGACCCGCTCGACGTGGTCGACGTCGTCGGGCTGAACTGCTCCACCGGGCCGGACATGATGGTCGAGCACGTGCGCTACCTGGCGACGCACAGCCGGCGGCCTGTCTTCGTCGGACCGAACGCCGGCCTCCCGGAGCTGGTCGACGGCCAGGCGTGTTACCCGCTCACGCCCGAGGCATTTGCCCGTTACCAGAAGATCTTCGTCGAGGAGATGGGCACCAGCATCGTCGCGGGCTGCTGCGGCACCACGCCGGCGATGTTCGAGGCCGCGATTGCCGCCATCGGCCGCCAGCGACCTTCCCCGACGCCCGGCCGGGAGCGGCCCTACGAGCCCGCCGTCGCCTCCCTCTACACGTCCGTCTCGCTCGAACAGGAAACCTCGTTCATGGTCGTCGGCGAGCGGATGAACGCCACCGGCTCGCGCGCCTTTCGCGACCTCCTCCTCGCCGGCGACGTTGAAGGCATGGCTGCGCTCGCCACCGAGCAGGCGGCCGAGGGCGCGCACGTGCTCGACGTCATGGTCGATTATGTCGGTCGCGACGGCGTGGCCGACGCCGAGAAGCTCGTCTCGCGGCTGCGCACCCAGTCCACGCTGCCGCTCGTCTTCGATTCGACGGAGGTGGCGGTGGTCGAGGCGGCGCTGAAGCTCTACGGCGGCAAACCGATCGTCAACTCGATCAACCTGGAAGACGGCGAGCGGAAGATCACCACCTTGCTGCCCCTCATCCGGCGGCACGGCGCCGCCGCCGTCGCCCTGACGATCGACGAGGAGGGCCAGGCGCGCACGGCCGACTGGAAGGTCCGCGTCGCGCACCGCATCCATGACATGGCCGTCAACCGTTTCGGCCTGGAACCCGGGGACCTCCTCTTCGATTGCCTGACCTTTCCGCTCTCCGGCGGCCAGGAGGACCTGCGGCGCGACGCAATCGAGACGCTGGAGGCCATCAAGCGGGTAAAGGCCGAGCTCCCGGGGGTGCACACGATCCTCGGCGTCTCGAACGTCTCCTTCGGCCTCGCACCGGCGGCGCGGCGGGTGCTCAACAGCGTGTTTCTCTACGAGGCGATCACCGCCGGGCTCGACGCGGCGATCGTCAACGCCCGCCAGATCCTGCCGCTCAACCGCATTCCGGAAGCGCAGCTGGCAACGGCGCGGGACCTCGTCTACGACCGTCGGCGCGAAGGGTACGACCCGCTGACCGCGTTCATCGCCCTCTTCGAAGGGGCCGAAACCCAGAGCGCCGCCAGCGCCACACGGGCCGCGCGCGCGGGCCTGCCCGTGACTGACCGCTTGCGTCAGCGGATCGTCGACGGCGACCGGCGGGGCATCGAGGCGGACCTGGAGGAAGCGCTCGGCCTGATGGACGCGCTCAGCCTCATCAACGACCACCTGCTCGCCGGCATGCGCGTCGTCGGCGAGCTCTTCGGCGCCGGCAAGATGCAGCTCCCTTTCGTCCTGCAGAGCGCCGAGACGATGAAAGCGGCAGTGGGCTACCTGGAGCCGCACATGGAGAAGAGCGCCGGGCCGGGCAAGGGCCGTGTCGTCCTCGCCACCGTGCGCGGCGACGTGCACGACATCGGCAAGAACCTTGTCGAGATCATCCTCGCCAACAACGGCTACACGACCTACAACCTCGGCATCAAGCAGCCGATCCAGAACGTCATCGACAAGGCCGAAGAGGTAGGCGCCGACGCCATCGGCCTGAGCGGCCTGCTCGTCAAGAGCACCGTCGTCATGCGCGAAGACCTGGAGGAGCTGAACGCCCGCGAGCTCTTCCACTACCCCGTGCTCCTCGGGGGGGCGGCGCTCACGCGGCGTTACGTGGAGGATGACCTCCGCCGCCTCTACCGGGGCAGCGTCTTCTACTGCCAGGACGCCTTCGAAGGGCTCGCCACCCTGGAAACGGTCCTGGCCGCCGTTCGCGCCGGCGAGCCCATTCCCACCCTCACGCGGGGCGGGCAGGCTGCTGCCCCGGAGAGCGCCGCCCCGGCGAAGGGACCGACGGCGGCGCCTTCGCTATCGGAGTACGCGGTCTCAGACGTGCGGGCAGCGCCGGCTCCGCCCGTGCCCGTTCCCCCCTTCTGGGGCGCACGCGTGGTGAGGGGCCTGCCGCTGCGCGACGTCTTCCCGTACGTCAACGAGGTCGCCCTCTTCCGGGGGCAGTGGCAGTACCAGCGGGGGCAGCGTTCGGAGGGCGAGTACGCCGCCTTCATCGAGCGCGAGGTGCGGCCCGTGTTCCGGCGCTGGCAGGAGCGTGCCATTGCCGAGCAGCTGCTGGTGCCGGCGGTGGCGTACGGCTGGTTTCCCTGCCAGGCCGCGGGGAACGACCTCCTCGTCTGGCCGACGATGGCGGAGGGTCGGGCCGCGGGCGATCCCGTGCGCTTCCGCTTTCCCCGGCAGCCGACCGGCCGGCGGCTCTGCGTGGCGGACTTCTTCCGGCCGGTTGAAAGCGACGAATACGACGTCCTCGGCCTCTCCCTCGTGACGATGGGCCCGCGCGCGACGCCCTTCGCCCAGGAGCTGTTTGCGGCCAATGACTATCGCGAGTACCTCCACGTCCATGGCTTCGCGGTGGAGAGCACGGAGGCCCTGGCGGAGTACTGGCACCGGCGCATGCGCGAGGAGCTGGGGATCGCCGTGCACGACGCGTCGACGGTCCGTGAGCTTTTCGCCCAGGGGTACCAGGGCAGCCGCTACAGCTTCGGCTATCCCGCCTGCCCGGACCTCGAGGAGCAGGTGGGGATGGCGACGCTGCTCGAGCCCGGCCGCATCGGTGTCGAGCTCGGCGAGACGTTCCAGTGGCACCCGGAGCAGACGACGAGCGCGCTCATCGTGCACCACCCGGCGGCGAAGTACTTCGTGATCCGCTGAGGGCGGCTCTAACCGTAGACGAGGTCGCGCTCGATCATCGCCCGGCTAATGACGACGCGCTGTACCTGGGAGGTGCCCTCGACGATCATGAGCTGGCGCGCGTCGCGGTAGTGCCGCTCCAGCGGGTGGTCTTTCATGTACCCCTGGGCACCGAGGACCTGGAGCGCGTCGAAGGCGACCCGGTTTGCCATCTCCGTGGCGTACGCCTTGGCGATGGAGAGGTGGTGCGCGTGGGTGCGCGTGTATTTGCCCTGGTCGACGAGGAACGCGGCTTTGTAAACGAGGTTGCGGGCGGCTTCGATCTGGATCGCCATGTCGGCGAACATGAACTGGATAGCCTCGAAGTCGATGACCTTGCTGGCGAACGCCTTGCGCTCGCGCGCCCACTCCAGCGCGTAGGCAGCCGCGCCTTCGGCGAGCCCGACGCCGCGCGCCCCAACCGTCGGCCGCAGGCTGTTGAGCGTCAGCATGGCGGTGTTGAAGCCCTTCTCCTCCTCGCCGCCCAGCAGGTTCTCTGCCGGCACCCGCGCGTCCTGGAAACTGAAGTGGGCTGTGGGCACGCTGCGAACACCCATCTTGTCGTCGGTCCGATCGACATGGACGCCGGGGGCGTGCGCGTCGACGACGAAGGCGCTGATGCCGCGCGCCCCGGCCCCACCCGTCCGGGCGAACACCGTCAGGTAGTCCGCCACCGTTCCGCCGGAGATGTAGACCTTGTTGCCGTTGATGAGGTACTCGTCGCCGTCGCGCGTGGCGCGCGTCTCGAGGTTGGCGGCGTCGGAGCCGTGGTCCGGCTCGGTCAGGCAGAAAGCACCCTTCGTCTCGCCCGTGGCCGCGGCCGGGAGCCAGCGTTGCTGCTGCTCGGGCGTGCCCCCGAAGACGATCGGCCGGTTCGGGAGGCCAGAGAGGACGAGCATGAGCCCGGCCCCGCACTCGTACTTCGCTACCTCCTCGATCGCCAGGCAGAGGGGGAGGATGCCGTTCCCCGTTCCTCCCATCGCCTCGGGGATCGCCATGCCCAGGAGGCCGGCGCTGCGAAAGGCGTCGAAGAAGTCGTGCGGGTACTCGGCGGTCTCGTCGACTTCCTTCGCGCGGGGGGCGATCACTTCGCGGGCGATACGGCGGGCCGTGTCGCGGATGAGCCGGTGCTCGTCGCTGAGCTCGAAGTCCATGCTGATCCCCCCATGGCCAGCGTCTCGAGGACTACCGGGCCCGGCCAGTCTAGGGGCGCGGCGGGCAAGGCGCCCGCTCAGCCGGCGGCGGCAGTCAGCTCTTCTTGCTCGCCCGGCTGGTCGGCGCGGAGGGGTTCTCCGGTGGCGTCGAGACGAATCCGCCGCACGCCGACGTAACCGACGCCGAGGGCAAGGGCGATTCCCGCCGTCCCGCCGCTCGCCAGGAAACGGTTGCCCAGACGGTACGTCGCCATGGCCGTCGAGAGAGCCGCCTGGCTGTGCGCGTTCGTCGCGGCGACGAGGCCGACAAGGGCGTCGGCAACGGCCTCCGTGCGGAGAGCGGCCGCGGCCAGGTCCCAGCCGGGGAGGTCGGTGAAGGCACCAGCGCCGGCCGTCCCGCGCCAGGCGACGATCTCAGACGCCAGACGTTCGGCAGCCTGCCGGCCACCGAGGCCGAGCGGGGCGGACGCCAGCCCCTGCACCGCTTGCTGGAGACGACGGGCGCTCTCACGCGCCGATCGGGCGGCGGCGGCGTCGCCGTTCGCTCCGTCGCGGAGGTCCTCCTTGAGGTCGTCGAGGGCGGACTGAACGGCCGCCACGGCCTGGCTGGTCGCCGAGGCCTCGCGGGTGGCCCGGCCCACCTCGTGTTGCGTGCGCAGGCCGACGACGCTGCCGCTAACCGCCACGAGGGCGAAGACGGCCATGCTCGCCGCCAGCCAGCGCCCCGGCGCGGCATGCCAGACGCGGAGTAGCAATCCGGCTCTCACGGTGCGGCGCCCACGATACTGCCGCGGGCTGCTTCGGGCCAAGCCGTTCATCGTGCTGACGATCTTGCACCAAGGCGGGCACCGCGCGCTGCCGGGGGAAACCACGAACGAGGCGTGGCGGAGCGCCCATCGCGGCGGGCCTCAGACTCGCTGCCAGTCGTTGGTGCTGAAGATGTCCTCGCCGAGGGGGCTCTGCTGGCCGAGGGCGAGGCGGTAGCCCGCGGCCGCCCCGATCATCGCCGCGTTGTCCGTGCAGTATGAAGGAGGAGGGATGCGCACTGGCACCGGACAGCGGCGCTGCAGCTCTTCGCGCAGGCGGCGGTTCGCGGCGACGCCGCCGGCGACGAGCACCTCGACGGCACCGAGCTCCCGCGCAAGACGGGACGTCTTCCCCGCGAGCACGTCGACGATCGCCTCCTGGAATTCCCAGGCGACAGCGGCCGCCGGGTAGGCCCCACGTTGGACGGTATGCAGAACCGCCGTCTTCAGCCCGCTGAAGCTGAAGTCGAACGTGCCGTGCATCCAGGGCCGGGGGAGGGCGAGCGTAGAGGGCCCGCCTTCTCCCGCCAACCGGGCGACATGCGGCCCCCCCGGGAAGGGCAGGCCGAGCAGCCGGCCGACCTTGTCGAAGGCCTCGCCGGCGGCGTCGTCGCGTGTCCCGCCGATTCGCTCATACCGACCGTGGCCGCGCATGAGGACGAGGTCGCTGTGGCCGCCTGAGACGACGAGACAGAGCGCCGGGAAACGCGGTTCGGGCCCTTCGACGAGCCAGTTGGCATAGACGTGGCCCTCGAGGTGGTGGGTGCCCAGAAAGGGAAGGCCGCGGCCGTAGGCGATCGCCTTCGCCCCGTTGTAGCCCACGAGGAGGGAGCCGGCGAGCCCAGGACCGCGGGTGCCGGCCACGGCGTCGATCGCATCCAGGCTGCAGCCCGCCTGGGCGAGGGCTTGCCGTACGACGGGGGCGAAGTTCCTCAGGTGCTGGCGGCTGGCGACTTCCGGCACGACGCCGCCATAGCGGGCGTGGAGCGCGACCTGGCTCGCTACGACGGAGGACTCCACGGTGCGGCCGTCGACCACTACCGCTGCCGCTGTCTCGTCGCAGGAGGATTCGATCGCGAGGACACGCACAGGAACAGGGTACAGGCTCCCGGCGCCAAATGCGGTCGCTCAGCCGGCGAGGACGCGATCGCGCACCCAGCCGGCCGCCAACCGGGGGCGATCGAGGATGAGCTGGTGCGTGGCCCCCGGGGCGACTTCGAGCTCCCAGCCGTGGACTGCCGCGAGGGTTCTTACCCGTGCCAGCGGTGCAGTCCGGTCCCGCCCGCCGTGGAGGGCCACCACGGGTGGGCGCACGGACGCGAGATCCTCGACCACGCCGCGGAAGACGATCTCGTCCAGGCCGCCTGCGTGCGTTCCCCGGCAGTGCTCGAACGCCGCCAGGAGGTGCTCACGCTGAGCCCGTCCCACGAGGAGCGGGGCCAGTGAGCGCCACACCGGCCGTGTGTGCCGGAGGGCGACGCAGCCAAGGTGGGCTACGCCGTCGCGCTGGAGGACGGCGTGGAGGAGAGGGCCCCGCGTCCGCCCGAGCAGCTGCACCCCGTCGTGTCGGCTGTGATAGACGGGTAAGCCGATCAGGCCCACCCTCTGAAACTGGGCGGGGAGCAGCCGCGCCAGGGCGAGCGCTGCGATCGCACCCATGGAATGGCCGACGACGTGGGTCGCCCGCTCGCGGAGCGCCACGACCGCAAGGTGCTCTACCACCGCGTCGAGCGAGTATGGACCGCGGGGCCGCGGCGCGCGCCCGTAGCCGAGCAGGTCTGGGGCGACTGTCTCCGCGCCTGGGCCGAGCTCGCGGCGAACGCCGTCCCACGCCACGCGGCCGGAGAAGAAGCCGTGGAGAAAGAGGACGCGCGGCCGGCCTGCCAGCCGCCCTGTGGGAAGGGCGACGGACGAGCCGGGAAGGCTGAACGCGTGATGCAGCGTCATCTTTCGTCGCCCCGTGGTCGTCATTCCTCCCAGACGAGCTCGCTTGCTCCGAACAGGACTGTGTCGCCCGGAGCGACTCCCTCGCGACGGAGCGCCTTCGCCACGCCCCATCGTTCGAGGCGGCGGATGACCTCGTCCCGCGAACCCTCCATCTCCGTGTCCATCATCTCGACGAAGGTGACGACACGCCAGCCCTCGACGCGGAAGCGGCCCGGCTCCTCGACGTGGACAGTGAAGCGCTCCTGTGAAGCCGGCCGCAGGACCGGCACCCCTTCAGGCGGACGGGCGTCGGCCTTCGCCCGCTCCTCGCGCACGAGGGCCATCAGCTCCGCCGCCAACGCATCCGTTCCCTCCCCCGCGAGCGCGGAAACGGTGTGGACGGGTGCGTTCGTGTGGCGGGCAAGCTCTCTTGCCGCGTCGGCGGCAGAGCGCTCGTCCAGATCCGCCTTCGTCACGGCGACGACACGCGGGATGTCGGCGAGGCCGGGATCGTAGGCGCGCACCTCGCCTTCGATCAGCTCGAAGCTGGTCAGCGGATCCGGCGCAGACCCATCGACCAGGTGCAGGAGCACACGACAGCGGCGAACGTGCTTCAGGAATTCGAAGCCGAGCCCGTAGCCTTCGCTCGCTCCTTCGACGAGGCCGGGCAGGTCGGCCAGCGTGAAGCGGTCGTATCCGACGTTGACCACACCGAGCATCGGCTCGAGCGTCGTGAACGGGTAGGCAGCGATCTTCGGCTTCGCGCGGGAGACAGCCGCGAGCAGCGTGGACTTCCCGGCGTTGGGCAGCCCGAGCAGGCCCACGTCGGCCAGCAGGCGAAGCTCCAGACGCAGGACAACCTCCTCGCCGCCGTGTCCCTTCTGGGAGAAGGACGGCGTCTTGTTGGTGCTCGTGGCGAAGCGCTTGTTACCCCAGCCGCCACGCCCGCCGTGGGCCGCAAGCACCTGGTCGCTCGGGTGAGCCAGATCGGCGAGCAGGTCGCCCGTCTCCTCTTCGACGAGCACGGTTCCGGCCGGAACGTCAAGGACGAGGTCTTCTCCGTGGGCGCCGGTGCGGAGGTTCGGGCCGCCGTTGCCGCCGTCGCCGGCCTTGAAGCGACGCTTCGCGCGGTACTGCTCGAGCGTGTAGACGTCGTCCACCGCACGCAGGTAGACGCGGCCACCGCGACCGCCGTCGCCGCCGTCGGGGCCGCCGTGCGGCACGAACTTCTCCCGGTGGTAGCTCACGAGGCCGTGGCCGCCGGCTCCCCCAAAAACGGTGATCGTTATCGCGTCTAGCATCTCCTCTCCACCTTACAGATGTGTGTGTGAGAAGGAAGACGATGACGAGCCGCGGGGGACGAAGGGGAAACCGGCAAACAAGCCGCGATTGAATCCAGGAAACGGCCCGGGGGCATGGTCGAGGTGGCGGAAAGGTGGTGGGCTTCACCTGGGAGTTGGAGCGATTGGCACGATGGCAGGCAGGTGGCGTCTTGCCCCGGATGCCCGGCGCCGGCTGCCGGTTGTGTGGCCTGGCGGCGGTCCCCCCCGGCTAAGCCGCCAGGAGCCCCGCGGTTCCCCCACAGGGGGCGCCGCCGGTCAATCGCGCGGATGATGCCGGCCGAGGAGGCCCGAGGGCGACGGCTCTGGCTGGCCTGCCTCGAACAGCAGGTGGCCGCTGAGCGCTGCGAGCTTGTCGAGGGCACCGAGGGCGGAGGCGCCGACCACCAGCGGCAGCGACTCGGCGCGGGCCTCCAGGCGTCCGCCCAGGCGGATGGCTATGGCGGCGAGGGCCGCCGCGAGGCGACGCTGGTAGGGCAACCGGCGGGCGGTCGCGCTCACGCGTGCGACGAGCCGGAGGTGGCCACCGTGCCAGCGCACCTGCGGGCGCTCGTGCATGAGCCGTTGCGCTCCCCAGCCATGGCAGACCTGTTTGGCGAGGAAGAGGCGCAAGTCGCGCTCGTGGGCGTGGTCGACGCGCATGGCGGGGCAGTAGGCGACCTTTGCGCCGGCAAGCTCGGCCAGCAGCCCGAGCTCGGTGTCGCCCACGCGGCGGTAGCGGTCGTTGAAGCGGAGCCCATTGAAGACGGCGGCCCGCACGGCCAGATTGCGTGTGTCGCACTCCGTGGGGGCCCCATGGCGCAGCCGGCGGAGGTGCGCCTGGTACCGTACCTGGACCAGCCGATCGACACGGCTTGTCCCGCTGCTGCCGGAAAAGCCCTGGACGATGTCGGCGCCGCGGGCAAGGTGGCCGAGCGCGCGGGCGATCCAGCCCTTTTGCACCAGACAATCGGCGTCGGTGAAGAAGAGGACGTCCCCTGTCGCGAGAGGCAGGGCGCGGTTGCGCGCTGCATAGGCGCCCGGACGAGCCTCATCAGCCACGATGACCCCGGGCGGGAGCGCCGCGAGAGAGGCACGGAACGCGGGCGGCGAGCCATTGTCGACGACGATCACCTGGAGAGAGGGCGCTTCCCCTTCGAGCGCGAGCACCGACGTCAGACACGCCAACAGCCGCGGGTCATCCTTGACGGGGATGATCACCGAGACTCCGCGTTCAGCCATCGGTGGCGACTGGGGCCACGGCGGCGGTCCGGGCGTTGAGCACCTTCATGGCGGCGAGGAGCTCGGCGCCGGGCAGGCCAGTGGCAGCGGCGAAGGCACCGGCCGCCTCGAGATCCTTCGGCAGGCAACGGCCGGCGAAGGGCGTTCCCGGCCGCGTGCCGTAAGCCGGCTCGCGCACTGCCAAGGAAGCAGCGGCGAGAGCGGCGGCGGTGACCGCTGGGTCGTCGCCGTGGGCTTCCGCCCAGGCGGCGGCCGTGTTGAAGGCAGTGATCTTGAGCGCGTTCAGAAGGTTCGCCCAGAGCTTCGCTGTTTCGGCACCCGCAAAGCCGGTCCAGTGTACGGGGCAGGGGAACCGCGCGAAGACCGACGCCATGAGACACGCAGTGGCCGGCCCGTCGACCGCCGCCACGATCGCTGCCGGGGCGTCTTCCTCAGCGAGGGCGCGGCCTTCGCGACAGAAGGCGGGCTGGTAGCAGAGGCCCCGCCTGCCGGCGAGCCCGGCCTGCAGGAAGCTCTCGCAGGCACCGGGTGTGAGGGTCGAGCGGACAACTACGACCCCGTGCACGCCTCCAGGGACGGGTACTGCGGCCGCGACGGCCAGAGCGGCGCGAACGGCACTCAGGTCGAAGCCCGCGGCGGCGGCTGCCGTGCCGACGCAGACGTACACGAGGTCGCGGGCGTCGCCGTTGTCGGCAGGGAGGTCGGCCATGGCGGCGGCGACGACGTCCCGGTAGGCGACCTGATGACCTCGCCGGGCCAGGGCCGCACCCGTCGCCCTGCCGACCGGGCCGCAGCCGAGGATGAGGGCGCGCAGCGGCTCTCCGGGTGTGCCGTCGAAGGGTGAACGGGACATCGTGCCGGGAAGGTAGCGGCTGCGGGGGCCGCGGTCGAGCCCGGCATGCGGACGCGCCCGTAGGAGCATGCGCGACTAGCATGACGGGTCATGGACCTCGCCTTCGCAAGCGTCCGGGCGATGGCGTACCGCCTCTCGGGCATGGTCGCCTGGGCGATCATCGGCGTCATCACAGCACGGGCGCTGAGCGTGGCGGACCGCGGTCTCTACGCGGCGACCGTGACCGCCATCGCGGCGATGGGCGGCGTCGGCTCGAACTTCGTGTCGTCTTGCGGGTACTACGTGGCGCGGCGTGGCCGGCCGCCCGCGGAAGTCGCCGCCGCCGGCTCGCTGCTGGCCGCCGCTGTGGGAACGGTGGCGATGGGGATGGCGGCCGTTGCGGCCATCCTCGTGGACGGCGACAACCGCACCATGGTCCTCCTCGGCGGGCTGGCGGTGCTACCGACTGTGGCGCGAACGGTGCTGGGGGTCGTCTTTCTGGCGACCCACCAGCTCTGGCGGTTCAACTTCGGTTCCCACGGGGCGGCCTATGTCGGCCTGGCGGCGATCGTCGTATGGGTGGTTGTGCTCGGGCATCGGACGGCGGAAGCAGCGCTCGTGGCGTGGGTGGCGGGGCAGTACATGTCCTGCGCCATCATGCTGTTCATGGCACGGCATTGGTGGCACGGTTTCGTGCACTGGCCGCGCGGCGAGCTCCTCCGCGGCATTGTCGCCTTCGGGTCGCTCACGGGCCTGGGGGGACTGGTCTCGCTGGCTAACCAGCGGGCTGACCTTTTCATGGTTGCCGCGCTCGACGGCAAGGCCGGTGCCGGGCTCTACGCCTCGGCGGTGGCCGTCGGCGAGGGCCTGCTCCTCTTCTCCGCCGGCATCGCGGTCGCCTCCTACCGGAGCGTCGGGTCGCTGCCGGCGGCGGAGGCGGCGCGCCTGGCTGCGGCCGGTGTGCGCCACACCCTCTTCATCGTCCTCGTCGTGGGTGCCGTTGCCTTCGCGCTCGCGCCCTACGCCGTCGAACTCCTGTTTGGGCCCCGCTACGGGGCAGCCGGCGATTCCCTGCGGGTGCTGTGCGTGGCGGCGGCGGCCTATTCGCCGCAGGGGCTGCTGGGCACCTATTTCACGGTGCAGCAGGGCCGGCCCTGGGTCTCCGTCTCACTCGGCGCCCTTTCCTGTGGGATAGACGTCGGCCTGAGTGCTCTGCTCATTCCACAGCTGGGATTCATCGGCGGCGCCTGGGCGACGCTCGCCAGCTACGCGACTGCGACGACGGTCTATCTGGCGGCCTTTCGCGCGGTCAGCGGCCTGCCGCTGGCAGACATCCTCGTCGTGCGACGCGGCGAGCTGGCGGCCTACCTCCGCTCAGCCCGGGCGCTTGCGCGCGGGGCGTGGAGGACGCGGCCGCTGCCGGCGAGCGAGTCCGGCCCCGAGGCGGTCGCCGGTGGACGCTGACGACGTCAGCGGCGGAGTGGGGCCGGCTGCGCGCCGGTGTCGGGCTCCTGGCGCGCGCGAAGGCGGCGCCTGAGCTGGCGGCGAAGGCTCCATTCCCGGCCGCCGGCCGCGATCTCCCGCCGTTCGAAGGCCACCAGGGCGAAGGCGAAGAGGGCGAGAGCGACCGCCAGCAGGCCGCCGGCACGCACCCAGTCGAAGCCGTGCAAGAGGACGTGACTGCCGTCGCCCCAGTAGAAGGGGGACGCACGCCGCAGGTTCGAAAGGCTCTCGACGGCCGCACCGAGGGTGTTCAGGAAGTAGCCCGCGACGACAGCGCCTATTGTCAGGGTGGCGGCGGCCGAACGCGTGGGCAGGGCGGCGGCCAGCAGCAGCGCCAGGCCGAGGAAGACCAGCGTCACCGGCAGCATGTTCGCCATGCCCTCGGCGATGCGCCCGTAGCCCAGCGGGAAGCCGACGAACGGCTTCGAGAGGAAGAAGCCGGCGAAGCCGAGGATGCAGGCGGCGACCAGTGCGAGGACGATTCCCACCGCCTTCTCGGCCATAACCCGCCAGCGCTTCACGGGGAGGGCGAGGAGGAGGTCGAGCGTGCCGGCACTCTCCTCCCCGGCCAGCACACCCGTGCCGGCGATGATCGCGACGGTGATGAGGAGGAGGGGGATCCACGAGAAGAACTCGGCGGCGAGGAAGCCCTCCGGACTGGCGAGGGATCCTGCCTCGCCAATCAGGCCCTTGAAGACGTCCGGGTATTCGAAGTTCGCCAGCTGGTCGCGGTATTCGGGGTAGACGAAGATGTCCATCGTCGCGACCAGGGCGACGACCAGAGCAACGGAGAGGACCGCGAGCCGCAGGTCGCGCAGGGTCTTGCGGGCGATGGCGAAGCGGCTCATGCGGCACTTTCCCGGTAGTAGCCGAGCAGTACCTCGTCGAGAGTCGGTTGCTCGGTGCGCAGGTCGAGCACGTGGTGGGGGGCGATCGCCTTGAGCAGCGCGTCGATCTCTCCCGTCACCTCGAACTCAAGCGTGGGCGGCGCGCGCCGGATCTCACGCACGCCGGGGAGGGCGAAGGCCGCAGGGGGCGGCGGCTCGCCGGCGAAGCTGACCTCCACATGGCGCAGGGCGCGCCCCTTCAGCTGGGCGACAGGTTCGACGGCCACCAGCCGGCCCGCGCGCAGGATGGCCACGCGCTGACAGATCTGCTCGACTTCGCTCATGACGTGGGAGGAGAAGAAGACGGTCGCGCCTCGCGTCGCTTCGGCGGTCAGCAGCTGCCAGACGGCGTGCTGCATGATCGGGTCGAGACCGGAGGTTGGCTCGTCGAGCAGGAGGAGGGGCGGGCGCCCGAGGAGGGCGAGGAGGAGGCCGAGCTTCTGGCGGTTGCCCTTCGAGTAGGTGCTGACGCGGCGGTCGAGGTCGAGGTCGAGCGTCCGGGCAAGAGAGCCGAGGTGGGCGTCGTCGGCGGGGATGCCGCGCACGGCAGCGACGAACTCCGCCGTCTGGCGCCCTGTGAGCCCGGGGTAGAGGCGCAGGTCGCCCGCCAGGTAGCCGGTCCTGGCGCGAACGAGGTGGGACTCGCGGCGGCAATCGTGGCCCAGCACGCTTGCGTGCCCCGCGCTCGGGCGGATCAGGTCGAGGAGCAGCCGGATGGTTGTGCTCGTGCCCGCGCCGTTAGGGCCGAGAAAGCCGAAGATCTCGCCGCGCTCCACGGTGAGGGTGAGGCCGCGCAGGGCCTCCTGCCGGCCATACGACTTGGCCATGCCCTCGATCAGGATCGCGTTCATCTCGTTCATGCTACGCCCGAGTTCGTGGGCAGGAGGAGCGCCACGCGGTCCCCGAAATCGCGTCCGGCGGGCCGGGAAGACTATTTGGCCGGGGCGGAAGGCACTACTCCCCGCCCGCAGGCGAGGGGCTGAGTTCGCCGGTGCGGCGACGCGCGACTGCCACGTCCTCGCCCAGGATCTCGTCCGCGTGGGCGGCCCGCTCCTTTTCGTAGGTCATGCGGTAGAGGTTTGCGTAGACGCCGTTCTTGGCCAGAAGCTCGTCGTGCGAGCCGATCTCGACGACGCTGCCCCTGTCGAGCACGACGATCCGGTCTGCCTCGCGGATGGTGGAGAGCCGATGGGCGATGACAAAGCTCGTGCGGTCTTTGAGGAGCTCGCGCAATGCGCGCTGGATGATGACCTCGGTCTGCGTGTCGACGTAGGCGGTGGCCTCGTCGAGCACGAGGATGCGGGGGGAGGCGAGGATCGCGCGGGCGAAGCTGATCAGCTGCCGCTGGCCGACGGAGAGGTTCTGGCCGCGCTGCTGGAGAACCGTGTCGTAGCCGTTTTCCAGGCGGACGACGAAGTCGTGGGCGCCGACGGCCCGGGCGGCCGCCTCGACGGCTTCCTGGGTCGCTTCGGGCCGGCCATAGGCGATGTTCTCGCGCACCGTGCCGCTGAAGAGGTACGGGTTCTGGAGGACGACGCCCATGTGCCGCGTGAGCGAGCGCCGTTTGACGTCGCGGATGTCATGGCCGTCGACGCGGATCGCGCCGCCCGTGACCTCGTAGCCGCGCGAGACGAGCGACGTGATCGTCGTTTTGCCGGCTCCCGTATGGCCGACGAAAGCGATCGTCTCGCCGGGGCGCACGTGCAGATCGACGTCCTGCAGGACAGGGATGCCTTCGACGTAGTGGAAGGCCACGTGGTCGAAGTCGACGCGCCCCTCGACCTGCTCGAGCTCGACGGCGTCCGGCTTGTCCTGGATGCGGGAGGGGGTGTCCAGCACCTCGAAGATGCGCTCGGCGCCAGCCATCGCGCGCTGGAACATGGTGTACTGCAGCACCAGGTCTCGGATCGGGTCGAAGAAGCGGCCGACGTAGATGGTGAACGCGGTGATGACTGCGAAGAGGTTGGGGATGTCGACCGTGTCGCCGTTGATCGCGCGCATGCCGCCGACGATGATCACTGCCGCCGTGGCGATCGCCACCGCGAGCTCGATCACGGGCATGACGGCGGCGCTGAGGAGGCCCGCCCAGATGTTGGCGTTGCGGTTGTCTTGGTTGAGGGCGTCGAAGCGACGGCTGTTCTCGCCCTCGCGCGACATGGACTGGACGGCGCGCACGCCGGACACGTTCTCAGCCAGCGTGCCATAGAGCGCGCTCAGCTTGACGCGCACGTTCACGAAGGCCTGGCGGGCATGCTTCGACCAGACGACCATCACGAGCACGAGCGGCGGGATGACGACGAAGGTCATGAGCGCCAGCTGCCAGTCGAGCGCGAGGAGCACGCCAACGACGACGACGATGCCAACGATGTTCGAGAGCGACGTCAGCGAGCCCGTGGTAAGGAGGTCCTGGACGACCTGGACGTCACTGGTCAGGCGACTGATCATGCGCCCGACCTCCATCTCGTCATAGAAGCTGAGCGAAAGGCTCTGCATGTGTTCGTACATCTCGGTGCGGAGCTTGAGCAGGATGCGCGTTCCCATCCAGGAGGTGACGAGCTGTTGGACGAACGAGGCGAGCCACTGGACGAAGGCGAGGCCGGCCATGACGCCGAGCAGGAGGAAGACGCGGTTCTGGTCGTGCTCGATGCCGGCTTTGACGGTTAGGCCGACGAGCAGGGGCTGGATGAAGCTGGTGGCGGCGGCGACGACCATCATCGCGAAGGCGACGATCGCGTTGACGCGGTACTCCAGCAGGTAGGGAAGCACGCGCCGGGCGACGTCGGCGTCGTAGACCTTGCCGAGGTATTCCTCGTCCCAGCCGTCGGCCGTGCGGGCGCCGCGCGGTCCGTTCGCCTGGCCGCCGAGGCCCTGGCTCCAGCCGCCGGCCCCGGCCCCTCCTCCCCAGAAGCCCATGGCTACCTCTTTCCTTTCGTGCGCGCGTTCACGAGGCGGCGCCGCCAGGGGACGGGGCCGGCCGCAGCGGCGACGATTCCTCGCGGGCCGTGCCTGTGGGGCGTTCTGCCGCCCGCTGGCCGGGGGGGACCTGGCCAACGTAGGGCCGGGCGACGGGCCCGGACTGCGACCCGTCGCGCCCAAGGGCCTCTTCCTGGTCCTTGAGCTCCAGGTCGTAGATGCGGCGGTAGAGGCCCTCCTGCTCGAGGAGCTCGGCGTGCTTGCCGCGCTGGGCGACGCGCCCCTGGTCGAGCACGATGATCTCGTCCGCGCGCATCACCGTGCGCAGTCGCGGGGCGATGACGAAGGTGGTGCGGCCGTGCATCAACTCGCTGAGCGCCTGCTGGATGAGGAACTCGGTCTGCGCGTCGACGCTCGCTGTCGAATCGTCGAAGACCAGGATCTTCGGGTCGAGCAGGAGTGTGCGGGCAATGGCGATGCGCTGCTTCTGCCCGCCCGAGAGTGTGACGCCGCGCTCGCCGACCCATTCGTCGTAGCCGTAGGGCAGGCTCATGATGAAGTCGTGGATGCGGGCTGCCTTCGCCGAACGCTCGATCTCCTCTTGGGTCGCCTCCGGTCGCGCGTAGGCGATGTTGTCCCGGATCGTCCCGACGAAGAGGAACACGTCCTGCTGGACGATGCCGATGCTGCGGCGCAGTGAGTCGAGGGTGAAGTCGCGGATGTCGGTTTCGTCGATCGTGATGGCGCCCGCCGTCACGTCGTAGAAGCGGGGGATGAGGTTCACGACCGTGGACTTGCCGCTGCCGGTGGGGCCGAGGAGCGCGATCACCTGCCCCGGGCGGGCGTCGATGCTGACGTCGGAGAGGACGGCGCTGACGTTGTCGTAGCCAAAGCCGACGTGGTCGAAGACGACGTGGCCCCGAACGTCGGCGAGGGGCACGGCGCCGGGCTTCTCCTGAACGGCGGACTGCGCGTCGATCAACTCGAAGATGCGTTCTGAGGAGCTGATGCAGCGGGCGATAAACGTGATCGAGAACCCGATCGTGCGCACGGGAAGCTGGAGGAGGTTCAGCCAGAGCGTGAACGTCAGGAGGTCGGCGGCGGTGAGGTCGCCGCGCGTTATCTGCCAGGCACCGAAGCCCACGGTGATCGCGATCTGGAAGGCACTGAGCCCCTGCAGGAGGGGTGCGTTGTGGGCCATGATGCGGGAGGCCTCATAGCTCAGGTCGGCCTGGGCGCGGGAGGCGTCGGCGAACTTGGCGCTTTCGTAGTCTTCGCGGCTGAAGGCCTTGACCACGCGGATGCCCGACAGGCCCTCTTCGGCGATGCGCGTCACCTCCGCCAGGTTCTCCTGGATCTGCAGCCAGAGCGGCCGCACGGTACGCGCCATGCGGAAGGACTGGTAGGTCATAAATGGCAGGGTCACCACGCTCACGAGCGCCAGCTGCCAGTTGATGACGAACATCCCGGCTATGGAGATGACCAGCAGGAGGATGACGTAGCTCGTCCGCAGCGCCCCCATGTTCACGAACATGCGGATGCTCTCCACGTCCTGGGTGACGCGGGACATGATCTGCCCGGTCTGCACCTTGTCGTGGTAGGCGTAGCTGAGGCGCTGGAGGTTGTCGTAGATCGCGTTGCGGATGTCGTAGGCGATGCGCTGCCCGATGGACTCGCCCAGGAACTGCTGGCCGAACTGGGTCAGGCCACGGCCGACGGCGAAGAGGACGATCGCCAGGGAGCCGAGAACGAGGAGGCCGGCGTTGCCGTCGAGAGCGACGATCTTGCCATCCGCGTCGTGCTGCGGGTCGAGCCCGAAGTTGATGGCGTAACGAATGAGCAGCGGGCTGGCCATCACGAACGCGCCGCTGAAGACGACGCTCAGGAAGGCGAGCAGCAGCTGCCACTTATAGGGCCTGAAGTAGACGAGCAGGCGGACGAGATAGCGCACGCGAGCGACAACCCCTTCTCTTGCGCTGTGAGGCTATCACACCTTAACGCGAGCGTGAAGTTCGAAACCGGAAAAGCTGGCTGGCCGGCCAGGCGCTGCTAGGCCCGCACCTCGAAGACGAACTCGACTTCCACCGGGACGCCGAAGGGCAGCTCGGCCACGCCGATGGCGATGCGGGCGTGACGGCCGGCTTCGCCGAAGACGTCGAGCAGGAGCTGCGAGGCGCCGTTGATCACCTTCGGGTGCTCGGTGAACATCGGCGCGCTCGCCACGTAACCGCCGAGGCGGACGGCCCGGGCCACGCCGTCGAGCGACCCGAGGTGCTGCCGGACGAGGGCGAGCGCCTGGAGGGCGCACTGCCGGGCGAGCGCTGCTCCCTCTTCGATGGTAATGGACTCGCCGCATCTGCCATGGCGCAGGATCTGGCCGTCGCGCATGGGCACCTGGCCCGAGACGAAGAGGAGCGCACCCGTCTGCACCAGCGGGGCGTAGAGCCCGGCGGATGCCGGGGGCTCGGGCAACACGACGTCCAGCTCGCGGAGTCGCTCCTCCGCGCTCACAGCTCGCCTCCGAGGAGCTGTTGCAGGACGCCCTCCAGCTCTTCGCCGCTGTAGCAGTCGATCGTGATGCGCGCCCCTTTCTTCTGGGGGACGACCGTGACGCGTGTGCTGAGCGCACGGCGCAGGCGCGCTTCGATGTCGGCGAAGGTGGCGTCGCGCCGGGCGTTGGCGGCGACTCCCGGGCGTGGCGTGCTGGCTGGTGCCTCGGCGAGGGCACGGCGAACGTGCGTTTCCGTGTCGCGCACGCTCAACCGCCGGCGCACGACCTCGCGCCAGGCGTCGAGCCGTCGCTTCCCTTCGGGCAAGCCGAGGAGGGCGCGTGCGTGGCCTTCGCTGATCTCCCCGGCGACGAGGCTGCGTCGGATCTCGGGCTCGAGGGTGAGCAGGCGCAAGGCGTTGGCGACGGTGACGCGGCTCTTGCCCACCCGCCGCGCAGCCTCCTCCTGGGTGAGCCCGTACTCCTCGGTCAGGCGGCGGTAGGCCATTGCCTCCTCGATCGCGTTCAGGTCCGCACGCTGGATGTTCTCGATGAGCGCGAGCTCGAGCAGGTTGGCGTCGGCTGCCTCGCGGACGATGACGGGTCCGGTTTCGAGACCTGCCAGGCGAGCGGCCTGGAGGCGCCGCTCGCCCGCGATCAGACGGTAGCCGCCGCTCTCGTCGCGGCTGACGACGAGCGGCTGGATGATGCCATGGACGCGGATGGAGTCGGCCAGCTCACGCAGCCTTTCAGGTTCGAAGTGGGTGCGCGGCTGCTCCGGGTTGGGCGCTATGAGGTCGATGTCGAGCGCTTCGGGGCCCGGCCGGCGGCCGCCAGTCGGCGGCTCCGGTGGTGGAGCCGCGGGTGGTGTGGCGGTGATGAGGGCGTCGAGCCCACGTCCCAGTCCTCGCTTTGGCTGCGTCATGCCAGCACCCCCACGCGTGACAGGAGCTCGACGGCCAGCGCGTCGTACGCGGAAGCTGCCCGCCCGCCCGGGTCGTAACGGAAGATGGAGCGCCCGTGGCTCGGGGCCTCGCTCAGGCGCACTGCTCGCGGGATGATCGTCGCGAACGCCTCCGGGAAGTGGCCGCGCACTTCGTCCACTACTTGCTGCGAGAGGCGGGTGCGCGCGTCGAACATCGTCAGAACAACGCCGAGGACGCTCAGGCCGGGGTTCAGGTTCCGGCGTACCAGATCCAGCGTCTCCACGAGCCGGCTCAGCCCCTCCAGCGCCATGTATTCGCACTGCACAGGAATGACGACGGCGTCGCTCGCCGCCAGCGCGTTTATCGTCAGCAGCCCGAGCGACGGAGGGCAGTCGACGAAGATCCAGTCGAAGCGCTCGCGCAGGGGGTAGAGAGCGTTCGCCAGGCGTCGTTCGCGCGCCATCACGGGCACGAGCTCGACTTCCGCCCCGGCGAGTGCCGCGCTGGCGGGGAGGACGCTGATCTGCTCCTCCGGCACCTCGACGAGGCAGCTTTCGGCCGCTGTCTCTTCGAGCAGCGCCTCGTAGACGCCGTCGCGTTCGCGGCCGTCGACCCCGGCGGCACTCGTCGCGTTCGCCTGCGGGTCGAGGTCGACGAGCAGGACGCGCTGTCCCCGCCGGCCGAGCGCGGCGGCGAGCGAGACGGCCGTTGTCGTCTTGCCGACGCCGCCCTTCTGGTTGACGAAAGTCACCACGCGTGCGCCCATCAGGCGGCCTCCGCCAGGCGGGCGACGAGGGCGGCGCGGGTCGGGACGGCGGCCAGCCCGCGTGATTCGACGGCGATGGCGCCGGCGGCCAGCCCCCAGCGGACTGCTTGCGCCAGGTCCCGCGTCTCGGCATAGCGCACGGTCAGGGCGGCGGCGAAGCAGTCGCCCGCGCCCGTGGGCTCGAGCGGCGTCGCGGGAAAAGCCGTCCATTCGCGCACCCCGTCGCGGGTGTACACGGCGACGCCGCGCTCACCGCGGGTAAGGGCGGCGACAGCGCCGGCGTCTGCAAGTGTCGCGGCGAGGGCCCCGGGGTTCGTTGCGTCCTCTTCGCTGAAGACGAGGAGCGCCCCCGGCCGGACGAAGCCGGCCACCGCGGCGCGCGCGTCGCCGATCGCAGCGACGCGGCCGTCTGCCAGGCGCCGGCGAAGGACGCCCTGCAGACAGGCGGCGAGCACCGGCGCGCCGAATGTGGGGAATCGATCGTTGGCAGGGCGTGCCGTTGCCGTGGACGGGGCCATGCCGGCGATTTCGTGGAAGGCAGGGCAGGCCAGAACTGCGCCCGGCGGCTGCTTGTCGAACCGGCGACCGAGGGTTTCGAGCAGCCTGGCGCTCGCCAGGGCGCCGCCTTCGCCCAGGAGGCGCTGCGTGCGCCGTCCGCAGGCGTCGACGCGGTTTTCGTAGCGCGGTGGTTGGGCTTCGCCGGCGAGGAGGACCTCTATCCCCGCCAGGTGGGAGCGGTCATAGCCGGCGGCGAGGTTCGTGACGAGCACAGGGTGTGCGCCGAGGGCACGGACGGTCAGTGCGGCGTAGAGGGAGGGACCGCCAGGGACGGACCGCCCGTCTTCCAGCAGGTCCTCCACGACGTTGCCGAGAACGAGGATCTCCGTGGCGTCCTCCTCTGCTACGCTCGCGTACTTATGACAACTTTGCGGTTGTCCCCTTCACCGATGCTGTTGGTTTCGAGCTCGGGATCGTCGGCGAGGGCGAGATGCACGAGGCGACGTTCGGCGGCCGACATCGGCTCGAGGGTGATGGGCGCGCCCGTCTGGCGGACACGGTCGGCCATGCGCTGCGCGAGGGACACGACCTGCTCCTCGCGGCGATGGCGGTAATGCTCCACGTCGATGGATACGCCGCCCTTGCCGGGATGGCGCGCGGAGACGACGAGGTTGACCAGGTACTGGAGGGCGAGGAGCGTCTCGCCGCGGCGGCCAATCAGGAGGCCAAGGTCGTCTCCGCTTATGTCGATTACGGCGCGCACCATGCCCAGGCCGTCGCCAGGCGTGACTGGTTCGCGGATCGTCAGCTCGGTGGGTATGTCGAGGACGCGCAGGATGTCGTCGACGACGTGGGCGGCGAGCTCGACCTCTTCGGCGTTGATGTCGGGAGCGACCTGGGGCTCGTCGTCGCGGCGGCGTCGCTCGCGCTGCTCCCGTGGCTGGCTCGCGGGTGCGGAAGGACTGCGCTCGCTGCGACCGCGGGCACGGCGGCCGCCGTTGCTCGTCGCCGCCGCCGGTGCGGGCTCGACGCCGACCTCCTCGTCGTAGCTTGGCGGGCGCAGGAAGTCCTGCTCAGTGAGCTTGGGCGCGGCCTGTTCCAGCGTGCCCCGGCTCGCGCCTCGGCCGGCGCGGTCGCGCCCTCCACGCGGGCGGCCTCCCTGATCACCTCGGCGCTGGGTGTTGGACTGGGGCTGACGGACTGTCCGGGGCTGGCCGCCAGGGCGGGCCGCTTCGGGTGTCGCGGCTGTGGGGCTTGGCGCCAGACGTTCGACGCGTACGAGGGCGTCGCGCGCGCCCACGCCGAAGAGCGCTCCCTTCCGTCCTTCGTCCAGGACGACGAACTGAACGCGTTCGGAATCGACGTCGTCGCGGGTGGCGCCGATCATGGCGAGCGCGCGCCTAAGGGCGTCGTCGACGGTTTTGCCGCTTGCTTCGGCCTGGTCCATTGGCGGTCCTCAATTCTCGAGCAGTTTCGGTGTGCGCTGCGGTGCTGCCGCGGCTCCCCTGGGGGGGCGAGCCGGCGCGCGCAGCGTTGCCTTCGGCTTCCTGACGCCGCGCGGCCGCAGCCGGCGTCTTCGGTTTGAAGATCGGCTCGATCTTTAGCAGCGGGAAGCCGTAGGTGGAGATGTTGAACGCGATGCCGACGAGCGAGTTCACGACCCAGTAGAGGCTGACCCCGCTCGGAAAGCTGAGCGCGAAGAACGCGAACATCAGCGGCATCATGTAGGTCATCATCTGTTGCTGGGCTTTCGCCCGTTCGTCGGTGCTCACCGAGACCGTCGTCTTCGTCTGCGCCCAGGTCGTCAGGCCGACGAGCACCACCATCAGGAGGTTGGTGTCGCGCAGGTCCATCCCCAGGAAGGTGTCTTTGAGGGGGACGGCGTTCTGGATAAAGCCCCAGGAATACAGATGGGTGGAGAGGTTCTCGAGCGCTTCGGGTGATTCGGGAAGCGTCTGGCGGATTGAGTAGTAGAGGGCGATGAGGATGGGGAACTGGAGAAGCATCGGTCCCAGGCAGCCGAGCGGGTTCACGCCCGACTCCCGGTAGATCTTCATCATCTCTTCCTGGCGGCGCTTCGGGTCGCTGTACTTCTTGTTCAGCTCCTGGACGCGCGGCTGGATAGACTGCATGGCGCGCGTCTGGTGGAGCTGCCGCAGCGTGAGCGGGAACGTGATCAGGCGTATGACGATGGTGAAGGCGATGATCGCCAGCCCGAAGCTGCCGAAGAGCACGTTGTTGAGGATGATCAGGAAGTTGATCATCGGGTTGATGAGGACGAGCGTGAAGATCTCCCCGATCACTGCTTCGGTCCTCCGACGACCACTTCCGTGGCAATGCCCGTCGTGGGGTCGGCTTCGAACAGTTTGCCGCTAGTGGTGAGCACGAGGGGCTTGCCGTCGTGGGGCACGACAGCCGCCCGCACGGTCCCGGCATTGGCCAGTTTGAAGCTGTTCTTGGCGGCTGCGCCCGTATTCAGGTCGATGAAGTGCACCTGCGGCTCGCGTGTGGCCACGACCAGGACGTTGTCGACGATCGCAGGTGCGGCTTTCACCTTCGACTTTGCATCATACGGCCGTTGCCAGGTGCTCTTCAGCTGCAGCGTAGTTATGTCGAGTGCATAGACGTTGCCGGAGAAGTCGCCGTAGTAGGCGACGTTGTCCTTGAAGGCGGGCGTGGTCCAGACCCAGTCGCCGGCGCCGAAGCCGTCGGGGTTCCTGGCGGTGCCGTCGCTCGTGTTCACGAGGTAGACGTTCTTGTTGAGGCTGGGGACGAAGAGGAGGTCGGGGGTGAGGAGGGCCAGGTCGGCGATCGCCCCGGACACTTTGAAGGGCTGGGACCACACTTCCGAGCCGTCGGCGAGGCTGAGCTTATAGAGACGGCCGCCCATGGTGGCGACGTAGAGGTACTCCTTGCCGTCGGTGCCCTTCTGATAGACGGGAGGTGACCAGATGCCGTCGGAGAAGGTTCTGCCGTCGGGCGGCCAGCCGGGAGCGGGGGTGAAGCCGATCTTGTCGAGGACGTAGAGGTGGCCGTCGGTGGTGCCGAAGGCGAGCTTGTCGCCGGCCAGGGCCGGGCCGCCGGTGACGCTGCCCTTGATGGCGGTGAAGGGCGTCTGGGCGAGGGTGCCGTCGCGGCGGTCGACGGCGAAGAGCTTGCCCTGGTAGTCGAGGAAGTAGAGAGTGTCGCCGTCGATTACCGGGTCGCCGTAGCCGGCCTTGAGGGAGACGTCTTTCTGGCCGGGCTTGTTCTTGTCGGGGAAGTTCCAGAGGAAGGCAGCGGGGCCCTGGCTGGCGATGGTGATGGCGGTGAGGTGGTCGTGTTTCTGGAAGTAGTAGGTGGTGTCGCCGTCGAGGCGAGGAGCGGCCCAGCCCTCCGGATTCTTGATCCCGCCACAGGCGGCGGTGAGGACCAGGATCGCGGGGAGGAGGAGGCCCGCCGCGGTTTTGCGGGGGATCTTCACGCCTTCGAGCATAGCAGGACCGGCGCTATGCGATAGGAAGCGGCAGAGCGTGCGCAGGCGAGGGCAGTTTCACGCGAAACATGACGGTGAAACGCACCCGATTGAATGTTTCACGGGAAACTGGACGGTGAAACAGATTCTCGCGACCATGGCGGCGTGGAAAATGTCGAACCACCGCCACTGGGCGACCTCGCCACCGGCTACCTGCTCGGCCTCCTCGCTGGCGAGGGTCATTTTGGGGGCGACGGCCGGCAGGCGCACGTGACGCTGCGCATGCACACGCGCCACGAGCAGCTCTTCCGCTGGCTCGAGGAGGCGATCCCCGGGAGCCGGCTCTATGGCCCCTACAGCCACGGGGGCCGCTCCTACTACCAGTGGATGGTCCGCGGGCGCGCCCTCACTGAAACCATCGCACCTCTCGTCGCTGCCCACCTGGACCTCCTCGACGACCACGTTGCCGGCCGGTTCCTCGATATGTGCAGCCGCTACGGCCTCTCTCTCCCAGAAGCCCCTGAGCATGTGCCAGGCAGGGACGCGACATAACGATCAGTCGGGGACGGGATCGTAACCGCTCCCGCCGCCCGGACGACAGCGGGAGAGACGCCGCAGCGCCAGCCAGCCGCCGCGGAAGACGCCAAGCCGGTCGACCGCTTCGTAGGCATAGGCGGAGCAGGTGGGCTGGAAGCGGCAGGAGGGGGGCAGCACCCGCGAGAAGGTCGCCTGGTAGAACTGAATCAGCCAAAGGAGCGGGTACTTCATCGCTCAAGCGTCGGGCGCCGCCGGGGCAGGCGCTTCGCGCAGCAAGCGTGCCCGTGTGAGCGCCCGCTGGATTGCCACCTGGAGCGAGGCGAAGTCCGCCTCGAGTGCCCCCTTCCGTGCGGTCACCACGAGATCTACCCCGTCCACGACACCGAGCTGCCGTGCCGCCTCCCGTAGGCGACGGCGGACGCGGTTGCGGGCGACGGCGCTCCTGGTCAGCCGCTTGCCGACGGCGAAGCCCCAGCGCACACCCGGGCCGCCCCGCGGCCGGTACCGCACAACGAGAAGGGGACCGCTCACTGCGGTCCCCTCGCGGTAGGTCTGGTCGAATTCGTCGCCCTTGCGGAGACGCCGGGCGCGTTCCATCGAAGCTACACGACGGTGAGGCGCTTGCGGCCCTGGCGGCGGCGCGCCTTCAGAACGAGCCGGCCGGCACGCGTCGACATCCGCTCCCGGAACCCGTGCGTGCGCTTTCGCTTGAGAACGTGGGGCTGGTAGGTGCGCTTGGTCGCCACGGCGTCTCTCCTCGGATGGGTGAAGGTTCAGCGTAACAGGCGGTCCGACTGTGGCCAAAGCGCTCGTGCGCTTCGCCTGCTACTGGCCCGCCCAGGCCTTCAGGTAGCGAGCGTAGTGCTCGAGGATAGAGGTGACATAACCCTCGGTCTCGGGGATGTCCACGGCGGCCACGAAGTCGGCTGCGTCTTGCGCGCCGGCCGCCGTGGTCCAGCGCTGGGCGTTGCCCGGGCCCGCGTTGTAGGCGGCCAGTGCCTGGTAGGCCGTACCGAAGTGGCGCAGCTGACCGGCAAGGTAGTAGGAGCCGAAGCGCAGGCTCACTGCCGGCCGGAACAAGTCCTCGGGCCTGAACCCCTGAAAGCCGAGAGCCTCTGCGATCGCCTCGCCGGTGGGCGGGATGACCTGTGTCAGCCCGAGCGCGCCAGCCGGCGACCCCGCCGTCGCGTCCCAGAAGCTCTCCTGGCGGATGACGGCGGCGAAGAAGAGCGGATCGAGGCCGTTCTGCTTCGACTGCTGGTCGAGCATGTCGACGTAAGCGAGGGGGTAGGCGAGCTGGAGCAGGGCGACCGGTCCGGCGTCGACGCTTGCCAGGCTGACAGCGGCCGCGAGCCGGAAGGCCAGTGTGGCGCCGGCGTCGGGCAGGCCGAGCTCTGTCGCCTCGCGCGCCCGCTGGAACAACCGCCAGGCGTCTGCTGAGTCGGCGCCGTCGAGGAGCGCGTCGCGGGCGCGGTCCGTAAGCCCGACCGCGAGCAGGTCGGCAGCGGCGGTCGGGGCGGGCAGGGGCGCGGACCCGCCCAGCCGGGCGGCCAGCCACGCTCCGAGGGCCGGCCAGTCGACGCCGCGGAAGAGCGGGCGGGGGCGATAGCTTACGTCGAGCGCTGGTCCGGCGTTCGCCCGGCGCGCCGCCTCGAGGCCCCAGAAGCCAAGGGGTGCGGCGTCGAGAGCGGCGGCGAACCCAGCCCGCGCTGCGGCCATGTCGCCCTCCCGCTCGCGGGCCCGCGCCTCCCAGTAGAGGAGGCGCGCGTCGCGGTTGGCGCCGAGCTGCGCCCATGTGTCCAGCGCAGACGCGGCATTGCCGGCCCGGTAGAGGGTGTAGCCCGCGCGGAAGGCTGCCTCCCCGGAGAATTCGCCGGGCGGTCCATTGAGAGCGAGCTGGAGGTAGCGGGCAGACGCGCCCGTCGCGTTTCCGAGGCTCTCTGTCACACGAGCGGCCCAGTACTTCGCGCGATGGGTGTAGGGCGAGGAGGCGTCGTAGCCTGCCGCCCGGTCGTATTCGCGGACGGCGTCCGCCAGCTTTCCCCCGTCTTCGAAGGCGGCGGCGAGGTAGAACGTGCGGAAGGCGAGGTCGGCGGCGTCGGCGAGAGTGTCATGGGAGGCAGGCTCTAAGACGAGTCGTGCGCCGACGTAGTCGCCACGGCGATAGGCGACCAGCCCTTCGAGTCCCGGATCGACCGCAAGGCCGGCGTCGTGCAGGGCGGCAACGGCGAGCGTGGCGTAGCGGGAGGCGGGCGTGGTCGCGAGGATCGTGCGCAGCTGGCTGGCGAAGGTCGCCTGGTCGTCCAGGCGGCGGGCGGCGAAGGCGAGTGCGTAGCGGGCGGAAGCGCCACCGCCGGCGTTGACGAGCTGTGCCAGGGCGGCTGACTCTGCAGGGCCGTCGCCCGCGGCCGCCGCAGCCGCTGCCTGTTCGCTAAAGGCCAGCCGCCGCAGGTCGCCAGGAAGGGCGGGCGACGCGAGGAGCCGGGCCCATACGGCGCTGGCGGTCTCGCCGTCGCCCGCACGTGCGGCCGCTCTCGCGTACTGGGCCAGGATCTCCTGCTGGAAGGGGCCGTCGCTCGCGGCCGGACCGGCGATCGGGGTGAGCACGGTTTGCGCCTCGGCGAAGGCGCCGGCTTCGTTCAGCCGGTAGCCGAGGAGGTAGGCGGCGCGGCGGGCAGCGGGGCTGTCGGTGGGAGCTGCCGCCAGCGCATGGCGGAGCGACGCGAGCGAACCGGCGGCGTCGCCGGCGTTGAACTGCGCGACGCCGGCGCCGAGGAGCGCCACAGCCCGCGCGGACCCGTCGCCGCTGTGCGCCGCCTGCAGGTAGGCTTCGGCTGCCTCCTCGAAGCGCCCGTCACGCAGCATCGCGTCGGCCGTGGCCAGGGACGGCGCGGCCGGGACCGGGGTGGGCGTCGCCGTAGCGGTCGCCGTCGCCGTCGCCGTCGCCGAGGGGGTGGC
>JADLBJ010000221.1 GCA_020847765.1 Dehalococcoidia bacterium
GAGCCGCAGTTTCGCCGACCGGCGGCTGTGGCGTCCGGCCCTTGACACGCTGCGGCTCGCGCTGGAGCTGCGCGAGAGCGCCGAGGCGCGCGGCCAGTACGAGCGGCTGCGCGACCAGCACGGCTTCCGCCTGCTGGACTATTCCGTCGATTCGGACGCCGCCTCGCCGCGGGTGTGCTTCCAGTTCTCGGAGGAGCTTCCCGGGCGCCGCACCGACTTTTCGCCCTTCGTGGCGGTCGCCGGCGTCGACCGGCCGGCGCTGTCGGCGGAGGCGAAGCAGCTCTGCGTCGAGGGCCTCAAGCACGGCGACCGCTACAGCGTCACCCTGCGGGCCGGCCTGCCCTCGGCGGTGAAGGAGACGCTGCCGCGCTCGGCCGAGTTCAACGTCTATGTGCGTGACCGCAAGCCGTTCGTGCGCTTCACCGGCCGCGCCTATGTGCTGCCCCGGACCGGCCAGCAGGGCGTCCCGGTGGTGACCACAAATACCCCCGCGGTCTCGATCGAGATCTACCGGGTCGGCGACCGCAACCTGATCGGCACCGTGCTCGGGAGCGACTTCCAGCGAAACCTCGACCGGTACGACCTGGAGCGGCTCGCCGCGGAGCGCGGCCTGAGCGTCTGGAAGGGCGAGCTCGCCACGGCGGAGGCCGCCCTCAACGCCGATGTCGTCACCGCCTTCCCGGTCGACCAGACGGTCGGCGACCTCGCCCCCGGCGTCTACGTCATGGTGGCGGAACCGAAAGGCCCGAAATCCGACGACTACGAGTCGCTCGCCACCCAGTGGTTCATCGTCTCCGACATGGGCTTGAGCGCGTTCTCCGGCAACGACGGCATCCATGCCTTCGTGCACTCGCTCGCCACCACCGAGCCGAAGGGCCTGGTCGAGGTGCGGCTGATCGCGCGCAACAACGAGGTCCTGGCCACCCGCCGCAGCGACGGCAACGGCCATGCCCAGTTCGAGGCCGGCCTGGCGCGGGGGGAGGGCGGACTCTCGCCCGCGATGCTGATCGCCTCCGACACCCGCGGGGACTACGCCTTCCTCAGCCTGAAGTCGCCGGCCTTCGATCTCAGCGA
>JADLBJ010000222.1 GCA_020847765.1 Dehalococcoidia bacterium
CGGCCGCACGCTGGGAACGCCGCTGACGCTCGTGGTCTGGAACCGGGACCACCGCAACTGGCCGTGGGGCATGAGCCCCTGGCCGCCCGAGGGCGAGCCCGCGGGCAAGGGCGTGAGGCGGGTGACGCTGCCGCGCCCCGGCCACGCCGACCTCGCCGGCCTCCTCAAGTACGGCCACGACGACGTCCGGAACGCGCTCGAGCGCGCGAGCGCCCGCCACACGGCCGCGCACGTGGCCGCGGGCGCGGTCGCGAAGGCGCTCCTCGCCGCGATCGGCATCCGGGTCGCGGGCCGCCCGGTCGAGATCGGCGGCGAGACGACCGAGGAGGGCATGAGGGCGGTCACGGACGAGGCCCGGCAGGCCAAGGACACCCTCGGCGGCGTCGTCGAGGTCGTCGTCACCGGCGCGCCCCCCGGCCTCGGCTCCTACGCCGAGCGAGGCGACCGCCTCGACGGCCGCCTCGCGCAGGCGCTGATGAGCATCCAGGCGGTGAAGGGGGTCGAGATCGGCGACGGCTTCGACCTCGCCCGGCGCCGCGGCGTCGACGCGCACGACGAGATCGACGCCGCCACCGGGCCCGAGGGGCTGCGCCGCCGCACGAACCGCGCCGGCGGGGTGGAGGCGGGGATGACGAACGGCGAGCCCGTCGTCGTCCGCGCCGCGATGAAGCCGCTGCCGACCCTGATGAAGCCGCTCGCCTCGGTCGACCTCGCCACGGGCGAGGCGTCGCCGGCGCTCGTCGAGCGCTCCGACGTCCAGGCCGTGGAGGCGCTGGCGGTGATCGCGGAGGCGGCGGTCGGGCTCGAGGTCGCCCGGCTCGCGCTCGACAAGTTCGGCGGCGACGCCGTCGATGACTTCGTCGCCGGGCACCGCACGTACCTCGCGCGGATCGCGCCGCTCTGGTCGCCGCGCGCGTGAGCCGGCCCTCGCACGCGCTCACGCGCCACCTCGCCGTGACGGGGTTCATGGGAGCGGGGAAGACGACCGCCGGCCGCGCCGTGGCGGAGCGCATCGGGCGGAGGTTCGTCGACCTCGACCACGCGATCGAGGCGCGTGCCGGCGCGGCGGTCCCCGACCTCTTCGGCGCCCGCGGCGAGGCCGGCTTCCGGGCGCTCGAGGAGGAGGTCGCCCACGAGGTGCTGGCCGGCTCGGAGCCGGTCGTGGTCGCGCTCGGCGGCGGCGCCGTGCTCTCGGAGCGCACGCGGACGGAGCTCGCGGGCCGGGCCTTCACCGTCCTCCTCGACGTCGACACGCGCGTCGCCTGGGAGCGCGTCCGCGGCGGCAGCCGCCCCCTCGCGCGCGACGCGGAGGCGTTCCACGCCCTCCACCGCGAGCGGCAGCCGGTGTACGAGCTCGTCGCCGACGCGCGGGCGCACGACCACGACGGCGTGCTGCTCGCCGCCGCGGGCGTGCACGTCGAGCGCGGCGCGATCGACCTCCTCGCCGACCTCGTGCCCGGCTCGGGCCCGGTCGAGCTCGTCGCCGACGCCCGCGTGAACGGGATCCACGGCGTCCGCGCCCAGGTCGCGCTCGAGGAGCGCGACATCGCGACCCACGAGGTGCCGGCCGGCGAGGCCGCGAAGACGACCGCCGTGCTGGAGCGGCTCTGGCGCTCGTTCACGGTCGGCCGCGACGGCGCCGTCGTCGCCCTCGGCGGCGGCACGACGACCGACGTCGGCGGCTTCGCCGCCGCCCCGTACAAGCGCGGCGTCGCCTGGACGGCGGTGCCGACGACGCTGATGGGCCAGGTCGACGC
>JADLBJ010000034.1 GCA_020847765.1 Dehalococcoidia bacterium
ATACCCTCGACTGGCGAGCCCACCACTTCGACGAGGTCCTCCCCGCGCCCAACTCTCCCGCCACCGCTTCCAGGCTCGAATTCGAAACCTGGCGCGACCTTTTCTACGACGTTCACGTGGAAGTCTTCCCCGCGGTCACCGACGTCCTCCACTGGTTCGAGGGGCACCTCCCCCGCTCGTGCCCCCGTGTCTCTCTCCTCAAGGGCAACAATGGCCTCGGTGAAGAGGTCTGGCGCGACGGGCGAATCGTCGCCCTCAGCGACTGGGAGAACGCCGCCATTGGTGACCCGGCCCTCGACTGGGGCTTCTCCCAGGGCATGCTCGAACTCATCGGCGAAGAACGGGCGCTCACCCTCTACGAGCAGTACGCCGGCTTCCCTGTCCCTCGCGAAAACGTCGCCTTCTGGCGTGTCTGGTCCGTCTTCAAGGCGATGGTCTCCCTCCAGGCCGGCCTTCGCGGGTTCTGCGACGGCCGCGACCAGCGCGCCGCCCTGGCAACGATGGGTCTTGGCGGTGTTCGCCGCATGGTCGCCCAGTTCTCCGACTGGGTGCACCGCACCCCGATCGACGTCGCCTCGGACATGAGACGCCACGGCCGTCAGCGCCGCGCAGCCGCGACCGGCCGGTGACCAGCGGCAGCGAGGCAAGATGAAACCGACGAGCAGACAGCTCATCGCCTCCGTCCAATGGGAGCTCGCCAACCGCGTGGCACCCGAGCTTCAATCCCAGTGGGCGAAGAGCGCCCTGCGCAGCGTCCAGCAGCTCCTCGCCCACCTCGCCGAGCGCGTCGAATGCGAACTCCAGCTCCTCCAGGAGGAGAACGCCGACCTCCTCGCCCTCTACGATCACATCACGCCG
This sequence comes from Dehalococcoidia bacterium, assembly GCA_020847765.1. GTDB lineage: Bacteria > Chloroflexota > Dehalococcoidia > Tepidiformales > Tepidiformaceae > JADLBJ01. Next base: position 859 of record JADLBJ010000034.1, read on the forward strand.
CCCGTCAACGCCTGGGGAGAGGACTGGCAGTCACTCCTCGCGCGCCTCGAACCACCGAAGCCGACTGTCGCGCCCACCACCAGCCTCGACACCCTCACTCGCCACAATGACGCCCTACGCGCCGCCATCGACGCGATCTTCCGCCGAGTCCTCGCGGCCGAAGGCCTTCCCGCCGACTCCCAGAACGCGGTCGTCGGCGCTATCCGCGCTTACGTCAACCGCCAGCGCGACCGCGAACGCCCCCTCTTCGACGCCCCCTTCGCCGGCGACATGTTCTAACGGCCACCGGCACAGCAAGAGGGGGACAGGAAGAGTGTCTTGGGATTCAGAGTCGCCTTCGCTCGGATCTCGTGCGAGAAGACCATTTCAGATCGAACCACGTCTCGCCACTCGGCCGTCCTCTTGCCGTGGTCAGAGGCCGGTCGCAGCAGGAGCCACCACGACGAAGTGAGTACCGTCCCCGTTCCAGCGAAGGATGGGCGGCTGGCCATCCCAGCTGATGACCTCCCGAATCAGCGTCTGGACATCGCCGGAGCGGACGTCCATCAGCTCGATGCTGTATCGCGCCATCACGAGAGATTCAAAGCCAGGGCCCCTCACAGGGCCGACTGTGCCCTGGAGCGTCGCGACGGCCACAAATGTGCCACTGGCGTTTGGCGCGCCGAACCGGCCGCCGGTCACGCAGCGCGCAGTCGAGCTGCCAGCGTAGACAGCAGTACCATCGCACCCGGGCGCGCCCTGGAATGCCGCGACGGGCCCATCGGCGCCGACAACCACCGCGCCGGCGTCGCTGCGCCACAGCAACCACGCGGGAGCGGCGCCGGGAAGTGCTGCGACGGTCTCGAAGCTGTCGGCATCGATGATGGTGGTCATCCCCGCGTCGGCCTTTGGCGACGGACCCCACGCGGGCGAATAGAGGTAGTCACCGGACGCGTCGAAGGCGACCGGCCACGGCAGCGGCAGCTGTTGCTTCGAGCCCGTGCCGAGATCCTCGTAGACTGCCGGCCCGGAGAGTTCCGCCGCTTGCGAGTAGATGATGCGGTCTTCGGTCGGGTGCCACGCTGGGGCGAGGGCTACATCACTCCCGGCCCCAATCTGCCGCGTCGAGCCGGTGCCAACGTCGCTCAGGAACCGCCGCAGGTCACCGCCAAGCTCGGCGTAGGCTACATAGCGCCCGGTCGACGACCAGCGCGGACCGTAGCGCGCGTCGCATCCGCCGCAATGGAAAAGTCCCTTCTGCAGTTCGGTCGTTTCTCCCGTCGCGACGTCGAGCACCCACTGGTCCCAGGAGGGCACGCTGAAGCCTGCCGGTAATTGCACCTGACCAGCGTCTTTTTGGAAGAGCATCCACTTCCCGTCGGGGGAGAAGGAGCCGCAGGCGGCGACATCGGGATACGCCCGCCCCTCGACCGTGACGACTCCACCCAGCGCGGAGCAGCGCCTACCCGTTGTCGCTGGCGTCACCGCCAAACCATCGAAGGTGAAACGGAGCGTCTCCGGACCCGCCACCACCTCCACCACCGCACCAGCGAACTGCGCGTGCCAAGCCAGCTGGTCGGAACTCTCGTACAACGTCCGCACGCTCCCGGCCGCCGCGTCCGCCAGCCTACCCTCGAAGGGACGACCCACACGCCGCCCGACGTGGCGGTTGCGGAGTGGTGCGTGGGGGCCGTGGAAGGGGCCGGCGGCGTTGTCGCTGTGGAGGTGGTCGCCGCGGTTGGCGTCCGCTTCGGCTTTTCGTCGCCGTCGCACCCCACAAGTACGGCCGCCAGCACTGCCAGCAGGATCAATCGCTCCATCACATTCCAGACTTCGTCATCTCCAGCTTAGTTCCGCGGGCAGGGGGGCGCGATGGCCGCCCGGGCTGAAATCCCGCAGCCCAATGTCCCTGCTAACCCTACTGCCCAGAACACAAGTCGATTCCCCTGGCATTCTGCGGCTGTCCGTACCCCC
>JADLBJ010000035.1 GCA_020847765.1 Dehalococcoidia bacterium
CGGCGAGGCGGCGGGTTCAACCTCTTCGCCCAGCCGTTCCTGCTCGTCGTCGCTGGCCTGATCATCGTCCTCGCCGTCATCCTGGGGATCGTCGTCGCCACCGGCGGCAGCTCGAACGACGACCTCGTCCAGGACCTGGAAAAAGCGGCGAACGACCTTCCGCTCGACATGGCCAACGGCAACAAGCTCGGGCGCGACGACGCGCCCATCAAGCTGGCGGAGTTCGAAGACTTCCAGTGCCCCTTCTGCCTTCGCTACTCCGCCACGCAGGAGCCCACGCTCATCAACGAATACGTGAAGACGGGCAAGGTTCAGATCATCTACAAGAATCTCCCCGCGCTGGGAAACGAGTCCGTCCGCGCCGGCATCGCCGCCACCTGCGCGGCAGACCAGAACAAGTTCTGGCAATACCACAATCGGCTCTTCCTCGAAGAAGCGCGCGCCGGCCAGGCCACCAACGAACAGAAGAACGTCGGCCGCTTCAGCGACGACAAGCTGAAGAGCTTCGCGCAGGACCTCGGCCTCGACATGGACAAATACAACGCCTGCTTCAACGACCCGAACACGCTCAACAGGGTGCAGGCCGAGTTCCAGGAGGCGCGCGCCTTGAACTTCAGCTCGACCCCGAGCTTCGCCGCCAACGGGCGCCCCCTCTCCCAGGGCTCCTTCAACACCCTGGATGACTGGCGCAAGGCGCTCGACACACTCCTGAACGCCACCCCCACGCCGCAGCCCTCGACCACGGCGACGGCCAGCAGCACGGCCTCGCCCGCCGCCACAACCCCGGCCGCCAGTCCGACAGCAACGCCGACGAAGGCGCCGTGAGCACCCGCCCGCAGACAGCGGCCAGCCGGCCCAGCCGCCTGCGCCGCCTGCTCTCCGCTTCCGTCCTCCTGCCCCTGGCGGGCCTGTTCGCCGTCGCTGCGGCCGTCCTCGGCGTCCTCCTCGCCCTTGGCGTGAACGGCGAAGCAGAGGGCGTCACCTTCACCTCCTGCAAAGTCGGCGAGGAAGGGTGCCAGCTGCGCAGCCCCATCCACGTCCATGCCGACTTCGCCCTCGTCGTCCGCGGCCAGAAGTACAACTTCGACCAGTCCAAGTACATCGCCGAAGAAGGCGGCATTGAAAGCCCCTACGCGCACGTTCACCGCCCGCGCACCAACATCGTGCACGTCCACTACAGCAACACGACCTGGGACGACTTCTTCTCAGCGATCAAGTTCAAGTTGACGGACCCGACGCTGCCAGGCGTGACGCCGCAGAACACCTGCCTGCAGCTCGACGACGGCAACAAGTACTGCGCCTCCGCAGGAGAAACCTTCAAATTCTTCGTCAACGGCGTGCAGGTGGACGGGATCGCTTTCACGACGATCAATGACCTCGACCGCGTGCTCATCAGCTTCGGGCCGGAAGCCGCAGAGCAGGTGACAACGGACCAGCTCCCACAGCTGACCGACGAAGCCTGCATCCTTTCCGAGCGCTGCAAGGCGCGTGCCCCGGCCGACCCGGAGCCGTGCTCCGCCTCCTCGCAGTCCTGCACCAAGCCGGGCGGCTAAGCCTTCCCGCTCTCCCTTGCTGCGGCCCGCAGCCTGCGCCGCTCCCGCCAGGCGCCGCGCAGGAAGCCCGCGCCGTAGCTCAGGTGCATGGTCGCCATGGCCGCGAAGGTGAGCGGCGCGCTGGCACCCTGGCGGCCCGCCGCCCGCGCCGCCATCACCATCCCCACGAGCAGATAGGCCGCTGCGAGCAGGGCGAGCACGAGCCGCGCAGCCTTCCAGACGGCACTCAGCGCCAGCAGCAACGGCCCGCCGACCGCCATCGCAGACGGCGCAAAGTGCCGCGGCTGAAGAGGGCGCCCGCGCGCGAGCAGTGTCCCTTTCGCCGCACCATACTCCTGGTATTGGCGCGCCAGGGCCGTGAAGGTCCGCCGCGGGTAGTAGCTGCTGCGGATCGCGGGCACGAGCACGATCCGCCCGCCGGCTTCGATCAGGCGGGCGTTGTAGCTGTCCTCGTCGGCACCGTCGACGCTTTCGTCGAAGCGGCCCACTACCTCCCAGACGCGCCGGTGGTAGCAGCCGAAGGGCACGGTGTCGACGTCGCCCTCGGCGTCGGCGTAACGGAAGCGGGCGTTGCCAACACCGAACGGCGAGGACATCGCCGCCGCGATCGCACGGCCCACCGTTCCCTCGCCGATCGTCTCGATCGGGCCGCCCACGCAGGCGGCCCCAGTCCGCCTCAGCGCCTGGACCGAGGCCCGCACAAAATCCGAACGCACCGAGCTGTGGGCGCCGATGATGATCCAGCAGTCGCCCATGGCGGCGTCCATGCCGGCGTTCAGCCCGCCGACTGTGATCCGCTTCGGGTTGTCCACGAGCACCAGCCGCCGGAAGGGGGACGCGTAGCCGCGCACCAGGTCCCGCGTCGTATCAGTGCTGCCACCGTCGGCGACCAGGACTTCCATTCCGTCAGCGCCGTAGTCCTGAGCGGCGAGCGCGTCGAGCAGGGGCGTGATGTACCGCTCCTCGTTCAGGCAGGGGATGACGACCGAGACAAGCGGACGCTCGGGGAGCGAGAGCGGCCCGTCGAGCCTGGTGCGCGGCGGTGCGGCGGTCATCTCCTCATCCTCATGGCGGCTTCGCACCCGGTCAACGCACCCGCCGGCCAGCCGTTTCCCCATTGGCGGTCGCGTTGTAGCGTGTGGCCGAACCACTGACATCCGGAGGCGGCCCGATGAACGACGAACAGAGCAAGCGCCTGGCCGAGGCCGCCGACGCCCTCGCCCAGGCCACCGACGCGCTCGACGAGGCGCGCGACGCCGTCGACGATCGCCGCTACAGCAGCGACCTCGAGCGCGAACGGCTGGCCGCGAGCCAGCAGATGATGAGCAAGCTGGACAACGCCGGCAAGAAGATCGACGAGGCCGCACGCAAGGCCGCCATCGCCGCCGCCGCCTGTGGCCGCCCGGGCGCCTTCGCCTTCTACCGCGAAGCACTCGTCGCCGGGCGGGAGGGACGCGCGATCGGGCGCACGGCCGGCGACCAGGACGGCGTAGCCAACAAGCGCGCCCGCGGCCAGGAGTCTGTCGACCGCCTGCAGGCTGCCGTGGACGCACTGGTAGCTATCGTCTACGTCGCCTGACCCCCGGCGCGGACGCTCAGAATCCGCCTTCTGTGCCCCAGACCATCATGAAGGCGATGCCGATGACAGACACACCGAGCAGCCCGCCGACCATCTGAATGCGACGGGAGACGTCGCGATAGCTGGGCGGAAAGTGCCCCCCGTCCGGCACGCCCTCGAGCATGCGGATGGCGTCGAGGACGTTGCGGCGCTGGACGAGGACTGCGACCAGGAAGGCCGCGACGTACCACGCCATGGCGATCCCGAGCCATGTCGGAAACTCCTCGCTCACGCCACCGAAGCTCGTGTATTCGTTGAACATCAGCCCGAGACCGAAGAGGAAGACGAGGATGGCTCCCGGAATGACCAGGATGTTCTCCAGCCGATTCATAAAGCGGAGGGAGAAACGTGCTGCACCGACGCCGTTCCGTTCGGCGAAGCCCTGCAGGAAGGGGTAGGCGAACGTCGCCCCAAGCCCCACGACGGCGACGGTGATGTGCGCGAAGAGCTGGATGCGGTAGCTGTCCATGGCTTGCCACTCATCAAGAAGTGAGCGAGATCGCTCGCGCGGAAATGATACGTCCCCCGCACCTAGGCGGTAGCGGCCCCCGGCCGAACTGCGCGCCCATTCGGCGCATTGCCTGTACCCTCCCCCACGGCATGGCGCACCGTTTTCGCCCGCTAGACGCCGTTTCCCACGCGGTCCGTCCGCTAACCAGCCTGCGCCCCGTTGGGCTCGCCCTGGAGCTCGCCTGGTGGGAATGGTGGCTGCTGCGAAAGGGCTGGCAGTGGCCGGAGGAATACCGCCGACGCCTCGATCCCGAACGACCGCTCGCCCCCGTGCACCGCGACCTCCTGGCTCACCTCGGCCGAGAACGGCTGCGCATCCTCGACGTCGGCTCCGGCCCGCTCTCCGAAGTCGGGCGGCGCCTGCCCGGAAAGGAGCTGGAGGTCGTCGCCGTCGATCCCCTGGGGCGCGCCTACACCTGGCTCCTGCGCCTTAGCGGGTTGCGGCCGCTCGTGCCCGTCGTTCCGCTTTCGGCCGAAGATCTTTCGCGCCGCTTCCCACCCGCCTCGTTCGACCTCGTCCAGGCGCGGAACGCAATCGACCACTCTCGCCACCCGCGTCGCGCCATCCGGGAGATGCTGCGCGTCGTCCGGCCAGGTTGCTACGTCTACCTGCAGCATCGCGTCGACGAAGCGGAGTCGCGCGAACACAGCGCCCTCCACCAGTGGAACTTCCGCTGCGAGGACGGGTGCCTCGTGCTCTGGGGGCAGAAGGGACGGACCGACCTGACGGCCGTGCTCGCCCCATTGGCGACCGTCGAATGCCGGAGCGACGGCCAGTGGGTAACGGCCATCCTCCGCCGCCATGACGACTCCCCGCCGACCGTGACCACCGGCGGCGCGAGCGCGGACCAGGACAGCGTGTCGGCCTAGCGGGAGGTCTCCTCCTCTCGGCGACGTAGCGCGCCGATGTCCACACCTCGGCGCGCTGCTCCACGCTCATAAGCGCCGCGTCGGGTCCGTCGCCACCCCGCAGCAGCTTGTCGAGCTTGAGGTGCACCGTTCGGGACCAGCGGTTCTGCTCCTTCTGGAGGAGGAAGAAGGCAAGGAAGATCACGACGCGCGCCGCGCCGTTGTAGACAACGTTCAATTCGGCGAAGCCAGGCAGCGGACCGGCCGCAAAGACGCCCAGCTGGCCCAGTGCCGCGACCGCGAAGCACCAGGGCGAGCCCATCACCCTCCCCGCCCGGGAAGCCAACCGGCCAGACCGCCGCGCCATGGCGGCAGTGCGACGCCGTCGGTCGCGCCCGGATAACCCTCCGGCCCTCGGAGGGAGGAGCGGCTGGCAGCCGGCGTGCCGGCTTCACCCTCACGGAACGCTTGGTTACCCTGCGGGAGTGGAACCGACGGCGATCACCCTGCGCGTCCCGGCGACGAGCGCGAACCTCGGCGCCGGCTTCGACTGCCTCGGCCTCGCGCTCGACCTCTTCGCCTCGATCACGGTCACCTTCGGCAGGGTGGAGGCCCCTGCGCCGGAAGACGTCGGCGAGAAGATGGTGCTGACGGCCGCACGGCAGGCATACGCGCATATGGGGCGCACGCCACCGCCCGGGCTGAGCGCCCGCTACAACCTCTCCATCCCGCTGGGCCGCGGGCTGGGGGCGAGCGCCGTCGCCCGCGTCGCCGGCGTTGTCGCCGCCAACGAGATGGAGGGCCGGCCCCTGGACGAGGGCGAGCTCCTGACCATCGCCAGCGACCTCGAGGGCCACGGCGACAACGCCTGCCCCGCGCTCTTCGGCGGTCTCCAGGTGTGCGTGGCCGGGGGCGGCCGCTACCTGCGCGCTCCCTGCGCCTACGCGGTCGGCGCCCGCCTCGCCATCCTCGTCCCCGACCATTCGATGCCCACCAAAGAGGCCCGCAAAGCCCTCCCCGAGTCCTACAGCCGCGCCGACGCCGTGCACAACACCGGCCGGGCCGCACTCTTCGTCGCGGCCATGGCGGCCGGCCGCCTCGACCTCCTCGACGCGGCCACAGACGACCGGCTCCACCAGAGGCAGCGCGCCCACATCTTCCCGCCCCTGGTCGAGGTCTTCGCGGCGGCGAAAGCCGCCGGCGCCCACGCCGCATGGTTGAGCGGTGCCGGAAGCTCCATCGCGGCGATCTGCGACGAAGAACAGGTGCGCGCCGTCGCCGCTGCTATGCTGGAAACGCTCCGGGGCGCAGGCATGACAGGGCGTTCGCTCGTCACGCAGATCGCGGCCGAAGGCGCCCAGGTGGCCCGCGTCGAGCTCGTGAGAGAGTGACATGCCGCTTCGCCCCGCCCACGAGGGAGACCTCGCCACCGTCGTCGAACTGATCCAGGCCCTCGCCGACTACGAGCGTCAGCCGGAGGCCGTCGAGCTCGACCCTGCCACCCTCCGCCAGCACCTGTTCGGCCCACGCCCCTACGCCGAAGTGCTCCTCGCCGAGACCGAGGACGGCCACTCGGCCGGCTTCGCGCTCTATTTCCACAACTTCAGCACATGGAAGGGGCGCCCGGGTGTCTACCTCGAAGACCTCTTCGTGCGACCGGAGCATCGCGGCCGGGGCTTCGGGCGCGCTCTCCTCACCGCGCTCGCCCACATCGCCTGCGAGCGCGGTTGCGCCCGCCTCGAGTGGTCGGTCCTCGACTGGAACGAGCAGGCCATCGGCTTCTACCGGGCGCTCGGCGCCGAGCCGCTCGACGAGTGGACGACCTTTCGGTTATCCGGCCACGCGCTCGAGGGCCTCGCGGCGGGTGGCCGCTCACCTGGAGCCGCCGCTCCCGCTGCCGCCCGGCTGACCTCCCCCAGCTCGGCGCACGCGGCCGCCGGAAAGCACCGGCCGGAGCCTTAGCAGGCGCTCTGCTACGCTCCAAGAGGGCCGCCCGGCTGCCTGCCGCCATGCTCTTCGCTGAAAACGTCTCGAAGTCCTTCGGTCCGCTCGACGTCCTGGACGGCGTCTCGTTTGTCGTGGGCGACGGTGAGCACGCCGGGATCGTGGGCCCGAACGGCGGCGGCAAGTCCACCATTCTCCGCCTGCTGGCCCACGACGAGCGGCCAGACAGCGGCGCCTGCGGCCATCGCGGCGGTGCCCTCGGCTACCTGCGCCAGGAGGCCGGGCTCGACGACGCGAACACCCTGCTCGACGAGCTCTGGCTCGCCTTCCCCGAAGCTCACGCCATCGAGCGCGAGCTGGCCGAGGTCGCCACGGCGATCGAGCAGAGCGACGGCGATCTCGACGCCCTCGTCGAGCGCCAGGCTCACCTCTTCGACCAGTTCGAGGTACTCGACGGCTACCGCGTCGAGGCGCGCGTCGGCCGCGTCCTCGCCGGCCTCGGCTTCGATCTCCCCGGCGACCAGACAAAGCGCTGCGGTGCCTTCAGCGGCGGCTGGCAGATGCGAATCGCGCTGGCGAAAGTCCTCGTGCGCCGCCCAGAGAACCTCCTCCTCGACGAGCCCACGAACCACCTGGATGCGAAGACCCGCGCCTGGCTGGCCCAGGAGCTCCAGGAGTACCCGGGCACCGTCCTCGTCGTCACCCACGACGGCGACTTCCTCGACCGCGTCGTCACGCGCGTCCTCGACCTGCGCGACCACACCGTCGACAGCTACGCCGGCAACTACAGCGATTACCAGCGGCAGAAAGCAGACCGGCTGCAGGCCCAGGACCGGGCGGCCGCCCGCCAGGAGCGGGATCTCGCGCGCCAGGAGCGCTTCATCGAGCGCTTCCGCGCCAAGGCCACCAAGACCGCCGCCGTGCAGAGCCGCGAAAAGCAGCTCGCCCGCGTCGAGCGGATCGAACGGGCGCGCAAGGACGCCGAGGTGCACTTCGACCTGAGCGCACACGGCCGTACGGAGCGCGACGTTCTCCTGCTCAAACACGTCAGCCACAGCTACGGCGACCATCTCGTGCTGCTCGACGTGAACCTCCATATCGAGCGCGGCCAGAAAGTGGCGTTCATCGGCCCCAACGGCAGCGGCAAGAGCACGCTCCTTCGCGTCGCCGCCGGGCAGCTCCGCCCCGTCGAGGGACAGGTCGAATGGGCCGAACGGGCGCGCCCCGGCTACTACGACCAGCACCAGGACGAGGCCCTCGACACCGCCCGGACCGTCCTCGAGGAGGTGCGCGCCGTCGCCGACAGCGAGCCCGACGTCCGCCTGCGCACAATCCTCGGCCAGTTCCTCTTCCGCGGCGACGACGTCTTCAAGCCGATCGGCGTGCTCTCCGGCGGCGAGCGCAGCCGCGTGGCCCTGGCCAAGTTCCTCATCCAGCCAACGAACGTCCTCCTCCTCGACGAGCCAACCAACCACCTCGACCGGACGACGCGGCGGAAGCTGATCGAGGCGCTCCAGGGCTACGGTGGCACGATCCTCTGCGCGAGCCACGACCCCGGCATCGTCGAAGGCGTCGCCACCCACGTCTACGAAGTGAAGGACACAGCCGTGCGCGAGCTGCTGGAGCACCGGCGCGCCTGACGAACGACGCTCCTAGGCGCCACGCGGGCGATAATCCCGGCATGCCGTTCGGGAACTCGCACTGATGGACGGCTGGCGCGTCGTCCATGTCCTCAGCCTGATCTGGCTGGGTGCGGGGCTGGGCGCGACCTACCCCCTCATCCTCCGCGCCTGGGCCACGAAGGACCTGCGCCTGCAGATGACGCTGCTCACCGAGGCGGCGAACAACGAGACGCGCGTGCTCCTGCCCGGTGCCATGCTGACCGGCGCCACGGGCTTCTTCTGGGCCGTCGCCGAGGAGGAGAACTTCGTGACCGAGGGCTGGCTGGCGGCGCTCTGGCTGAGCTTCGTCTTCTTCTACTTCGGCTGTCTGCCTTTGCTCGGGTTCGGGCTGCGCCGGGCGCGCCTGGCCTCGCTCATCGCGGCCAAGAAGGGCGAAGAAACCGAAGAGCTCCGCGCCATCCTCGCGGACCGGGTACCGATTGTGTTCGGCACGCTGCTCGTGCTGAGCGTCCCCTGGATGGCCTGGCTGGCGATCTTCCAGCCGTTTTAGCAGCAAAGCCACTCGTTTCACGTCAATTACAATGTGGCCAGAATGACACAGGGTGTTGACAGCCGGCGTAGCATGGCCCTGCCGCAGCAGACCCGTCGCCGGTCCAGCGGGCGCTGCCAGGCGCGCCCTGGCCTCCAGGCGACGACCCGGGGACGGGCCGGACCGGATTGCTCGGACCGACCCGCAGACGCGCGAGCCCGCTCGCGCCCAGCGCAAGGAGGACAACACCAATGTCCAGGGTAATGCGCGGCCTGGTTGCAGCCGCGGCCCTATCGCTCACCCTCTTCGGAGCGCTCTTCGCCTCCGCCCAGCGAACAGAGGCGGCCGCCAACGTCGGCGCCTGCCAGCCGTGGGCCGTCACGGCCTATGGCGCCAACCAGTTCAACTTCGGCGGCAGTGGCTCGGGCCGCGTCTACTCGTTCTCGGCCGGCTGGGGCAGCGCCACCTGGAGCTTCGCCGGCAACGGCACGCCGGGCGGCATGAACGGCAACCTGGCGGTCAAGATCAAGTGGGACAACCTCGCCTACGGCACCACCACCATGACCGTCTCCTGCATCGACGAAGTCGACGCAGGCCCGTGGGGCGGCGAGCTGGAGTTCATGGGCACAGTTAACAACTGGCCGGGCATGGGCGGCAGCACGGCAGCCTGGATCGAGATGTACTGGTCGAACGGCACCCCGTCGGACTACATCTCCTTCGCCATCCGCGGCTTCCAGGCGGGGCCGAACGTCTGCACCGACTACACGGCGACGGACTACATGTCCGGCACGACGGGCAGCCACGTCGTCACACCCATCAACGGCGGCTTCCGCGTGGATCCGTCCGACTGCGACTACCCGGCCTAACCGGGGCAGAGCGAGCGGGGGCGTCCCGCCCCCGGCGCGAGGGGGACCGGTCCTTGCGGATCGGTCCCCCTCTTTTTGCGTTTCGCGCGCGCCCAATCTCCCTTGAATGAGCCTCTCATGAACGGGTTGACAACAGGCGTACGCTAGGCCGCGCCGCAGAAAAGCCTCCGGCCGGCGCGGGCGCTGCCAGGCGCGAGCACCGGCGAGGAACGGCCCCCGTGGGACGGCGCCGAAGGGCAGGCTTGGCTCCGCCTTCGTGCCATATGCGAAAGTGCGCTGGCCCGCGAGGGGAAGAACAGGGCGGTCGTCGACAGGGGCGCTCGCCGGTGCAATCGGGAAAGGACGGGACCACCATGGCATCGAGGACCACCAGGCTGGCGGCGCTCATCGCCCTCGTGGCGCTGGGGCTGCTGGCCGCCAATCGCAGCGGGGCCTTCACTCCGGAGAGCGCAGACGCGGCCGCTCCTCCCGGGCGCTACCTCGTCCTCGCCAGGAGCGCGGCCGACTACGCCGCCCTCAAGTCAGACGCCGTCAAGGCCGGCGCCACCGTCGTTTCCGAGCTGAAGGAGGCGCGCACCGTCGTCGTGACCGCGTCGTCCACTGCCCTCGGCAAGCTGCGCAAGAACGCCCACGTCAGTGGTATCTCCCGCGACGCCATCCGCAGGCTCATCCAGCCGGACGGGGCCGCCCCTTCGACGAGCCTCTCGCGAAACCCCACGACCCTGGCTTTTCAAGGGCCTATGCCACAGGTCGTTACCCAGGACCCGGCGTCGGCGTACCCCGGGCTGATGTGGAACCTCGACCGCATCCAGTCGCCGGCCGCCAACAATGTCACGACCGGCGCACCCGTCGTGCGCGTGGGCGTGGCGGACACAGGGCTCGACTACACGCACGTCGAGCTCGCGGGCAAGGTCTCGCAGGTGGTGGACTTCACTCTGGGCGAAGTGCCGCCAATCTGCAGCACGTTCGTCAGCCCCGGCGTTGACGACGCCTACTTGGCGAGCCTCTTTGGAGCGCCCTCCGCGAACCTGGACTTCAATGGCCATGGCAGCTGGATCGGCGGCAACATCGCCGCCGCCCTCGACGCCCAGGGGATAAACGGCATCGCCCCGAACATCCAGCTCGTTGCCCTGAAGATCTCGCAGTGGTGCGGCTCGGCCTACGACTCCGAGATCATGCAGGCCTTCCTCCACGCCGCCTTCGACAACATCGACGTCGTCAGCATCTCCTTCGGCGGCTACCTCGACCTCTCCGATCCGGACCAGGCCACGGCTTACACGATCTACTCGATCATCACGATGTTCGCGCAGCTGAAGGGCACGATCATCGTGGCGGCCGCCGGAAACGAGCATGTTCGCGTCGGCCCCGGCGGCAGGGTGCTCTCGCACGGTAGCCTGACGGCGCCCGGCGGCGGCTTCTCCGACCTCTACGGGCTGTACGAAGTGCCGGGCGGCCTGCCGGGCGTAATCGACGTCTCCGCCACCGGCAACGTCGTCAACGCCGCCTCTGCCGTCTGCCCGGGCGACTCCCTGGCGGCGGGCAGCCACCAGTGGTGCAAGCCCACCAGCGACGCGCACCAGCCTTCCGGCGTCGGCCTGCAGAACCAGCTCACCTACTACAGCAACTACGGGCCGCGCATCGACTTCGCCGCCCCGGGCGGCGCCCGCAAGTTCAACGTCCCGGCCGCTGACCGCGGCGGCACCGAGGGCTGGCCCTGGACAGGCCCCTTCTCCGTCTACGGCGGAAGCTCGGTGGCAGACGGCTACAACGCCTGGGAGGACTTCAGCATCACCTCCAACTGGGGCGTCGAGATTCCGTGCATTCTGTTCACCGGCTATCCGGGCTTCCCCGACCTCCAGTGCTACAGCACCATCCAGGGGACGTCGATGGCGACGCCGCACGTCTCCGCCGTCATGGCGCTGATCGCAAGCCGCTACCCGCTGCTCCGCCACAACAGCGCCGCCATCATCGCCAAGGCGAAGGCCGCGGCCACCCACGTGACGGGAAACACCACGCCGCCCTTGAGCGCCACCGACCTTTCGGGCGGCGACCTGAGCGGCGGCTCCTGCCCCAGCGGCTATTGCCACCTCGGCGGCCCGCCCATCTCCGACGCAGACGCCTACGGCAAGGGGCTGATCAACGCCTTCAAGGCGGTCATCCCCTAGCCTGCCTGCGAACCGTTCGACTTGGCGGCCCCTCTAGCCGAGGGGCCGCCTCTTTTTTTCGATCCCCCGGGCAGGGCTAGTCGTGCTCGCCGTGGCCGTTCTTACCGATGTTGAGCCCGAGGAACATGCCGGCCACGAGGCCCAGAATCGCGCCGCCGGCCATGCCTACTCCCCAGCCAACCAGACCGCCAGCGGCCGCGCCCGCCGTCCCACCGGCAGCGGCGCCGACGCCACCGGCCATCGTCCCGGCAGTGCCCGCAGTCTGCCCGTGCTGCATCGTCTCCTGGTCCATACTTCGCCTCCTGGAATCGTCGTCTCCGACAGGAACGCTTTCGAGTGTCCCGGATGGCGGTCTGGCGCCGCATCGCCGAAGAAGCAGTGGGCATTGCAGTTCGCTGGCGCCTCCGGCCGGCCAGGCCGTTCAGCTCTGCGACGAAACCGCAAGCCCCCGCGACTGTTCGACTGAGACTAATGATCTGGGAGCCGTGCGACCGTTCTGGCGACAGAGGCTACCGGGCTCGACCCCGACGCCTCGCAGGTGACGCCGATGCACTTTCCTCGCGCCCTGACGGGCATTGCTGTCCTTGCCGTCCCCGGCCTCGCCCTCGCCTTCGCGGCCTGCGGCGGTGATGACAACACGAGCAGTGTCACGCCCACGATCGAGACGCGCGCGCCCGCCTCACCCACGGCCACCACTGCGGCCGCAACCACCGTCACGGGGACCGCGACGGACGCGGCCAGCGCCGTCGCGGGCGCACAGGCCGTGACCGTGGCGATCTCGGCACAGGACACGTCATTCGACAAGCAGGAGATCGACGCCCCGGCCGGCGCCCACGTCACCGTGCAGATGACCAACAAGGACAACATCATTCACAACATCGCCTTCTACAAGGACAGCTCCGCAAATGAGCCGATCGCTGTGGGCGACCTCTTCAAAGGTCCCAACGTCACGAAGGATCTGAGCTTCGACGCCCCGAAGCAGCCGGGCACCTATTACTTCCATTGCGACGTCCATCCCGACCAGATGCACGGCACCTTCAAGGTCCAGTAGCGATGGCGGATGAGCCGCTGGCCACCCGCCGGGAGCCGGAAGCCGAGGTACCGGTCTACGAGACCGACCTCGTGCTCAGTGCCGACGGTCACGAGCTCGGGCGGGTGGGCGCGGCCACCGCGGCCGCCTTTCAGGTCGCCACCCCTCACGCGCGCGACCTCTGGGTCAGCCGGGAGGCCATTGGCCGCCGCGACGACGTGGCGCAGGTGCTGTACCTCCGCTGCGCCCGCGACGAGCTGAGCGCCTGCACGGTGTCGCCGCCTGCCCTGTAGTGGCGCCGGCGACGCCTGCCAGCGCTTTCGCTTTCGTCACCGTGGCCCGAAGAAGTGGCTCGTCGTCGACCGCCACGTGAGGGGCGCCCAGCAGGCGGCGGCGATGAGGACGGCGAGGGCACGAGCCAGGCGCATTCTCTGCCCTTCAACGGAGAGTCCTTTACCGGCGGCGAGACACTCGTGCACCGTCACTGTTCTCCGGTTTCCACCTCCCCGTATACTGGGAAAGCCGACACTCCGGGGGAGGACCCGCCGCCGTTGTGATGCCCGCCAGCGACAACCCGCGCGAAGCCTGCGGCGTGTTCGGGGTCTTTGGCCCCGGCGAAGACGTCGCCCGACTGACCTTTTACGGGCTCTACGCCCTGCAGCACCGGGGCCAGGAAAGCGCGGGGATCGCCACCAACAACGGCGGCGGCGCGTTCCACCTGCGTACGGGCATGGGACTCGTCTCGCAGGTGTTCGACGAAGAGGATCTCGCCTTTCTTCGCGGTGACATCGCCATCGGCCACACGCGCTACAGCACAGCCGGCGGCTCCCTCGCCTGCAACGCGCAGCCGATCGTCGTGCGCGACCGCCAGAGCGGCTCCCAGATCGCCCTCGCCCACAACGGCAACCTGACCAACGCCGCCGTCCTCCGCGAGGACCTGGAGGCGCAGGGCGTCGCCTTCGAATCGACGGCCGACTCCGAGATCATCGCCTGGCTCCTCGCCCTCGCCCCCGCCGGCACCTGGGAAGAGAAGTTCCACTACCTCATGCGCCGGGCGGAAGGCGCCTATAGCCTCGTCATCTTGACCCCCGACACGCTCTTCGCTGTGCGCGATCCCCTCGGCGTGCGGCCACTCTGCCTCGGGCGGCTGGGCAACGGCTGGGCGATCGCCTCGGAGTCCTGCGCCCTCGAGCACCTCGGCCTCGAAATGGAGCGCGAGGTGCAGCCGGGCGAGGTCGTCCAGATCGACGCGAGCGGCCTGCGTAGCTTCTTCCCCACGGTCGCTCCGCCCGCCCGCCGCGCACTCTGCACCTTCGAATACACCTACTTCGCCCGCCCCGACAGCCGCTTGAGCGGCGAGCTGGTCTATCCCGTGCGCGAAGAGCTCGGGGCGCAGCTCGCGCGCGAGCACCCCGTCGCGGCCGACATCGTCATCGGCGTCCCGGACTCGGCCATCCCCGCGGCCATCGGCTACGCCCGCGCGGCAGGGCTCCCCTTCCGCGAGGGGCTCGTCAAGAACCGCTACGTCGGGCGCACCTTCATTCAGCCCGACCAGCGCATCCGCGACGCCGGGGTCAGCCTCAAGTTCAACGCCCTGCGCGACGTCCTCCGCGACAAGCGCGTGGTCGTCGTCGACGACAGTATCGTGCGCGGCACGACGACGCCGCGGGTGGTCAACCTCCTCCGCCGCGCGGGCGCGCGCGAAGTGCATATGCGCATCACCACGCCGCCGATCGTTTCGCCGTGCTTCTTCGGCGTCGACATGGCGACGAAGTGGGAGCTTATCGCCGCAAACAAGAGCGTCGAGGAGATCCGGCAGCATATCGGCGCCGACTCCCTGGGCTACCTGAGCCTGGAGGGAATGGTGCGTTCGACGCGCCAGGGGAACGACGCCCTCTGCAACGCCTGCTTCACCGGGCGCTACCCAATTGACGTGCAGATGCAGATGGACCGCCTGGAGGCGGGGCGGCGCGAGCCCGTCCTCGCCGCCGCCGAGAGCCTGAACCGCGCCGGCGGCCCGTAGCAACGGCGGTTGCCCTTCGTCAGTTCGACATGCGAAGCTCCGCGCGGCGCCGCTGCCTGGCGCACGGAGGCGGGCATGGACCTGGGAATCCGCGGACGCAAGGCGATCGTCAACGGCGGCAGCGCCGGGCTCGGCCGAGGCAGCGCGCTCGCCCTCGCACGCGAAGGCGTCGACCTCGTCGTCTCCGCCAGGGGCGAGGAGCGGCTGCAAGAGACGTGCAGGGAGATCGCCCGGGAGACCGGCGTGACCGTCACACCCGTCGTCGCCGACCACAGCAGCGTCGAAGGCCGCGCCCGCATTCTCGCCGCCTGCCCCAACCCCGACATCCTGGTGCTGACCTGCTCGCCCCCGCCGGTGACCGGCGACTTTCGGGCGATCGAGCCCCAGGATTGGTATGACAACCTGGCGGTCACGCTCGTCAGCCCCGTCGAGTTCGTGCGGGCGACGGTCGACGGCATGGTGGCGCGCGGCTTCGGGAGGATCGTGAACATCGGCACCGGGGCTGCGAAGTTCCCGACCGAAATCCGCATCCTCTCCGGGGCGCCGCGGGCCGCGCTCAACAACTACCTGGTGGCGCTGGCGAAGAAGGTCGCGCGCCACAACGTCGTCATCAACAACCTCCTCCCCGGCATGCACCACACGGCCGGCATCCTCGAAGGGTTCAACGAGCGCGCCCGCGTGAACGGCACGAGCTACGACGAGGAGGTCACCCGATTTGCCAAGGACTGGCGCATCCCCGCCGGCGGCTTCGGCGACGCAGAGGACTTCGGCGCCTTCTGCGCCCTCCTCTGCAGCCAGCAGGCCCGTTACGTCATCGGCCAGAGCCTGGTGGTGGACGGCGGCATCGGCAACGCGACCTTCTAGGCGGAAGACCGCACCTAGCGCTTGTTCCGCAGGCGCGGGTCGAGCGTGTCGCGCAGCGAGTCGCCCAGCAGGTTGAAGGCCAGGACCGTCAGGCTGAGGGCCAGGCCGGGGAAGATGGCGATCCAGGGGGCGTCCACGAAGAACTGGCGGGCGTTCCCGCTCAGGTCCGCCCCCCAGGAGGGCGTGCCGATCTCCACGCCGACGCCCAGGAAGCTGAGGGCCGACTCGGTGAGGATCGCCGCCGGCAGCGTCGTGCTCGTGATCACGATCATCAGCCCCGCCAGGTTGGGCAGAAGATGGCGAAACATGATACGCAGCTCGCTCGCCCCCACGACACGCGCCGCCTCCACATAGACGGCGTTCCGTTGCTCGAGCACCGCCCCCCGCATGATGCGGAAGATGACGGGCGTGAAGACGACGCAAATCGCGATCACCAGCAGGATCTCGCCCTGCGACATGCCGGGCACGTCTGGCACGTCCTGGCCGATGGAGGTGCGCAGCGTGAGGGCGAAGAGGATGGCCGGCAGCGCCACGAGCACGTCCGTTATGCGGCCGAGGACGAAGTCCACGATCCCACCCAGGTAGCCGGAGACGAGCGCCAGCAGCGTTCCCCCAAGCACGCTGATGACGACGGTCGACAGGCCGATCTTGAGCGAGACCCGCCCGCCGTAGAGCACCCGCGACCAGACGTCCTTCCCTTCGCGCGTCGTGCCAAACCAGTGGTCCCAGCTCGGCGACGAGAGGACGTCGGCGCTGAACGCCTTCGGGTTCGTGGTGTGCAGGATGGGAGCGGCGATCGCGCCGAAGATCATGAGCAGCACCACGACGGCACCGATTGTGCCCAGGGGCTCCCGCGTGACGAAGCGGCGGAGCCCGCCAAGCCGGCGCCTGGGCGGGACGTATTCGTGGTCCAGCGGGAAGGAAGTCGCCGTCGCCTGCGTCATCTCAGTACCGGATGCGCGGGTCGACGAACGTGTAGAGAATGTCGACGGCCAGGTTGATGAGAACGAACATCAGCGCGAACACCATCGTCACGCCCAGCACGAGCGTGTAGTCGACGTTGAACACGGCCTGGTAGGTGAGCAGGCCGATCCCCGGAATGGCGAAGATCTGCTCGGCAATCACGGAGCCGCCGAGCACAGCTCCAAACTGCAGCCCGATCACCGTCAGAAGCGTGACGAGCGAGCTGCGGAAGACGTGCTGGATGATGACGACCCGCTCGCGCAGCCCCTTCGCCCGGGCAGTGCGCACGTAGTCGGAGTACAGCGTCTCCAGCATCGACGAGCGCACTATCCGGGCGACGTAGGCAGCGCTCGACACGGCCAGGACGAGTGCCGGCCAGATGACGATGCGCAGGTTCTCCAGCGGGTCCGTCGTGAAGTTGACGTAGTTCTGGTGGAGCGGCGTCCAGCCCCACCAGATGACCGGCAGGATCAGCAGCAGCGTCGCCACCCAGAAGCTGGGGATGGAGATGCCGGCGATCGTCACGACGCGCAGGCTGTAGTCGAGCCAGGAGCCAGGCCTGATCGCCGAGAGGATGCCGACGGGAATGCCGATCGCCGCGGTGATCAGGATCGTGAGCACCGCGATCTCGACGGTGTTCGGCAGCCGTTCGCCGATCTGGCCGCTGATCGAGCGGCGGTTCTTGAGCGACTCGCCCAGGTCGCCCGTCAAAGCGTGGCCGGCCCAGTCGAAGTACTGCACGACCGCGGGGCGGTCGAGCCCGAGGTCCTTCTCCAGGTTGGCGACGGCGTCCTTCGTCTGGTCGGGTGAGACCAGCCCAAAGTTCGTCAGGGCGGCGTTTCCGGGACGCAGGTAGAGCAGCCAGAAGAGCAGCGCCGAAAGCCCGAAGAGCATGAACGGCACCGCAATCAGTCGCCGGATGATATAAGCCCACATCGCCAATCCTCCGGAAACGGAGAAAGGCCGCCCGCAGCGGACGGCCTCCCCTCTCGCCGGTGCTGCTCTCAGGCCTTGAGCCAGAGAGTCTGGTTGACGAGGCCGAGACCCTTCAGCCAGTCCGCTTCCGGCACGTTCTGCAGCCGCGAATTGTAGACCAGATAGCTGTGACCGGGCACAGGCAGGTTGATCCCGGGCACGATGTTGTCTAGCGCGTACTTCTGCATGTCGATCAGCTTCTGTTTGCGCTTGGCAGGATCGATCTCCTGCGACTGGGCCGCCACGAGCGCGCGCAGAGCCTTCGCCGTCGCCTGCACGTCGGGGTCGGCCTGGTCGAGCTGGAAGTTCCAGGAGACGCCGGCGAAGGCCGCCGGGTCCATCATCGTCATGTTGTAGATCTCGGGCGTCGTCGAGAAGTTGTAGGGGACGATGAAGAGCTCCCACTGCTTCTGCGGCTCCCGGGCCCGAGCCACCCAGGTGGTGGTGTCGTTGACGAGCACCTCCGTGTCGACGCCGAGGTTCTGCTTCAGCTGCTGGCCGATGAACTCGGCGATGCTGCTGCCGCGCGGGTCCTGGTTCGCCTGGATGCGGATCTTCGAAGCTGGCTTGCCGGCCGCCTCCCAGAGCTTCTTCGCGTCGGCGGGGTCGAACTTGCGGTAGCCCTCGAGCGTCTTCTGGTCGAGGGCGAAAGCGGGCAGGCCGACGCCCACGGGGCCGTCGTAGAGACCGTCGCCGGCGTAGAGGCTCGCGATCAGCGCCTTGGAGTCGATCGCCTCGAGAATGGCGCGCCGCGCCTTGATGTCCTTGAACTTCACGTTGTCGAAGGCCATGAAGCGGGCCTCCGTCGTGTCGACCTGCTTCGCCGTGACGTTCTTCTGGCCCTTGAGCGACTCGAACTCCAACTTGTCGGAGACTGTCTGCCCGAGCTGCGGATAGACGTCGAGGTTGCCCGCGAGGAACGCCGACTTCGCCGCTGCATTGTCGACGATGATCGACGTCTCCCAGTTGTCGATGTACGGGCTGTCGACCGCGAAGGCTGCGTTCGGCTTCTCGTGCTTGTAATAGTCCTTGAAGCGGACGACGCGCGTGCCCGTGGCGTCGCGCTTGTCGAGCGAGTAGGCCCCAGCGCCGGCGTCAACGTTCTGGACGTTCTTCTTGGAATCCGCTTCGGCCTGCTTCTTGTTGACGATGCTGAAGATTGTGGTCGCCATCAGAACGGGAGCCGAGGCCGAGGGCGCCTTGAGCTTGACCACGACCGTCTTGGCGTCCGGGGCGGTGACCGTGTCGATGAAGCCCCAGTTCGCCTCGTTCGCCTGGCTCCCCTGCTCCTTGAGGAGGGTCGGGAAGCGCGTCCACGTGTAGGCGAAGTCCTCGGCCGTCTGCGCGTCGCCGTTGTGGAACTTCATGCCGTCGCGAATGGTGAAACGGATGGTCGTGTTGTCGGGCTGCTCCATGGCCGTGGCCGCGTCGAGGAGCATCGTGTTCGTCGACACCTGATAGAGGTGGGAGCGGTTGTAGAGCGACGGCAAGAGGTCGAGATTGTTGACGACCTTGAGGCCGGGGTCCATGCCCTCGTCCACCTGCTGCTTGGCGAGCTTCAGGGTGCCGCCCCGCGTGGCGGCGGCCGCCGAGGCACTGGCCGAGGCGCTCGCGGAGGCGGCTGCAGAAGCCGAGGGCGAGCCACCGCTGCTCGACGTGGCAGTCGCCGTCTTGCCGCCGTTGTCGTCGTCGTCGCCGCAGCCGGCGAGGATCGCCGCGGCACCGGCGGCGGCCGCGCCGCTGCCGGCCACAAACGTCCGTCGGCTCAGCCGCCGGTTGCGGTACCGCGTCCAGTAGTTCGCTCTGTCGTCCATTCGGGTCTCCCTCCAATGCTGGCGGTCAGGGGCGGCGGCGCCCGCGGCTGGCGAACAGATCTCGTTCCGGTCGCGTTCTATCCGGCCGGCGCCATTCTTTACTACGTTGGGAACGATCGCAAGGATTGGCAACACCAATCGATAGCGCAGCGATGGTTAGAATTACGTCAACTAGCGCAAACCAGGAGGGACTGCGGCCAGAGCCGCCGCCGTCTACGGGGCGGGCTTCAGCTCGACATGCCAGTCGCCGTTGACGAGGCGCTTTGTTCGACTGAGCACAATCGTCACGCGCGAGACGTCCATGCTCGGCTCCAGCCAGGACATGACCGTCGTCTGGCCCTCGTGGATGTCGCCCGTAACGTCCTTCGAAAAGCCCCCGCTGCCTCCCAGCCCGCGCATCGGCAAGCCCGTCGCGTCCAACAGCAGAGGAGCGCCTGTGTATGGGGTTGGGTCGGGCTCGTCGTGTTGCCACTCCCACGTGCCGGCGAGCCGGAAGGTTATGACGTCGATCTCGCCCGCCGGCACAGCCCGACCGAAGAAGGCCATGCTGCGGTAGTTGATCTGCTGCTTGCCGAAGCTGACAGACAGCGGGATGGAGCCGTCACCCGAGAGCACGTCTTCGGGCGCGAGCGGGATCTCGCCGGGGGTGCCGCGCTCCGCCCCATGGCGCTTTAGCACGTCACCGAGCGCGACCACGACCGTCGCGCCGGAGCCGTCCGCCATGCTATACGGACCGAAGCTCACCGAAAGGGGCTTGCCGAAGGGCGTCACCGGGAACCATGCGCGCCCCACCGCGCCCTACACCCCGTAGGTAAAAGGCAGCAGCGGCTGCCCATCCGCGCCAATGATCTGTGGCGGCTTCAGTTCCTCCAGGCCGGCCAGTGCCGTGTACTCGACAATGGTGCGCGACGTCGAGCGCCGGCCCGTCACCGTCAAGCGCTGCCCCTGCACGTCGAGCGTCGCGCTCGTCAGCTCCTCAACGCGCATCAAGGCGTCGAACTCGCTCGCCGTCGGGCCCTGCAGGGCCAGCGTCCAGGGTCCTCGAACGACTTCCCAGCGGCTAGCCGGCGCACCGACCCGCAGCTCTTTCACTGTCACCGTCGCGTCGCCCGGTCTGTTCAGGGGGGGCATCTCGACGAAGAGGGTGCCGTCTTCCCCATGAGTGCCCCCACCCGGCCGAGCACTGTCGAACATGGAGTCCACCGCGAGCGCGGCTGGCGGAATCACGAAGTTCGCGCCGAGGTTCTCACTGCCCCTGTACGCCGCGAACTCGAGCAGGGTCTCGGTCCCGGAGAAGGTGCTGCGCACGAGGGTAAGGGTGACGCCCCCGCTCACGGCCGAGCTGCCCTGCGGAAAGACGCGCGCCCCCGTTGGCCCCGGCGAGGGGTCGTCGTCGAGCAGACCGACGACCGACGCCGCCCCGAAGGCGAGAAGTCCCACGACGGCAGCCAGGGAGAAGAGAATGAGCAGGCGGCGCATGGGATCCACTCCTAGCATCAATATCGGGCTCGCTTAGGGATACGAAGTGGTCGTCCCCTGGTCATCAACGTACGGGCCGTTGACGAGATACGGGACGCCGATGTTCATGAACGCACCATCCGCTGTATACCACAAATACAAATCATTCTTGCAGACCGATGACCCGATTGAGACGCCACGGCCCGTAAGATCACTCAAGTAGGCGTACGTCTGCCAGATAGGAGAGGAAGCCCGGTGTATTATCGTAGCCCAGCTGCACGCCAAAGAATGCGGGGCCAACAGCAATGGACTCTGATACGGCAACGAAGTATGCGTAGTTATACTGGTATAACAGAGAGAAGATATTGGTATATGCAGTCACTTCGCGGACTGGAAGACTACAAGAGAAAGCACAGGTCCAATTGTTCAGGTAGAGGTTCGTCTTTCGATAGGACTTCTGGTTTGAGCTGTCCTTGAGGTATGCCGGATAGGTAGGGCCCATGTATAGGACGCCGCCGACCGCATCGGGGAGAGAAGTAGCGCCCCGAGCAACCCGACGAAGAGGCCGAGAAGAACAACGGCGAGGCTTCCCACCCGAACGAGCGTCGTTCGCATTGCTGTCCGTCCTCGGGATGCGCCCATGCGGGCTTGTCGCACGCGAGTTTGAATCCTGCCCCTCCCCCCCGCATCCGTAGCACCTGTTCTTCCAGAGCCTGGCAGCGCGCGGCGGTTGGGCACGTCGAGCTTCCGCAAGATCGCGACGACGTGGCCATTGACGGTGCGGACGCTGATAGAGAGCGCCTCGGCGATTTCCGCGTCGGTGCAGTAGAAGGCGACGAGGGCGAGGACCTCGCGCTCCCGGTGGCTGAGCTGGCCGAATCCGCTCGCGAGCATCTGCTCTCCCCTCCACGGGACGGAGCGACGGGCGAGGCCACCCTAGACACGCGTTCGCGCGCCTGTCAACGCTTCCCCGCACAGCGCCACTTGTGCGAGGCGCGCGCTACCCGGCTATACTCTGCCCGCGCCGCCGCTCCCCGGGCACCGGTCTCTTCGTCGGGGACGGCGTTCGCCCCGAGAGACGCGCGCCGCGGGAGCTCCGCGAGCCGACACTGAAAGGAAGACCAGCGCCATGCCGATGCGGGACGAAGACGAGTATCGCCATCCATCACCCGACCCCACGGGGAAGGCCCTCTGGGGGGACACGCTCTGGATCAGCGTGGTGGACCGCGAGGCGAACATCTTCGGGATCAACCACTTCCACCTGACGAACAAGGGCTACGCGCGCTTCGAAGCGCTCTACGTCATCGACGGCGTGCTCCAGCAGTACGGCAACAAGGCGCCGCTCCCGGTCGAGTTGGACCGCGGCCCCTGGAGCGACGGCCACCTCAGCTACCGCGTCGTCGAGCCCCAGAAGTCGATTCGGATCGCCATGGACGGTCCGCGCTTCGGGTTCGACCTTACCTTCACAGGCCGCTTCCCCGTGTTCGACTACTTCGACCACGACAACAACCCCTTCAAGACGGGCATGGGCGGCCACAACGAGCAGGGCATGCTCTGCACCGGCGAGTTCGAGATCCGCGGCGGCCCGAAGGCCGGCGATCGGCGCCGCATCAACAGCTACTCCCACCGCGACCACTCCTGGTCGCACCGCTTCGCCGAAGAGCCGGAGTGGGAGTGGACGCAGCCGGCACGGCCCGGCCACTTCTGGCCCTCGTTCCAGAACGACCGGCTGCACCTGAACGCCTTCGGCCGCCTCTGGCAGCCGGCCGACGGCCCCCAGTACACGGGCGCCGGCTTCATCTCCACCAAAGAAGGCAACGGCCACCTGAAGGCCGCCAGCGGCGAAGTCATCCTCGAGGACGACGGACGGACCGCCGCCGCCTTCCGCTACGAGATCACCCTGCCCGACGGCGAGGTCATCCACATCCGCACCGGCCGCAAGTACGGCATGGTGAAGCTGTGGGACCGGGGTGAGAACGACCTCGAGAACCGCCTGGACTGCTACGAGCCCTTCTTCGACATGGAGATCGAAGAGACGGGCGAGAAAGGCTACGGCGTCTCCGAATACAGCATCGTTCCGCCCTCGCCGCGCTGGCTCGTCTGAGTCCGGCGCCGCCGTCAGCCCTGCGCAACACCGTCTAGAGAGGCAGGCGTTGGACAACCTCGTCAAGAACCAGGAGTTCACCCAGCGCGTCGCCGCCTACCTCGAACGGCAGACGCCTGGCGCCCGGGGCATGACCGCCAGCGTTCGCCGCATGATGGGCGGGCGTTCGTGGGACATCTTCGGCGTCACCGCCCACTGGGAAGAGGGCGGCGCGCCGCGGGAACGAGAATTCGTCTTCCGCGTCGCGCCGCCCGGCGGCATCCTCGAGCCCCACGACCCCTCGTTCGAGTTCCACCTGCTCCAGGCCTACGAGCGCAGGGGCCTTCCCGTCCCGCGCGCCTACTGGCTGGAGATGGACCCCGCCGTGCTCGGCGCGCCGTTCTACGTGATGGAGTGGGTCAGGGCAGAGATCCCTCAGCTCGACCATCCCCGGTTTGAGGACCCCGCCGAGAAGGACCGCTACGGGCGGCAGTTCGCCGAGGTCCTCGCCCGCATCCACACGCTGGATTGGCGGGCCGAAGGGCTTGACGCTTTCCTACCGCCTGCCGGCGTCCCGGGCGGCGACCCCATCGAGCGGGAGCTCGCCTGGTGCGAGCAGCGGATGTCGGGCCTCGACATCCCGCCAACACCGGCGCTGCGAGCCGTGCTCCAATGGCTCCACGCCAACCGGCCGCGCATGCGCCCGGAAGAGGTGCGGCTCGTCTACGGCGACTACCGCTTCGACAACTTCTTCTGGAAGGACGGGAAGATAGTCGCCCTGCTGGACTACGAGATGGCGCTCCTCGGCCACCCCATGGAGGACATCGCCTTCACACGCATGCTTTCGGGGTGGGCGGCCGTCCACGGCGACTTCGCCCGCCATTACGAGGAGGCTAGCGGCATCCCCGTCGACGAGGCCCTCGTCGGCTACTTCATGGTCCTCAAGACGGCCCAGATAAACATCACCGTCGGGCTGGCCGCCCTCAACGGCTTGAACCAGGGTAAAGTCCGCGACGCACGCGACATGGCGGTCGTGGGCGGGTTCCACGTGTCATCGGCCCGAGTGCTGGGCCAGCTCCTGAAGGGACCCGCGCGATGAACCCCTCTATTCCCGTCATCCTTCGCACGCTCCGGCAGGCCCTCGAGGAGCACGTCATCCCCGAGCTCGACAGCGACTTTGCGCGCGGCCAGGCAGGCCAGGTTGCCGTCACCCTCGACTGGCTGGCCACGGGCTGGCAGGAGCCACTCCAGGTGCTGCAGAAGGGAAACGCGGCGATTCGCAACTCCCTCCAAGGCGTCGAACAGGAACTCGACCGGCTGGCGCTCGAAGACGACCGCGCCCAGCACTGGAAGGAGGCGGCCGCCAGCCTGCGCGCCGCCCTCCGCGCGCCCGCCGAGGAGACGGCGGCCGAGCGCGAGGCCGAGCGCGCGCGCTTCTTCGCCGTGCTCGACGAGCTCGTTGTCGCGGCCGGGCCGCCAGTGGCCGGCGCGGAAGGCACCGGCCCGCTCTGGTCCCAGCTGCAGCAGGCGCTCGACGCGCTGGCGGACGCCGAGACGTACCTCGGCCCCATTCCGCTCCCCCCCGAGCACTGGCGATAGAAGGCGACAGAGCACCTGGGCCGGCCCGCCAATGAGCCTGCAGGGGCGTACACTGCCGCCATGACGGCCGACGTCCCGGAACCGGCGATCGCGCAGCTCGCCATGAGCGTGCCCGACATGGCGCGCGCCCTGCGCTTCGCCGTCGACGGGCTCGGCTTCCGCTCGGCCGGCGGCCGGTACGCAGCGGGCGAGCGCGTCTCCGCCATCCAGGGACTTCCCGACGTGGCCTGCTGCATGTGGTGGCTCATCGGGTCGCAGCCGTTCGTTCAGCTCGAGCTGTTCCAGTACGCCTCGCCACCACCGGCCGCACGCCCCGACAATTGGCGCCCGTCTGACGTCGGCTATACGCGCCTCACCGTCGCGGTGCCCGATCTCGCGGCGACGCTGGGCCGGCTGGCGGCCGCCGGCCTCACTGTGGAGTCGCCGATAATCCTCGGGGGCGCCGCGCGCGCCTGCGTGGCCGATCCCTCTGGCACGCTCGTCGAGCTGATCGAAGACCCGGCGCTGCGCGGGGGCCGGCCGGCGCTGCGGGCCGTGGGCGCAACCGTTCCCGCCCTCCAGCCAGCCGTCGCCTTCTTCCGCGACACCCTGGGCCTCTCCGAGGTGCCGCCAACCACGCTCCACCCACCGGAGGCGGAAGCGCTCTTTGGGTTGCCGGACGCGGGCCGCCAGCTGGTGGCGCTGCGCGGCGGCGACGTCCTTCTCGAGCTCGCCTGCTATGAGCAGCCACCGTCGAGGCCGCGGCGCCCCGGCTGGTGCCTGAACGACGTCGGGCTGCTCAACGTCGCGCTCGGCTACCGCGACTGGGAGGAGTTCCGGGCGGCGTACGATCGCGTTCTGGCAGCAGGCCACAGGGCCGAGACCGAGCCACTGGGCCCCGGCGGCGTTTTCGACGTCGCCTACTGCACGGGGCCGGACGGCTTCTCCGTCGAGCTCCTCTACGTACCGCTCTCGTCGGATGCGGCGCTCGGATTCGTCGCCGAAGAGGACCAGATGGCGCGCCCGCCCGCCCGCCGCCGCTGACCGCGAGAAGGCGGCCGGCTCTGTCGCCGCGTCCCGGCCGAGCGCGCGTCCACCGGTCGCTTCGAGCCCCCTACGCGCTGTCGGCGGCCATCGCTTCCTCGGCGGCGAACTGCTGGCGATAGAGGCGCGCGTAGACGCCGCCGCGGGCGAGCAGGTCGGCGTGCCGGCCAGATTCGGCCACCCGCCCGTCGACGAGGACCACGATAAGGTCCGCGCGCAGAACCGTAGAGAGGCGGTGGGCGATGGCGAGCACCGTCCGCCCGCTGGTGAGTCGTTCGAGCGCGGCCTGAATGGCGCGCTCGGTCTCGGAGTCCACGCTCGACGTCGCCTCGTCGAGGATGAGGATGGCGGGGTCCTTCAGCAGGGCACGCGCGATGGCGACGCGCTGCTTCTCGCCACCGGAGAGCCGATAGCCGCGCTCGCCCACGACCGTGTCGTACCCCTTCGGCAGTGCCGCCACGAAGTCGTGAATGTTCGCCGCGCGAGCCGCGATCTCAATCTCGGCGTCTGTCGCGGCCGGCCGTGCGTAGCGCAGGTTCTCGCGGATCGTCGTGTGGAAGAGGAAGGGCTCCTGGTTGACCATGCCGATCGCCGCGCCGAGCGACGCGAGCGTGACGTCGCGCACGTCGTAGCCGTCCACCGTGATGCGCCCTTCCTCCACGTCGTAGAGCCGCGGCACAAGGTAGGCGGTGGTTGTCTTGCCCGCGCCGGAAGGCCCGACGAGCGCTGCGAACCTGCCCGGCGGCACGACGAAGCTGACCTCGCGCAGGGTAGCGGTGCCAGGCAGATAGCTGAAGCTGACATGCTCGAAGCGCAGCTCGCCCTGGACGTCGCCCAAGTCCCGCGCCCCCGGCCGGTCGGCGATCTCCTGTTCAAGGTCGAGGAAGTCGAAGAGTCGCTCGAACAGGGCGAGAGAGCTGAGCACCGTGACGTTCACGCTGAGGAGCTGCGACGTGGGCCCGAACAGCCGCCCGAGAAGCCCGGCGAAGGCAACAACCGTGCCGAGCGTCGCGTGCCCACCGATCACCTGATGACCGCCGTACCAGTAGACGACCACCGGCGCGAGAGAGCCAAAAAGCCCCATGCTCACCCCGAACCAGCGGCCCACCATGGCCCGGCGCACGTTGAGCGCGCGGATGCGGCCGGCAGTCTCGTCGAAGCGGGCCATCTCCTCCGGCTGCCGGCTGAAGGTCTTGACGAGCAGTGCCCCGCTGACGGAGAGCGTCTCCTGCATGTGCGCGTTCAGGAGCGCCAGCTGCTCCTGCGATTCGCTCACGAGCGCGCGCTGGACGTTGCCCACCCGCTTGGCCGGGTAGACGAAGAGAGGAAGGAAGGCGACGGAGAACAGCGCCAGCCGCCAGTCGAGCGCGAGCATGAGGGCGAAGGTGGCAACGACGGTGATCAGGTTGCCGGCCACTCCCCCGAGCGTGTCGCTCACCACCCCCTGGGCGGCCCCGACGTCGTTGCTGACGCGGGAGAGCACTTCGCCCGTGCGGTTCGCTGTGAACCAGCGCAGAGACATGCCCGAGAGGTGACGGTAAAGCGCGCTGCGCAGGTCGTACATGACGTCCTGGCCGATGGCGTTGCTCAAGTACGTCTGGAGCACGCCCGCGAGTGCCGCGAGGGCGACGAGGGCCACCATGACAAGCACCAGGACGTTGAGGAGAAAGCCGTCTCGCTCTCCGAGGATCGCTTTGTCGATGATCTGCTGCATGAGCAGCGGCGGGCCCAGCCCGAGACCCGCCGCTGCGACGATCGTGGCGAGCAGCGCACCGACCGCCAGCCCGTGCGGACGATGGAGCGCGACGGCTCGCCGCAGGGTGGGCCAGACCGGTCGTTGCGGGCGAGCCTTCCGGCGCCGCACCCAGTCGGCATGATCGAAAGCCATTCGCCAGCCAGCGTACCGGTCTTCGCCACAGCCGCGTACTCCCCGGGCAGGCAGGCTTCCCCCACCCTCACGATGGACCCCGCTATGCTGGGCAGCGAACCACCGGCCGAGGTCCGCCATGCGCGTCGAGATCAACCGCAAGACCTGCCTGCGCAGCGGGCAGTGCACCTACCTCCACCCGAACGTCTTTCGAGTGGGCGACGACGGCTATCCCCTGGCGCCGGCCGAGGAGCTGCCGCCCGCGCGCGAAGCTGAGGCCGAAGACGCCGCTGAGATCTGCCCCAGCGGCGCCATCACGCTGATAGACGCCTGACGCCGGCGCGCGGGGCCGCGGCTCACTTCACCACCCGGGCGAAGGCCGCCCAGCGCGTCGCCGTCCCCGCATAGTGCCCCACCACCTCCACCCGCGCTGAGGGCATCTTGCCGAGCTTGACCGAGTACGTGCCCGTCGTGCTCGTGGTCGCCGTGTAGACAGTCGGGGCCGGCTCGAGGGCGACGCGCACCCGTGTGATCTCGCCGCCGGCGCCAAGGAAGACGAGCGTGAAGTAGCCGCTGCCCGTCGCCGCCGGCGCCACCTTCGCTCCCACGGTGAAGGTGAAGCTTGCCCCGCCGGTCACCGAGAAAGCACCCGAGTTGAGGAAGGAGGTCTGGCCTGCCGCAACCTGCAGCTGGAACATGCTCGCTCCCGGCTGCCGATCGGAGTTGCGGATGGTCGCGGGCGCCGCGCCCCATGCTCCCCAGGGCGCGGCCCCACTCTTGAAATCGCTATTAGGGACGCGCGAGGAGGGGTCGCCTGCCTGGAGGTAGCGCATGCCGTAGAGGCTGAGCTTCGCGCTGCCGCCGCAGTCGCATTCGGCGTTCACGCGCAGCCCGGCGATTGCCGAGGTCGCGCCCGGGGGCACGACGCCCGTCACCTGGTACTCCCCGTACTGGCCGTCGCCGCCAGCGGGCGTGACGAAGACCTTGACCGGCGCCTTCGCCACCGCCTTGCCCGAAGCGTCGCGCAGCACGCCGCTGACCGCGCTCGTCGCCACGCTCAGCGAGACCGACGTCCGCGTCTGGAAGTAGCGGTTGACGAGCCAGATGAACTTGCTCGGATCCGTCTCTGGCAAGAGGTACCGGGGATGCATGTGCCAGGACTGAAAGACCACGTGGTCCGGCCGTCCGCCGCCGAGCGTCTCGTACATGGCCATGTGCTCGTCGGCGTGCTGGATCCAGGCGGTGTCGGTAGCGTCGTCGCCGTTGCCGTTGTAGATCATGCCGAAGGGAATGCCGCGGCTGCGGCTGTATTGTTCGAGCGCCTTGGCGCGCTGGGGCCAGTCGTCCGCCCGCTGCCAGTCCACGTCCCAATGGAAGAACGGCGGGTAGGCGCCCGTCGCGGTCTTGAACGCCTCGAGCCAGGTCTGAATCTGCGCCACGGGGACCGTGTCGGACTCGATCAGACCCACCTGGAGCGCCGGGAACTCGCTGTGCACGGCCTGCAGGTAGGCAGCGATCTCCGTCGCCACCTTCACCGCGGTCCAGTGGCAGGCCCCCGGACGGTCCAGGTAGGAGCCGAAGGTGAACACCTCGTCCAGGGCCACGTAGCGAAGGCTGCCGCCCGCGGCGGCGACGCGGCGGGCCATGATCCGGGTGAGGTCCGGCGCATTAGGCAGGAACCCTTCGACGCCGGCACCGCAGCTCGCCGTCGGCGTCAGGCCCGCGGCTTCGACTGCGATCTGGATGCCACGCCGGTTGAGATCGTCCACGACGAGGCGAAGGTCCGCGTCAGTCGCGTTGAGCACCCACTGCGTGTGCAGCTTGAAGACGTTGACCCGCGCCGAGGCTGCCGCCCAGGGCGCCGCAGGGGAGAAGAGATCCATGAAGTCGCGCGAGCCGAAGCCCGCCATCGAGGGAGGCATCACCATCCCGTAGGGCGCCGGCGAGAGCCACACCTGCGGGCTCGCGGCGGCCGCGTCGATCGCCACACCGTCCGCCACCTCGCCGTCTTCGGCGCCGGCCAGCCCGCCCGGCGAGAAGACGACGCCAAAGGCTGCAGCGAACCCGAGCAAGGCTAGCAGGAAGAGAGCCGCGGACAGCGGCAATCGGCGACCGGACGACAGCATGGTCTTTCACCCGTGCGAGGAGCTGAAGACGGCCGCCAGCCCCTCGCACACCCCCACATCCACCACACGTCTGGGAGGCCGTTCCCGCAGAGGCCTCGAAGAGGGCAGCCGTCGCGCCCCGATCATCGACGCCCCGGGCGCCCGCCCCCAGCTACCCAACGCCCCCTGTCACGCGCCTTCCACCGCGACATCCCCGGATTGGCTGCGGCACCGGGCGGGGACGTTTCACGGGTGCTCCTTCTCCCTTTGCCCCCCTCCGCTACTATGTCGGGATGAGCGAAGAACGCGCCTACGCTGCCGCCGGCGTCGACATCGCGGCCCGCGGCCGTTTCGCCGCCAGCCTGCCGGGGATCCTGGCCCGCGCACGCCGGCCCGAGGTGCTGAGCGACGCCGGCCCCTTCAGCGGTCTCTTCCAGCTGGGCGGCCGCTACCGGGACCCGGTCCTCGCCGCCAGCGCCGACGGCATCGGCACGAAGGTCCGCCTGCAAATGGCAGCCGACCGGCTCGACCTCTGCGGCACCGACATCATCGGCCACAGCGTGAACGACATCCTCGCCTGCGGGGCCGAGCCGCTCTTCTTCCTCGACTACATCGCCGGCAACGCCCTCACCAACGAGCAGAAAACGACGCTCGTCGAGGGCATGGCGCGCGCCTGCGCAGAGGTTGGCTGCGCCCTGCTCGGCGGCGAAACGGCCGACATGCCCGACGTCTACGCCCGCGGCGAATTCGACCTGGCCGGCTTCATCGTCGGCGTGGTCGAACGCGACGCCGTGCTCGACGGCACACGCGTACGCGCCGGCGACTTCCTCGTCGGCATCCCCAGCAGCGGCCTGCACACCAACGGCTATTCCCTCGCGCGGCGCGTGCTCGGCGTCGGCATGGGCGAACAGGCGGCCGAAACAAGGTCCCGACTCGACGAGCGGCCGGCCCTGCTCGGCGGCGTCACTCTGGGCGAGGCGCTGCTCGCAACCCACCGCCCCTACCATCGGCTCGTCCGACCTGTCCTCGGGCAGATCCACGCCATCGCGCACATCACCGGTGGCGGCTTTCCGGAAAACCTCCCCCGCGTCCTGCCCGCCGGGCTGGCGGCGAGCGTCGACACCTCATCCTGGAACGTGCCTCCCGTCTTCCGGCTCATCCAGGAGCGCGGCGCCATCGCACCCGAGGAGATGTACGAGGTCTTCAACATGGGCGTCGGCCTCATCCTCGTGGTCGATTCCACAGCCCTCGCCCAGGTCCTGGCCGCCATCCCCGAGGCCGTGCCCGTCGGGCGTGTGCACGAAGCGGCGGGACGGCGCGTGGAGCTGCTGGGGCTGTGAACCGGGCACTCGAGCGCGCCGCTCGGGTCGTCCACCACGCCTGGTGGGTGCTGCCCGTCTTCGCCCTCGCGCTCGCCCTCCTCCTCGTCTTCCAGCTGCTCGGGTTGGACCACTTGAACGACGGCGCGTCCGTGACGACGACTGAATCGACGATCCGCCGCGACTACGACGTCGGCCCGAACCCGTCGCTCACCATCGACACCTGGCGGGGCGACGTTACCGTCCACGCCGAACCCGGCACGCACATCACGCTCACGATCGTCCTGCGCGGCGCCGGTGCCAACCAGCTCAGCGCCCAGCGCGACGTGCAGCGCATGGCCACGGCAATCGACCAGGACGGCACGGGCATCCGCGTCACCACGCGTGCCGGCCGCACCGACGAGCCGGCTCAGTCGTTCGCCCGAATCGAGGTCGGTGTGCCCCCGGGCGCGCGCGTCGCCATCACCACCGGCGGTGGCACGGTCGAGGTCAGCGGCCTGGAGGGCAACCTGCTCGCGGTCACCCGCCTGGGCGACATCCTCGTGCGCGTGCCGCCCGGCCGTGCTTTCCAGGTCGACGCGACGCGATCGCTGAAGACGGATCTCGAGCTTCAGCAGCAGCGCCCGCCGGCAGGGATGAAGGTGCGGGCCATTTCCGGGACGGCGCCCGCCCAGTTCCTGACCTTGCAGGCGCCCGGTGGCATCCGCCTGGAAGAAGTCCGCTGAGAGCGACTTCGGTAAACGCCCTCTCTGTCTGGGCACCTGTCGCATGCGTTACACTGGAAGCAGTTCCTGAGGGGTACCGCCCCTGGTTGCCGCCGCGCTGATAGCTGTCTGCCTGTTTCCCAACGCGCCACCACAGTGCCACGCCCGCTCCGCCGCGCCTGCCTTCTCGTACGATGACTGAGACGCGCACCACCAGGACCGTCGGCGTGCTCGCACTGCAGGGCGACTTCCGCGAGCACCGCGAGATGCTCGCGGCCCTCGGCCACGAGGTGCGCGAAGTGCGCCTTCCCGGACATCTCGCCGGCCTCGACGCCCTCGTCATCCCCGGCGGCGAGAGCACGACGATCGCCCGGCTGATCCTCTCGAACGGGCTCCAGCAGCCCCTGCGCGCGTTCTGCCTGAGCGGGCGCCCCGTCTGGGGAACCTGCGCCGGCGCCATCCTCCTCGCCCGTCAGGTCGACCGGCTCGACCGCCCGGGCATCGAGGTGATGAACATCAGCATTCTCCGCAACGCCTTCGGCCGCCAGCTCGACAGCTTCGAAGCCGACCTCGACATCCGCGGCCTCGCTGGCGGCCCCTTCCACGCCGTCTTCATTCGCGCGCCCGTCATCGAACGGGTGGTGCCGCCGGCCGAGGCCCTCGCGACCCTTCCCGACGGGCGGATCGTGGCAGCGCGTCAGGGCAACCTCCTGGCAACGGCCTTCCACCCCGAGCTGACCGGCGACACCCGCCTCCACGCCTACTTCCTCTCGCTCGCCGCCGAGGCCGAGGCGCGGCCCCTCGCCCTGGAGGGGCGGCCATGACCGAGCTGCGCGCCGAGTCCCTCAGCCCGCTGGACGCGCCTGCCCTCTGGCCCCAGCTCCACCGCCTGGGCACCGAGGTTGTGGCCACCCGCGCCGCCGACAACCTCCTCCTGCGCGCCGGGCTGGCCGCCACCGGGATCACGAATCTGGCGCGCCTGCCGCACACGGCCGTGCTCGGGCTCAAACGCGGCCTCGGCTACCGCGGCATCCTCGTCACCCGCGAGCTCGACGGCGGCGCCGGCTGGGAGACGGTCTCGCTCCGCCTGGCGCGCGACAAGGACGACGAGGCCGTCACGGCGCTCCTCGCCGCTGCAGCCGCCGAGGCCGGGCGCCGCCGCGGGCGGACGCTCTACCTCCGCTGCGCCGACGGATCACCCCATCGCGAGGCGATCAGGCGTGCCGGGCTGATGCCCTACCGGCGCGAACACCTCTTTGTGCCACCGGCTGCTCCACCGCCGTCCGGCGAGACCCCCTTCCGCCCAGCAACGCGGACCGACCGCCACGGCGTCTTCCGGCTGTATTGTCGCGCCGTCCCCGAGAACGTGCGGCGCCAGGAAGCACTGACGCAGCAGGACTGGCGGGCCGTCATCAGCTCCTACGACTGCGAGCGGGAGTTCGTCGTCGATCGCGAGGGCACCGTGGCCGCCTGGGCTGGCTTCGGCGAACGAGAGATCCACGTCCTCGCCGAGGTCGCCGTCGAAGGCCTGGACGACGCCCTCCTCGACCTCGTGGAGCAGCACTGCCCGCGCCACGGCGCGCTCGTGCTCGGAGACGATCAGCAGTCTCTGCAGCACGCCGCCGCCGGACGGGGTTTCACGCCGCTCGGCGTCCGCGTGCTCTGGGCGCGCCGTCTGGCCGCTCTCAATCCCCTGAAGGAGGTGGTCGCGGTCCCGGCCGAGTCAATGGCCCTGCCGCAGTAATCGTGACACAGCCCGAACAGCCCGCACAGCTCGCTCCCGAGCAGATCGTCACCGACGACCTCGACCTCCTGCTCGACGCCCTTCCCCCTCATGTCTGCGCCTTCCTCCGCGACGAACAGCGCCGCGTCGACTTGCTCGAAGTCGTCCTCGACCTCGGCCGGCTGCCCGAGGCGCGCTACCCAGGGCGCGAAGTCGTCCTCAGCCGCGACGAAGTCACCGACGAGGACCTGGAATACGTCATCGACCGGATCGGCGAGTTCGGCGGCGACAACCGCGCCGGCATCGAACGCACACTGCACCGCATCTCCTGCATCCGCAACCGGCGGGGCAAGGTCGTCGGCCTCACCTGCCGCGTCGGCCGCGCCGTCTACGGAACCATCCGCGTCATCGAGGACCTCGTCTTCAGCGGCAAGAGCATCCTCCTCCTCGGGCGGCCCGGCGTCGGCAAGACGACCATGCTCCGCGAGGTCGCGCGCGTGCTCGCCGACGACGCCAACAAGCGCGTCGTCATCGTCGACACCTCGAACGAGATCGGCGGCGACGGCGACATCCCCCACCCCGCGATCGGCGGGGCGCGGCGCATGCAGGTGCCCTCGCCCGCCCTCCAGCACGCCGTCATGATCGAGGCCGTCGAGAACCACATGCCCGAAGTCATCGTCATCGATGAGATCGGCACCGAACTCGAGGCTGCAGCGGCCCGCACCATCGCCGAGCGCGGCGTCCAGCTCGTCGGCACCGCCCACGGCAACTCACTCGAGAACCTCATGCTCAACCCCACCCTCGCCGACCTCATCGGTGGCATCCAGTCGGTCACGCTGGGGGACGAAGAGGCGCGCCGCCGCGGCACGCAGAAGTCCATCCTCGAGCGCAAAGCACCGCCTACCTTCGACGTCGTCGTCGAGATCCAGAGCTGGGCGCGGGTCGCCCTCCATGCCGACGTTGCGGCGACCGTGGACGCTCTCCTTCGCGGTTGGGCGGCGCCGGCCGAGGTGCGCCAGCTTGCCGCCAGCGGTCGCATCGAGATCGTGGACGAGGAGCCGGCGCCGGGGCGACAATCCGCTTCCCGCGGCCCGGCCACGTCGCGCGTCAACGGCGGCTGGGAGCTCGGCCAGCCGCTCCGCCGGCGAAACGGCGGCCACGTGAGCGAAGAACCCGGTTCTGAACCGCCCCGTGAGCGCCTTGCCGCCGCCGAGCAGGCGGGAACGGCAGTTAGGCTCTACCCCTTCGGGCTCTCGCGGCAGCGCCTCGAGCAGGCGATCCGCTCGACCGGGGTCCCCGCCGAAATGGTCGCCGACGTGCGGGACGCCGACGCCGTCGTGACGTTGCGCACCTATTACCGCCGCAAGCCGCCCGCCCTGCGCGACGCCGAAGAGCGATCGATCCCCATTTATGTCATTAAGAGCAACACCGCCTACCAGATGGAGCAGGTGCTGCTCCAGTTCCGCGGGGGTGAGCACACGGTGAGGCGCGACCCGATGGTCGACGTCTTCCGCGAAACCGAGGACGCCATCGCCCGTGTCATCGAAGAGGGCCGGCCAATAGAGCTCCCGCCCGCCAACAGCTACGTGCGCCGCGTGCAGCATCAATTGGCGACGCGCTACAACCTGGACAGTCGCAGCTCCGGCAAGGAGCCCTTTCGGCGAGTGAAGATCCTGCCCTTCGCCGGCGCCGCCTTCACGCGCGAGCAGGCGTAGCCGCCCCGGGGCCGAGAGCGTCGCCCCCCTGCGTCCGCTGCGGGGAAGCACCGCCCAGGCTCAGCTGGTCTTCTCCTTGATGAACGCCCCCGCCTCCTCGATCGCCTCTTGCGCTTCGGGCAGCATGGCGGCAAAGAGGTGCCAGACGTGCACCATCTCGTCCCACGGTCGGAAACGGACTTCGACGCCGTCGCAGCGGGCGCGGGCGTCCAGCCGCGCGGCGTCGTCGAAGAGCGTCTCGAACATGCCCACCTGGATGAGCAGCGGCGGCAGCCCCTGGAGGTCGGCGTAGAGCGGCGAGGCGAGCGGCGAGCGCGGGTCGGCGCCGGCCAGGTAGGCCACGGCCATCGCCGCCACGCCCGCGGTCTGGACCACCGGGTCGAGGGCGGCGCGCGCCTGCAGGGAGTCGCCCGTCATCGCCAGGTCCGCCCAGGGCGAGAGGCAGACGCCCGCCGCCGGCAGAGCCACGCCCCGCTCGCGCAGCGCGACGAGCGCCGCCACCGCCAGCCCTCCGCCCGCCGAATCGCCCGCGATCGCGAGACGACCGGGCGAAAAGCCCTGGTGCAGCAGCCAGCGGTGGGCGGCGACGGCGTCCTCGACCGCCGCCGGAAAGGGGTGCTCGGGAGCCAGGCGGTAGTCCAGGGCGAGCACGCGGCAGCCCGCAGCCCGCGAGAGCCGCGCGCAGAGGTCGCGGTGCGTCGTGACCGAGCCCAGCACGTAGCCCCCACCGTGCAAGTAGAGCACCGCCCGCTCGAGCTCGGTGCCCGGAGCGGCGATCCATTCGGCAGGGACGCCGTCGCAGTCGAGCCGCGTGCAGGTCACGTCGGCCGCGATCGGGCTGGCCAGCATCGCCTCCATCCCGGCACGCATCTCCGCGAACGTCAGGCCCGGCGGCGGCGCCGGCCGCGCGCGCAACATCTCGATGACTGCCCGGTTCTGATCGCTGACCATGCCGTCCTCCTGAGAGCTCACGCCTGGAGACGATTCTAGCCGGCCACGGACTATCGACGCAGCTTACGGCACCGATTAGCCCCAGCTATACTGAACTCCCCCCGGGCGACCGGCGAGCGGGCAGACGCGAAGCTTGATCCACGCGGAGGATCCCAGGATGAAGTTCCACTGGTTCCACCTGATGCCCTGGCCCTACCTGCCGGACGACTTCACGCTGCGCTACCGCTCCGTCTGGGTGGATCCCGACTACGCGCTCTACGACCCTGTGCGGGGTAACGCCCTCTACCACGAGTATCTGGACGAGCTGGAGTTCGCCGAGAAGTGCGGCTTCGACGGGGTCTGCGTCAACGAGCACCACGCCAACGCATACGGCCTCATGCCGAGCCCCAACCTCATGGCGGCCGCCCTCATCCGGCGCACCAGCCGAGCGGCGATCGTCGTCATGGGCAACTCGATCGCCCTTTACAACCCGCCGCTCCGGGTGGCCGAGGAGCTGGCCATGCTCGACGTCCTTTCCGGCGGGCGCGTGGTCGCCGGCTTTCCCGTCGGCACCTCGATGGACACGAACTTCGCCGATGGCATCCCGGGGGCGGAGCTGCGCGAACGGTACTACGAGGCCCACGACCTCATCCTCCAGGCCTGGAAGGACAAGAGCGTCAGCCACTTCAACGGCAAATACACGCAAATCCGCTACATGAACCCCTGGCCGCGCCCTCTCCAGGAGCCCCACCCGCCCATCTGGATCCCCGGCGGCGGCTCGATCGAGACCTGGGAGTGGTGCGCCGACCTTGGCTACCTCTACGCCTACCTCTCCTACAGCGGCTACCTGCGCGCCAAGAGCGTGATCGACGGCTTCTGGCAGCGCATGGAGGAGCGCGGCAAAGAGCCCAACCCCTACCAGGCGGGCTTCTTCCAGGTGATGGCCGTCGCCGAGAACATGGCCGAGGCCAAGCGCCTCTACGCGCCGCACGTCGAGTACTTCTATCAGCGCTGCCTGCACCTCTACCCCGGCTTCGTCGACGCCCCCGGCTACCGCACGAACCGAACCGTGAAGGCGGGCATCCGCTCGCAAATGGAGATGGCCGCCCAGCGTGCCACCCTCCATCTCGAGTGGGATACCCTCGTCCGCCTGGGCTACGTCATCGCGGGCAGCCCGGACGACGTCTGCGAACAGCTCGACCGACTGGCCGACGACCTCCGCGTGGGCCACCTGATGTGCGGCCTCCAGCTCGGTTCGATGCCGCGCGAGGAGGTGCTGTACAACACGCAGCTCTTCCAGGAGAAGGTCGCCCCCCGCCTGCGCGGCAAATGGGGGGAGTACGAAGACCACTGGGCGCCCCGGCCTCTGCCAGAGAGCGAGCGCGCCGCCCCGATCGCGACGCCCTACGTTCCCGGACAGCCGCCGCTTCCTCGGAGCCTCCTCCTCGAACCGTCTGCCGAAGGAGCGCGCAGCTGAGCGGATTCAGCCGAGGTGGTCGCCGTCGGCGCTCTGCCCGACGGCCGCGCGGTCGGCGACCACCACCACACGGGCTGCGGCGACACGCGCCGCCGGGATGTCCTCTCCGCCCAGCAGCGCCGCCAGCGCCTGCGCCTTCTCCGCGCCGGAGACGAGGAAGAGCGCTACGCTGGCCGCATTGAGCACCGGCAACGTCAGCGTCAGCCGGGCGTGGTCGGGGCGGGCGACGCGCACGACGAGCCGCTCACCCTCCTCCAGGGCCGCGTCGCCGGGGAAGAGGGAGGCCGTGTGGCCATCGGCGCCGAGACCGAGCAGCACCAGGTCCATGCCCGGCGGCTCCGTCGCGAAGAACGCTCGCAATTCGGTCTCGTAGGCCGTCGCGTCGCACGTCCCGCCGGGCATCGGGTGCACCCGCGCCGGTACGTGGGCCAGCAGCGTCTCGGCTGCCATGCAGTAGTTCGAGTCGGCATGCGAGGGCGGCACGCAGCGCTCGTCGCCGAAGAACAGATCGGTCTGTCCCCACGGGTAGGGCACGGCCGCGAGGTGGCGGTAGAGTGCCGCCGGCGTGCGTCCACCAGCCAGCGCGACCGTGCGCGGCGCGATCTCGAGGAAGAGGCGGGAGGCTACCGCCCCCAGGTCCTCG
The DNA here is from genome assembly GCA_020847765.1 of Dehalococcoidia bacterium. Taxonomy (GTDB): domain Bacteria; phylum Chloroflexota; class Dehalococcoidia; order Tepidiformales; family Tepidiformaceae; genus JADLBJ01. The sequence goes on from JADLBJ010000035.1 coordinate 37,972, forward strand.
GCGACGACCAGCTCGCGGCTCATCGCGGGTGCCAGAGACGCGGCTGGACCAAGTCGTTCGCTGCGCGCGGGCCCCAGCTGCCGGCCGCGTAGAAGCAGACGTCGGGCGGCGCTTCGAGGACGGGAGCAACCACCTGCCAGGCCCGGTCGACGCTGTCCTCCCGCGCGAAGAGCGTGTGGTCGCCGTCCATGGCGTCGTGCAGGAGGCGCTCGTAGGCCTCGGCCGGTTCCATGCGAAACGCCTCGTCGTAACAGAAGTCCATGCGCACCGGCTCCACCCGTACGTCGGCGCCCGGGATCTTGGCGAGAAACTGGAAGCTGATGCGCTCCTCCGGCTGGATGGACAGGTTGAGCATGTTCGGCTTCAACCTGTCGACGGCCGTCCCGCCGAAGTAGGCCACCGGAGCCTCGCGGAAGACGACCGCGACCTCCGTCGTCCGCCTAGCCAGCCGCTTGCCAGTGCGCAGGTAGAACGGCACCCCCGCCCAGCGCCAGTTGTCGATGAACAGGCGGGCGGCGGCGAACGTCTCGGTCGTCGAGTCGGACGGGACGCCCGGTTCCTCGCGGTAGCCCGGGACGTCCTCCCCGTCGGCCATGCCCCGCACATACTGGCCGCGGACGACGTCTTCGGGCAGCAACGGCCGCATCGCCTGGAAGAGCTTCGCCTTCTCGTCGCGAACGGCCTCGGGGTGAAAGGAGGCCGGCGGTTCCATCGTGAGCAGCGAAAGGACCTGGAGGACGTGGTTCTGAAGGATGTCGCGAATCGCGCCCGTCTCTTCGTAGAAGGCGCCGCGCCCTTCAATCCCGATCGTCTCAGCCACCGTGAACTGGATGTGGTCGATCGCGTCCCGCTGCCAGACGCGCTCGAAGACAGCATTGCCAAAACGGAAGACGAGGACGTTCTGCACCGTCTCCTTGCCGAGGTAGTGGTCGATGCGGAAGACCTGTTGCTCGCCGAAGACGGCGTGAATGGCCTCTTCGAGCCGCCGCGAGCTTCCCAGGTCGTGCCCGAACGGCTTTTCGACGACGAGCCGCGCGCCCGGCACGAGTCCCGCCCGGTCGAGCTCACGGATCGACGACCCGAAGGCCGACGGCGGCACCGAGAGGTAGACAAGCCGCTCCGGGAGGGCACAGTGCTCCCTCACGCCCGCATAGCCGCCGTCGCTTGCAGCGACGTAGCGCAGGCGGGCGGCAAAGGCGGGCCAGGCGGACTCGTCGAGGCCGGTGCGCGAATGCTCCGCCACGGCCGCCTTCGCCAGGGAGGCGAAAGCGTCGTCGCTCATGGCGCTGCGGGCGTAGGCGACGATGACGCCACGTTCGGGGAGAAGACCGCCGCAGCCAAGGTTGTACAGTGCGGGCAGGAGCTTGCGCCGGGCGAGGTCCCCGGTGCCGCCCACAAGCACAAGGTCCTGATCGACCGGGCGCTGGCGGGTCATGCCGGTCGTACCGGGTGGCCGCCGAACTCGTTGCGCAGAGCGGCGATCAGGCGCATGGCGAACGCTTTCTCGTCGCGCGAGGTGAAGCGGGCGAACAGCGCCTGGGCAAGCACCTGGACGTTCACGCCACGCTCCACCCCCTCGAGCACGGTCCAGCGCCCTTCGCCCGAGTCCTGCACGTAGCCCGCCAGCTGGTCGAGTCGCGGGTCCTTCCCCAGGGCCGCCTCGGCGAGCTGGAGAAGCCAGGAGCGAACAACGCTGCCTTTGTTCCACAGAGACGCGATCTGGCGAAGATCGTAGTCGTATTCCGTCGCCGCCTGCAGCAGATCGAACCCCTCGGCGTAGGCCTGGAGCATCCCGTACTCGATCCCGTTGTGGACCATCTTCGCGAAGTGTCCCGCACCGGACGGTCCCAGGTAGGCATAACCGCCAGGCGGCGCCAGGCTGACGAAGACCGGCTCCACCAGGTCGAATGCTTCGCGGGGCCCCCCGGCCATCAGACAGAAGCCTTCTTCCAGCCCCCAGATCCCGCCGGAGGTGCCGACGTCCAGGAAGTGGACGCCGCGCGCTGCCAGCTCCTGACCGCGACGCAAGGAGTCGCGATACCAGCTGTTGCCGCCGTCGACGACGACGTCGCCCGGCGAAAAGAGCGCCGCCACGTCGTGCACAGCCGCCTCGGTCACCTGGCCGGCAGGCACCATGAGCCAGGCGACACGCGGCGCCGGCAGCGCCGCCACCATCGCCGCCAGCGACGGCGCGTCCGAGACCTCCGCCCTGGTGTCGTAGCCGGTGACCGTATGGCCGGCGCGGCGCAATCGGTCGCGGATGCCGGCGCCCATGCGCCCGAGGCCGACCACCCCGAGAGTCAGCGTCGCGGCCGGCCTGTCCTCGCTCACCGCAACAGCTCCGTCAGGTGGCCGATGGTCGTTCGCGCAACCCGCCGCCCGTGCGCCTTCAGCGAGGCCAGATCGCCCAGCGCCTGCGCACGCTTCAACTGCCCGAAGGTGTACTCCCGCCCGGGGATCGGCAGGTCGAGCACGTCGTCCTGCACGATCTGGAAAAAGACGCCCTTGTTCGCCCCGCCCTTGTGCAGCTGGCCGGTCGAATGCAGAAAGCGCGGACCAAAGCCCACGGTCGTCGCCACCCGGAAACGGTCGCGCAGCGCCAGCCGGATCGACTGCAGGGTCGCCATGTTCGCGGCGTTCCGGTCGACGTAGGCGGTGATGGCGACGTAGTCGCCGGCGGCAGTCCCTTCGAGCAGATACTCCGGCGGCGGTGTGTCCGTGTCGACCTGCTCCCCGGCGAGGATGCGCGCCGTCGCGTCCTTCGCCTCCTGCACGTTCGGCTGATCGAAGGGGTTGATGCCGAGGACGTGGCCGGCGATCGCCGTCGCGAGCTCCCAGCGAAAGAACGCACCCCCCAGTTGCCAGGGATCGCTGTAAGGGATGCGGAGGACGGGGTGGCCGGCAGCGGCGAGGGCGTCCAGCTCCGGATGGCCGCCAAAGGCGACGAAGAGCCGATCCTCGCCGTAGACGGCCGGAGGACCGAGGGTTTCGCCCTCGATAGGCACAATCCCACGGCCCTCCTTGCCCGTCGACTCGGCGACAAGCTGCTCCACCCAGGAACCGAACGTCCGGATGCCGTCGGGGAGGACAAGGGTGAGCTTGTCCCGCCCGGCCAGCGCTCCCTCGCCGAGAGCGGCCCCGAGCCAGGCGGCCGGGTTTTCCTCCTCTCGCACGGAGTGGTGGCAGGCCTGCGTCGCCTCCTGCGCACGGTCGAGCACGTGCTCCAGGTCGAGGCCGATGAGGGCACCGGGCACGAGCCCGAAAAACGACAGGGCTGAATAGCGGCCGCCGATGCTCGCCGGGTTGGCGAAGACGCGGCGGAACCCGCGTTCGCGGCCAAGCCGCTCCAGAGTCGTGCCAGGATCGGTGATGGCGACGAAGTGCGCGCCGTCGGGGAGCTTCTCCCAGAAGTAGGCGAGCTGCGAAAGCGTCTCGATCGTGCCGCCCGACTTGCTCGCGACGACGAAGAGGGTGCGACGCAGGTCGATCCGATCCTCGACGTCGCGGATCTGCTGCGGGTCGGTCGTGTCGAGGACCTCGAGGTCGAGGTAGCCCTGGGCCGTGCCGAAGCTGGCGTGCAGGACTTCGGGCGCCAGGCTCGAACCGCCCATACCGAGGAGGACGGCCGTGCGATATCCCTCGGCGGCCACCTCGTCGGCGAAGGCGCGGAGAGCCGGCACCTGTTCGCGCATCACCTCCGCCACCGACAGCCAGCCCAGACGATCGCTGATCTCCGTCGGGTCCGGCTTCCAGACGGTGTGGTCGCACGCCCAGATGCGCTGGACGATCCTGTCGCGCGCCATGGCATCCAGGCGGCGGGCGACGGCCGCGGCGAGCGGCCCCAGGTCCCCGGCGGGGACGAGATGCCCGGCAGGCCCGCTCCCGAGGACCTCTGCCAGGCGGTCGAGGAGCTTCTGAAAGTCGCGGGCGAAGGAGGCGAGGCCCTCCTCCAGGAGGCGGGCCGTGACCGCCCCCATGTCGACGCCAGCCTCGGCCAGCGACGCCAGCGTCGCCTCCGCGGTGGCGACGCTCCCGCGGTCGATCGCGACGGCCACGCGACCGTGGTCGAGCGTCGCCTGGAGGGTCGCCTCGGGCATCGTGTTGACCGTGTCCGGAGCGACAAGCTCGTCCACGTAGAGGACGTCGGAGTAGGCGGGGTTCTTCGTGCCGGTCGACGCCCAGAGGGGGCGCTGGACGCGCGCGCCGGCGGCGGCGAGCCGCTCCCAGCGTGGGCCCGAGAAGATCGCCTGAAAGCGACCATAGGCGTGGCGCGCGTTCGCCACGCCCGCCTTCCCCCGTAGCGCTGACCCCTCGGGAAGAAGCGCGTCGACCGCCGTGTCCACGCGGGAGACGAAGAACGAGGCGACGCTGGCCGTGCGGTCGAGCGGCAGGCCGGCGACCAGGCGGTCTTCCAGGCCGGCGACGTAGGCTTCGGCGCACTGCTCGTAGGCGGCGACGTCGAAGAGGAGCGTCATGTTCGGGTTCAGCCCCTCTGCCACCAGGCGGCGCAAGGCGGGCATTCCTTCCGCTGTGCCGGGCACCTTGATCATCACGTTCGGCCGGCCGACCAGGTCGAACAGGCGATGCGCTTCGGCGACCGAGCGCTCCGTGTCGTGCTCGAGCCCCGGCGGGAGCTCGAAGGAGACGTAGCCGTCCCGTCCCTCGCTCTCGTCGTAGACCGGGCGGAGGACGTCGGCAGCCGCCCGGATGTCGTCGCCGGCAATAATGAGGAAGGCCTCGTAAGGGTCGCGCGGGCCTTCGGCGCGCAGCCGGGCGATCTGGGCGTCGTAGTCGGTCGAGCCGGCGATCGCCTTTTCGAAGATGGTCGGGTTGGAGGTCATGCCCCGCACCCAGCCGTCGCGCACCATCCGTGCGAGCTGGCCAGAGGTGAGGAGCGAGCGGCGGATGTAGTCGAGCCAGACGCTCTGGCCGAGGTCGCGTAGCTCGAGGGCGGCGTTCCGCCCCGTAGTTGGACTAGCCATGGAGCACCTCCCGCGGGGAAAGCTGGTCCTGTTCGATGGCCCGGATCTTTGCCAGCCGGCGGCGATGCCGCTCTTCCCCCGAGAAGCTGGCAGAGAGGAAAGCGCGAATGAGCTCGGCGGCGAGCTCGACGCCGACGATGCGCGCCCCCAGGCAGAGCACATTCATGTCGTCGTGCTCCACACCCTGGTGGGCAGAGTAGGTGTCGTGGCAGACAGCGGCGCGAATGCCGAGAAGCTTGGAAGCGGCGACCGAGGCACCGACGCCACTTCCGCAGATCAAGAGCCCCCGCTCGGCACGCTCGCCGAGGATCGCCTCGCCGATGGCGCGGGCGAAGTCAGGGTAGTCGTCGCCGGGCTCACCGCCGCCGCCAAGGTCGACGACTTCGTGGCCGAGCCGCACGACTTCCGCCAGCGCCCGCGCCTTCAGCGGAAAGCCAGCGTGGTCGGCGGCAACGGCAACGCGCATCTCACATCTCCCGGAGGCGCTGGACGACCGCGCGCGCGCGCGCCGCCACGTTCTCGGCCGTGAAGCCGAACTCCTCGAAGAGCACCTTGTAGGGTGCCGAGGCACCGAAGTGCTCCAGGCCGACGACGTCGCCCTCGTTGCCCACGTATTTCGCCCAGCCGAGCGGCGAGGCCGCCTCCACCGCCAGGCGCGCGCGAACGGTGGGCGGGAGCACCTCATGGCGATACTCCTGCGGCTGGGCTTCAAAGAGCTCCCAGCTGGGCATCGAGACGACGCGCGCCGCGATCCCGTCGCTGGCGAGCTGCTCCCGGGCGGCGATGGCAAGCGAGACCTCCGAGCCCGTGGCGAGGAGGATGACGTCGGGCGTCCCGCTCGGGGCGTCGGCCACCACGTAGGCCCCACGCGGCACGCCCTCACGGATCCGGCCGACATCGGCGAGCACGGGCAGCGCCTGCCGCGTGAGAACGAGCGCGACGGGCCCGTCCGCCTGGAGCGCGCACCCCCAGGCGGCGGCCGTCTCGTTGGCGTCGGCCGGCCGGATGAGCGTGAGGTTCGGCATGGCGCGCAGGGAGGCGAGGTGCTCGATAGGCTGGTGGGTCGGTCCGTCCTCGCCCAGGCCGATGCTGTCGTGGGTGAAGACGAAGATCGACCGGGCGCGCTGGAGCGCAGCCAGCCGGATAGCCCCACGCATGTAGTCGGAGAACACGAGGAAGGTGGCGCCGAAGGGAATGAGCCCGCCGTGGATGGCCATGCCGTTGACGATCGTGCCCATGGCATGCTCGCGCACGCCGAAGTGCATGTTGCGGCCGCCGGGGTGCTCAGGGTCCATGTCGCCGAGCCCCTTCATGTAGGTATTGGTCGAAGGGGCGAGGTCGGCCGAGCCGCCCACGAGGTTGCCCAGGACCTCGGCCAGGACCGTGATGCACCTGCCGGAGGCCGCACGCGTCGCCATCGGCTTCTCCTCGCCGGAAAAGGCGGGGAGGACGTCCTGCCATCCTGCCGGGAGCTCCCCCGCCGTCCAGGCGCGGAAGAGGGCGGCGTCTTCGGGGTAGTCGCGGGCGTAGGCGTCGAGGCGCGCCTCCCAGTCGGCCTGGAGGGCCGCGCCGTCTGCGAGGGCCCGGCGGAAGTCGGCCAGCGCCTCCGGGGGGATGCGGAAGCGCTCCTCGGCGGGCCAGCCGAGTGCCTCCTTGGTCGCGCGCACCTCGTCTTCGCCGAGTGGCGAGCCGTGGGTCTCGGCGGAGCCAGCCATGTTCGGGCTGCCGTAGGCGATAGTCGTCCTCGCAACGATGAGCGAAGGTCGCGCCGTCTCCGCGCGGGCGGCCTCGAGTGCGCGCGCCACCTGGCCGACGTCCTCGCCGTCGACGTGCTGCACATGCCAGTTGTAGGCCCCGAAGCGCCGGCCGACATCCTCGGTGAAGGCGAGATCCGTGTCGCCCTCGATCGAGATCTCGTTGTCGTCGTAGAGGAAGATGAGCTTTCCCAGCCCGAGCGTCCCCGCCAGCGAAGCGGCCTCGGCCGAAACCCCCTCCATCATGTCGCCGTCGCTGCAGACGCCGTAGGTGTAGTGGTCGACGACAGTATGGCCCGGGCGGTTGAAGCGCGCGGCGAGCCAGCGCTCCGCCACGGCCAGACCGACAGCCATGCCGAAACCCTGCCCAAGCGGGCCGCTCGTCACCTCGACGCCTGGCGTGTGGCCGCGCTCCGGGTGTCCCGGCGTCTTGCTGCCAAACTGGCGGAAGCGCTTCAGCTCGTCGAGCGGCAGGTCGTAACCCGTCAGATGCAGGAGGATGTAGAGGAGTGCCGAGGCGTGGCCCGCCGAGAGAACGAAGCGGTCGCGATCGGGCCAGGCCGGGTCGGACGGGTTGTGGCGCAGGAAGCGCGTCCAGAGCGTGTAGGCCATCGTCGCCGCCCCCATGGGCGTCCCCGGGTGGCCCGAATTCGCCTTCTGAACGACGTCCATCGCAAGCGTGCGAATGGTGTCGATGCAGAGCCGGTCCAGGCTCGTCGTGGCAGTGCTCATGCGCCGTGGTCCTCCGGTGCTTTGCCGGGCCCGCGCCCCAGGCGAGAGTCTCCCTTATTACCGTGTCGCGGACGCGGGCGCGACGCAAGCCGTCGGGCGGGCCCACTCCATCGCGCCTGCCTATCTTGACGGTGCCATGACGGAAAAGGCCAGCCAGCCGCCCACCGGCACCGACGGTCAGGGGGACGGCAACGACGCCGAGCGACGGCGCGCGCTCCCCGGGTCGAACGGGTAGCGCACGACGTTCACATGGCGGCGATGGCCGAGGAGCCGCGCCAACCGCTTCAGGCTCTGGTTGACGAGCGGCCGTTCCCACCAGCGCCGCACGTCGAGCACCGGCACCATCACCGTCACCTCGTGGGGCGGGTCGCGCAGGCGGTCATTGACGTACACGGCGATGGGGTCGGCGACTGTCCGGTAGGGCGAGTCGATGACTACGAGCGGCACATGCGGGAACTGGCGTCCCCACCGCTGCGCGACGGTCGAGGGCTCGTCGGGGTCGACAATCACGTGCACGGCCGTCACGTTCCGCGACCGTTCGCAGGCAGCGCCCAGGGTCATCACCGTCGCCAGATTGATGTCCTCGACCGGCACCACATGAGGGATAGAGGAGGGGCCGGTTGGGTGAAGGTCGAGCACGGCCTCGCTCGGCACGAAGAGGGAACGCCCGAGCGCCCGGTAGAAGCGGCCGACGAGGAAGAAAAGCCCCGCCAGGAGAGGGATGAGGATGCAGACCACCCAGGCGCCCTCGGTGAACTTCGCTTCGAGGATGACGACGAAGACGAGCGCCGTCGTCAGCGCGCCCGTGCCGTTGACGACGAGGGCGGCTCGCCAGCCCTGCTCCTTGCTCTTCAGCCAGTGGCGCACCATCCCCGCCTGGCTGAGCGTAAACGAGAGGAAGACGCCGAGGGCATAGAGCGGGATGAGACGTGTCGTGGTGGCGTTGAAGGCGATGAGGAGGGCGCAGGAAATGGCGGCCAGCAAGACGATGCCGTAGCTGAAGACGAGCCGATTGCCGCGGGCGTGGAAGATGCGGGGAATGTAGCCGTCCCGCGCGAGGATGGCGGCGAGCTGCGGGAAGCCCGCAAACGACGTGTTCGCCGCCAGCACCAGGATCCCAGCCGTCATGACGTTGAGCAGGCCGTGCAGGATCGAACCGTCGCCATAGGCCTCCGCGCCCAGCTGCGACGGGATGGTGTTGTCTTCGTGGGGGATGAAGCCGTGGTGACGCGCGACGATCGTCAGGCCGAGGAAGAGAAACCCGAGGATGGTGCCCATCGCCACCATCGTCTGGCGGGCGTTGCGGGGCGCCGGCGGTCGGAAGGACTGGACGCCGTTGCTGATCGCTTCGACGCCGGTGAGCGCCGTGCAGCCGCTGGCAAAGGCCTTCAGGATGAGCAGGATGCCGAGTCCTTCCTCGGCGCTCACCGGCTCGCGGGCAGTCCCGGCGGCGAACGGGTTCTCGCCATTGCCCAGGATGCGCCCGACCGCCAGGCCGATGGCCACACCGAGGAGCACGATGAAGGCGTACGTCGGAACGGCGAAGATCGAGGCTGACTCCGTCACCCCACGCAGGTTGATAAGCGCCACCATGGTCACGACCCCCACGGCAATCGGCACGGCGAACGGGCGGATGCCTTCGTTCAGCGAGGCGAGGGCGTCGATCCCAGCCGCCGTGGAGACCGAGACGGTCAGCACGTAGTCGGTGAGCAGGGCGGCCGCGGCAAGCAAGCCGGCTGACACGCCGATGTTCTCGTGGGCGACGATGTAAGCGCCCCCACCGCCCGGGTAGGCGCGCACCGTCTGCCGGTAACTCGTGATAACGATGGTGAGCAGGACGACAATCGCACCGGCGATCGGTAGCGACCACTGGATGGCGCCCGCGCCGGCGAGGATGAGGACGAACAGGATCTCCTGGGTGGCGTAGGCCACGGAGGAGATGGCGTCGGAGGAGAAGATGGCCAGCGCCTTGATCTTCCCAAGCCGCTCGCTCTCCAGCCGGTGGCTGGCGAGCGTCGTCCCGAGGACGAGGTCGCGCGCCGCCAGGTAGGCCCCCTTCAGGCCGCTGCGCCGTTCGGCATAGGCAGTCGCTTCGAAGCGGTTGCGCTCGGTGGGGACGATGCCCGCCTTGGGCAATTCCACCCGGTAGCGCGACACGCGCCCCCGCTCACCGACGACCGGCCCGAGGCGCGGCCCCTGGGAAGGATCGGTCATGGCGCTCTACCGTACACCGGGCCGTGGGCCGGTGCCACGAATCGCCTCGCGCCAACAGGGTGCGCCGTCACGCTCCCGCCCCGCGCCCACGCCCGCGAAAGAGTCGGGGCCGGTGCCGCCGACGGATCAGCCATAACGGCCGACACTACACCCTCCCGCCGCCAAATGTCATTGTCAGCCGGCCGCAATCACAGATGTCTATCGCGCCATTCAGCAGGCAGGGCCAATGCCATCAGGAGCCGGGCGGGGAACGGTGACAGCGTCAGGTGAGCGTTGCGAGCGCGGCTGCCCCCGTGACGACCAGAACCGCGGCCAGCGGCGCAAGGCGGAGGACGCGGCCCCCGCGCCAGGGCTGGGAACCATCCCCTGGCACGTCGGCTGTGGCGAGCACGACTGGCAGGACGACGCGGGCAACAACCAGCCCGCCGGCGAGCAGCATCAGGGCGAGGACGTGCAGCACGGAAGGCCTCCTGCCCGAAGAATCGACCGCTCGGAGAACGCAGCACAGGTCGATCGCGAAACGGCCCATATCGGGGAACGAGTGATCACAGGGGACCCCCATAGCGTAAACTCAGCAGGCCGGCGCCTTCGTTCGAAAGGCGGAGGGGAGAGACCGGCCCGATCGGCCAGCACAGCAGGCGCGGGAGCCGACTCCGGCCTCTGTGTGGGACGTCACGGTTCCGGGGACCGTTTGGCCCCACGATCCGTGGCCAGCGAGGAACGCGATGACAGTCCGCGAGGTCATCCTTGCCCGCTCCGCCAGCCAGCCCTGGCGCCTGGGGCGCTACGTCGCCTGGGTGCCGGGCTTCGCGCGCGACTTCGGATTCGTAGTCGGTGTGCTGCTGGTCTATTTCGTGGTTCGCGGCCAGGCGCCAGCGCCAGAGGGATTCGCCGTCACCGTGACGGAGTGGCTCGTCCAGCTCGAGCGGGACACCCACACCTTCTGGGAGCCGCGCGTCCAGGAGATCTCAATCCAGTGGCATGCCGTGCAGGAGGTGGCGAACTTCGTCTATGCCTACCTGCACTTCCCCGTGCTGATCGTCGTCGGCACCTGGCTCTGGTTCCGCGGCCGCCAGCGCTTCCTCTTCATGCGCAACGTGATGTTCATTTCGATGGTCTTCGGGCTGCTCTTCTACTATCTCGTGCCCGCCGCACCACCCCGCCTGCTCGCCCTTCACGGCTACGACCTCGGCTTCACAGACACAGTTTTCGGCGGGAACACGGCGGTGACCTACGCCCAGCCGTCGCTCATCCTGAACAACTACGCTGCCGTGCCGAGCTTCCACTTCGGCTGGATCGCCCTCGCCTCAGCGGCCATCTGGGTGAACAGCGGCAACTGGTTGCTGCGCGCAGTCGGCGTCCTCCTCAGCGTTGTCATGTCATGGGCGATTGTGGCCAGCGCCAACCACCTGTTCGTGGACATGGCCCTCGGCGGCGCGATCGTGGGCTTCTCCTGGTGGCTGGCGCGTATGGCCGAGCGGCGTCGCGCTTCCAGCCGGCCCAACGTCGCGTCGGCCAATGAGCCCTCTGCCTCCTGATCGGCTCAGCGCCAGGGAGCGAGAACCACGCTACGAAGCGACCACCGTGCGCGCCTACCAGCCGCGCGTCGCCAGCAGCTCGCCCTCCGGGAGGGACTTCACCGCCAGGCCGCGCATCGCCGAGCCGAGGCCGGTGCTGACGCGGGCGATCGTCTCCGCGTCCTGGTAGTGCGTCGTCGCCTCGACGATCGACCGGGCGAACTTCTCCGGGCTGGCCGACTTGAAGATGCCGGAGCCGACGAACACGCCGTCGGCGCCCAGGCGCATCATCAGCGCCGCGTCGGCGGGGGTGGCCACCCCCCCGGCTGCGAAGTTCACCACCGGCAGGCGGCCCTCACGCTTCACCTGCTGCACCAGCGCCAGCGGTGCCCCTAGCTCTTTCGCCGTCGTGTAGATCTCGTCGTCGGGCATGTTCTGGATGCGCCGCATCTCGTCCTGCACGGTGCGCATGTGGCGGACGGCCTCGACGATGTCACCCGTGCCCGCCTCGCCCTTCGTGCGGATCATCGCCGCGCCCTCGCCGATGCGGCGAAGGGCCTCGCCCAGATCGCGGCAGCCGCACACGAAAGGCACGGTGAACGCGTGCTTGTCGATGTGGTGGCTCTCGTCCGCAGGCGTGAGCACTTCCGACTCGTCGACGTAGTCGACGCCGAGCGCCTGGAGCACCTCGGCTTCGACGAAATGGCCGATGCGCGCCTTCGCCATCACGGGAATGGTAACGGCCTCGATGATGCCGCGAATCATCTCGGGGTCGCTCATCCGCGCCACGCCGCCATCGCGGCGGATGTCGGCCGGCACCCGTTCGAGCGCCATGACCGCGCAGGCGCCGGCCTCCTCCGCAATCTTCGCGTGCTCGGGCGTGACAACGTCCATGATCACGCCGCCTTTCAGCATCTGCGCGAGCCCGGCTTTCACAGCCCAGGTGCCCGTTTGTGCCATCGGATTCCTCCTGGCGGCGATGATGGCCGCCCGTGTTCTCAGGAAGTGGGTGTGGTTCCCAGTCTAGGGGCGCCAGCGGGCACCGAATAGGACCACTTTCGCGCGCTGAGAGCGCTGCAGCGCTACCGGCGGCGGATCAGCGTCACCCCGTCGCGGACGGGCAGGAGCACGCACTCCACCCGCTCGTCGGCGACGACCATGGCGTTGAAGGCGCGGATGGCGCGGGCGTCGGCGTCGCCGGAGGCCTCCTCGAGCACCTGCCCGCTCCAGAGGACGTTGTCGACGGCGATGGTGCCGCGGGGGGAAAGCTTCGCCAGCGCGGCCTCGTAGTAGCTCGCGTAGTTGCCCTTGTCGGCGTCGACGAACACGAAGTCGAACGGCCCTTCGAGCGTCGCCAGCGTCTGCAAGGCCGGCCCCAGCCGGACCTCGACGCGCCCGGCATAGGGTGAGGCGGCGACGTGGCGCCGGGCGATGGTCGCGTGCTCGGGGTCGAGCTCGAGGGTGACGATTCGCCCGCCGGGTGGCAGCCCCGCAGCCATCGCCAGCGCCGAGTAGCCAGTGAACGTGCCGATCTCGAGGACGCGCTGCGCCTGCAGCATGGCAACGAGCATGGCCAGCAGGCCGCCTTCGAGCGGGCCCACCATCATCTGCGCCGACTGCGTGACGCGCCGGGTCTCCTCGGCAAGAGCGGCCAGGTAAGGCGGCTCGGGGCTCGTATGCGCCTCGGCATACGCCTCGATCCCCGGCAGGGCGAGGGTCGGCATCCGGTCGGCGGGCTGGCTCATCGCGCAATGGCAGCATACCGCTCGCCGCCCGGCGCCGGGAGCCACTTACTCCGAGTCGTCGCGTGAGAGAGCCGGGATCGTGAGCGTGAACGACCCTCCCACTGGCTCCGGCGTCGGCGAAGGCGTCACCGTGGGCGTTGGCGTGGCCGTCCGGGTAGGTGTGGCCGTCGCGGTCGCCGGTGGCGAAGCGCTGGCGGAGGCCGTCGCCGTGGCACCGCCGCCCGGCCAGGGCGCGGCCGAATCGTCGTAGCTGCCGAAGTCGGTGGTCCAGGCGAGGCCCTTCTGGGCGATGCCGATCACCTGGAAGCGCGGATCGACCATGTTCTTGTAGTGGTCGGAGGAGGTCTTCCACAACTGGAATGCATAGAGGGCGGTGGGTGCCCCGTAGAGGATGTTCTCCCCCCAGTAGGAAGGCGGGTAGCCGCAGTCCCGGAAGCGCTTCCCCGGGTCGCGCCCGGTCGAGTCGTAGTGCGAAAGAGCGGGCGGCGGGCCCGCGCTGGAGTCGGCCGACTTCCAGGCCGCGGCCTGCGAGAGCGCCGGCGAGGCCTTGAGCGCCGCGACGCCCTTCGCCGCCCGCTCCGCGTTGATGGCGGTGAGGAAGTTCTCTTCCTCCGCGCTGAGGCCGGTCTTGACGACGTCGCAGCCTGGGCTGGCAAGCGCCGGACGTACACCACCGCTGCCCAGCCGGAACAGGGCGACGAGCAGCAGGGCAGCGCCCAGCAGCGCCAGGGGCATCAGCCTGGGCATCGCTTTCGCCTGCGGCCGCAGATTGGGTGGGGGCAACCCGAGCCGTCACCGGCACGCTACCACGCCTCACCGTTATGTGGTCCACTCCGACGCGCCCCGCCGGCGGCCTGAGCCCTGCTATGCTGCGGGCGGGCTGCCGCCCTCACCGCCATGCCAGTGCGCCCGCGAAAGCCGCCGACCCGCGTCCTCATCGCCCGCCATGGCCAGACCGAGAGCAACCGGGACGGCCGTTTTTGCGGCCATGCGGAGACAGCGCTGACCGACCTGGGGCGAGCGCAGGCGGCAGCCCTCGGCCGGCGCCTCGGCGAAGTGCCGATCGCCGCCTGCTACACGAGCGACTTCTCCCGCGCCGTCGACACGGCCGCCATCGCGCTCGCGGGCCGAGAGATAACTCCCCGCGTCGATCTCCACCTGCGTGAGATCAGCTACGGCGCCTGGGAGCTCGAACGCGAGCGCGATATTGCGCGCAGCCACCCGGAAGAGTTCGCCCGCATGCGCTCCGAGGACCCCGCCTGGCAGCCGCCCGGGGGCGAAACGATTGCGCAAGTGCGCGCCCGGACCCACGCCGCTCTTCTGCGCGTCGCTCACCGCCACCGACACGAGACGGCGCTTGTCGTCGCCCATGGCACCGCGATCCAGTGCATGCTCGCCGAAGTGCTGGGCATGCGCCCCGAGTTCACCTTCCGCTTCGCCGTCGCGAACTGCGCGCTTTCGGAAGTGACCGTGCTGCGGGGCAAGCCGACGGTGACGCTCCTGAACGAGACGCTTCACCTTCGGGGCCTTCAGGGCGAAGCCGCGGACGCCCCCGGCAAGCGGCAAGCATGATTCCCATCGGCGACAGCCCCCGCCCGCAGCGCACAGCCTACGTCAACTACGCGCTCATCGCGCTCAACGTCGCTGTCTTCCTCTACATGCTGACGCTTGCCACGGCCGTCCCGAAGGATCAGCGTCAGGCGAACGCGGAGTTCCGCCAGCAGGAAAGCGGTGTCTGCTACACCTTCCCAGGCGCACCCAGCGACCTGGAGCGCTTCTACTGCCGCTGGTCGTTCCAGCCGAAGGAGTTCTTCGACAACGTCCGCGGCGACCTCGCCGTGCCGAACGTCGATCGGGGGCAGGTCTGGCTCTCGATCCTCACGTCGCTTTTCCTTCATGCCGGCTGGCTGCACATCCTCGGGAATATGCTGTTTCTCTGGGTCTTCGGCGACAACGTCGAAGACCGGCTGGGGCACGCCGGCTACCTTGTCTTCTACCTGCTCGCCGGCGTCGTCGCCTCCCTTCTACAGGGCGCGATCGACGCGACCAGCGTCGTGCCCGTCGTCGGCGCAAGCGGCGCGATCGCCGGCGTCCTGGGGGCGTACATCGTCTACTACCCGCGGGCGACGATCAGCGTCGTCATCCCCTTCTTCATCCTCATCTTCATCCCGTTGCCCGTACCCGCGCTCGTGATGATCGGCCTCTGGTTCCTGCAGAACCTGCTCGCGGGCTTTGCGACCATAGGTCAGGCGGGCACACCGGACTCCGGCGTCGCCTTCTTCGCCCACGTGGGAGGCTTCCTGTTCGGGATGTTCGCGGTGCTTCTCTTCCTGAGACGCGCCGACTCCCGGCGGGCTCCTCCCCGCTGGCGCACGGGCGACGAGTAACGCCGCGCGCGTAGCCTTTCCGGGCGGCCGGCTATACTGCCGAGGGGTGAGGGGCCGCCGCCCACGTGGCGGGGGCAGGAAGGCCCGAGGGGGCTCGACGGGCATGCGCAACCAGAGTGGGCCGGCTCCCGGCGCAGCTCTCTTCCAGGCGGCCCGCGACGGTGACGAGGCTGCTTTCCTCGCCCTCGTCGACGCCTGGCTTCCCGCCCTGTACGACTTCGCCGCCCGCCTCCTCGGCGACGAGGACGCGGCCGCAGCGGTTGTCCAGGCCGCGTTCGCGCAGGCGCTCGACGCCCTGGCTGTGGCCCCGGCGGGAGAGAGCCCCGGCCTCTGGCTGTTCGCCCTGGCGTGCCCGATCGCCCTGGCGGCCGCGTCGCCGATCGCCGCCCGCGCCCTGCCAGCGAGCTTCGACGCGGCCCGGCTCCAGGGCGCGCTGCCCGCCCGCCCACCGCTCGCCACCGCTGTCTCCGCCGCGGCCGCCGCGCTGGCGCCCCGCCATCGCGCCCTGCTCGACCTTCATCTGCGCCACGACCTGAACGCCGACGTGGTCGGCCGCGTGCTAGGACTTTCGTCGCCGAGTGCCGCAATCCTGCTCGAACGGCTAGAGGCAGTCGTCGAGCCACGCCTGGAAGCGGCACTCCTCGTCGCGCTCGGCGGGCCCGCCCGCTGTCCGGGGCTTCGCGGGCTGCTCGGCGGGCAGCCCCTAGCGGCCCTCCCGCCCGCACGCCGCCGCGAAGCCGAGCAGCATGCCGCCGCCTGCCCGACGTGCACCGACAGGCTGCAGGGCCTGCCGGCCGCACTCACGCTGTTCAGCGCGCTCAGCCCCCTCCCACCACCACCCGGCCTCGCGAACGCCGTTCGTGCGACGATTCGCCGCCGCTGGCCGCTGCGCGCCCGACCGACCGGACCGATCACCCCGGCCATGGGGCTGGTTCCTCCGCGGCCCGGGCCGCGCCCTCCCAGCCGCGTGCCCCGGCGCTTCGTCGAGTTCGGCGCGGGGCTGGCGGCGGCGGCCGGCATCGTCGCCCTGGCACTGCTCGCCCCCGCCAGCCCCCTCGCCGTGACCCGCGACCGCAAGAGCGGGGCGCCCGCCTTCCCGGCAGCGGCAACCACAAACCACCCGGCGAGCGCGAGCGGTCGCCTCTTCCTGCCGGAGGCGACCGCCACACCCGCGACCCGAACGGTCGCGCCCACAGCCACAGCCGCCGCCGGGGCAGCAGCGCCCACGCCCTTGCCAACGCGCCCCGCGTCCTCGCCCGCCGTAACGGCGACCGCCGTCCAGCCATCGCCGACAGCCTTGCCGCAACCCACGCCACCGGCGACGGCCACCCCCGTGCCGCCAGCACCGACACCGGCACCCAGCGCGACCGCGACTGCCTGTGCCTCCGGCCTCTACACGAACACCGGCGAGGTCACCCTTCCGGCGTCCGGTGTCTCGTTCTTCCTCGTCTTCAATCAATCGTTCTGCGCGCCCGTCGACTTCGCCGTGCAGGTGACGGAAGGCTCCGGCTGGTTGCAGGCGGGCAGCGGCGGAACCATACCCTCGGGCGGCAGCGCGCGCGTGGATCTTGTCGCCAGCGTCAGCACGCCCGGGAGCTACAGCGGCAAGGTGCGGGTGGCAGGAGGGGGCGTGACCGTCACGGTGAGCGTCGCCTACAGGCGCTGAGGGGGGCCCTTCGTTCCTTCCCAGCGTGCAGCGTCTTTATGATCCTGCAACATTGCCCTTGCTAAGTTAAGGCGACATCAAATGCCGGCCTTCGCTCATCACGGCAGCGATCGCGGCGTCGCGACGCTTAGGACGCCATCCCGGCGGCGCCTGCTGCTCGGCGGCGCCCTGGCGCTCGCCATCGCCGTCGGCTGTACCGTCGCCGCCCTCGCCGTCGTCTCGAACAGGGACTACCGCGACGCCAACGACGAGGTCGAGCGCAGCCATCACCTGAATGCCTCCCTCGACGCCGTGCTGATCACGATGCTGGACGCCGAGACCGCCATGCGCGGCTTCGCCCTCACGGGCGACGACTCCTTCCTGCAGCCCTTTACAGACGCGCGTCCGGAGCTCGACGCCCGCTTCGCCGAGATCGAGGCACTGCGCCCGGGCGCCACACAGGAAGAGCGCCTCATTGAGTTGCGACAATTGGCCGACGAGCGCCTAGCCCTGGCGGGGGAGGTGATCGCGCTCCGTCATACGGCGGGAGCAAACGCCGCAGCGGCCGCCATCGCCGGGGGACTCGGAAAGTCCGTCATGGACTCGCTCCGCACGCTCGTCTCGACGATGTCGGCCGACGCGACAGCGACGCTCGAACGCCGCACCAACAATGCCAGCACCGAGGCAGACGTCGCGCTGGCCACGATGATCGCGCTCGCGGCCATCGACCTGGCACTCCTGAGCACGATCGTCCTCGTGGGAGTCCGCGAGCTACGCCGCCGCAACCGCGCCACGCGCCGCGCGCTGGACACCGCCCGCGCGCGCTACGAGGCGATCGGCGAGGCGATTCCCCTCGGTGTCTGGGCCGCGGGGCCGAACGGCGAGATGCAGTATCTGAGCGAGGCGTTCCTGGATCGCACCGGACTCGAATCCCAGGCGGCTCTCGGCTTCGGCTGGGCCCAGGCAATCGACGAAGAGGTTCGCGAAGCGACCCTGCGCGATTGGCAGGGGACTATCGCCGCGCGCGCCCCCTGGACCTACGAGCTCCGCCTGCGCGGCCAGGACGGCCGCCTTTGCACAGCCCTGAGCCGCGGCGTCCCCGTGCTGAGCGCGCAGGGAGAGCTCATCGGCTATGCCGGCATCAACCTCGACATCTCCGACCGCAAGGAGATGGAAGAGGCCCTCCGCCGCGCGAACTCCGCCAAAGACGAGTTCCTGGGCCTGGTCTCCCACGAGCTGCGCAGCCCACTCACGGCCATCCTCGGCAACGCCGCCCTCATCGGCCGGGGCGCCGCCGCCACCGGTGTGGATCCGGGCGAATCGGCTGCCGAGATCGTCCGCCACGCCCAGCGCCTCCAGCGCCTGATCGAGAACATGCTCATCCTCGCCCGCGAAGAGGCCGGGGCGCACTGGGACCTGGAGCCGCTGCTCGTGCAGCACGCCGTCCGCCCGGTCGTTGAGCAGCATCGGACCAACTTCCCCGCGTCGCCGGTCGAGCTGGACCTGGCCGCCAACCTCCCGCCCGTGCTGGCCGAGCCAACGTTCTTCGAGCAGGTGCTCGCGAACCTGTTGAGCAACGCCGCCAAGTACAGCCCTCCGGGCAAGCCCATCGAGATCACGGCCCGATCGGAGGACGACGCCGTGGTCGTCACCGTCCGCGACCGCGGGCAGGGGATCTCGCCCGAGGAGGTGGAGACGGTGCTCCGGCCGTTCGTCCGCTCCCAGCGAACGGCGGGCATGGCCTCGGGCCTCGGCCTCGGCCTGGCCGTCTGCCGCCGCCTCGCCGAGGCGATGGGTGGCAGCCTCTTCCTCCAGCCGCGGCCAGGCGGCGGCACCGAGGCGGGCTTCACTCTGCCCGTCGCCTCCCTCCCCGGCGAGGACGCCACCAGCCCTCTGGAGGCCGCCCCAGAGCTGCTGGAGGCGGGCTGAGCGAGGGCTGCACCAGCTCAGCGCCGGAGCGGCTAGACTGTCGGCGTGCGCATTGTCCGCAAGAGCGTGTCGCTGCCCGCTCACCTGGCCGAAAGCCTGGAGGCGGAAGCGAAGGAGCGCGGACTGACATTTTCCGCCCTCCTGGCCGAGAAGGCGGCCCAGCCGCGGCGGCGGTTCGACTGGGTGGGGTCCGTCAGCGACGACGCGGACCTCTCCCTCAAGATCGAGGAGATCCTGCGGCGGCTCGACGGTTGATCCTCTGCGACGCCGGCCCGATAGTCTCGGCCCTCAACCGGAACGAAGGGCCGCGCTACCGCTTCGCCGCCGACCTGCTCCAGCTCCACGCCGACCGCGTCGTCGTCCCCTGGCCGATCTATGCCGAAGTCGATTTGCTCCTCCGCCGACGCGGGCGCACCGAGGCAGCCGCGCTTTTCGGTCGAACGCTCCAGGGCGGCGGCCTCGCCCTCGAAGCGCCGACCTTCACGGAGCTGGGCTCGGCGCTCGACCTGTTGGAGCGGCAGGCCGCCTACAACCCCAGCCTGGCCGACGCCGTCCTGGCGGCCATGGCCGAGGCGCGCAACGGGCTCGTTCTCACCTGGGATTTCCGCCACCTGCGCGCGCTGCTCCAGCGTCCGGGCGAGCCCTTGCCCTTCCTCGTCCACGAAGGGGAGTTGCCCGGCAGCCAGCCCCAGGCCGTCTGACGGCCGCCGCCCCGGGCACACGCGACAGCACGTGTCGCGATTTCTCGCCACAATGGCCCCGTGCTGACTGTTCTCGCGATCATCGGCGCCGCCCTCGTCGGCAGCGCCGTCGCCTGGCTGTTGCTGCGTACGCGCGCCGCCCCGGCACCCGCGCAAACCGCCGGCCTGCAGGCCATCCAGATCCAGAACGCGGCCCTTGGCGAGCGCGTCGCGGCCGTCAACGACCGGCTCGCGGCGCTCGAACGTCAGCAGCAGTCGCTCGGGGAGAGCCTCGGCCGCGTCGACAGCGGCTTAACGGCGACAGCGACCCTCGCCGGCGGCCTGCGCGAGACGGCGGAGAGCATTCGCGGCCAGCTGGCGACAGCGGGCGAGGGGCTTACCGCCCTGCGCGAGCAGGCACGCGCCCGCCAGGAGACGGAGGCGCGCACGGCCGCCGCGGTGGCGCGCCTCGAGCAGGTCATCGCCGGCAGCGCCGCCCGCGGTGCAGCAGGGGAGAACCTCGTCGAGGCCGTCTTTTCGCGCCTGCCCGCCGAATGGCAGCTGCGCGACTTCCGTCTCGGCAACCAGGTGTGCGAGTTCGCCCTCCGCCTGCCCAACGGCCTCGTCCTCCCCATCGACAGCAAGTGGCCGGCAACGGGGCTGCTCGAGCAGTTGCTCGCCGCCGAGGCGCCGGCCGAACGCCAGCGGCTCAAAGCGCAGCTCGAGACCGCCGTCGTCACAAAGGTGCGCGAGGCTAAGAAGTACGTTGACCCCGACCTTACACTTCCCTTTGCCGTCGCCGTCGTCCCCGACGCTGTCCTCGAGGCCTGCACAGGCGCCCAGGCAGAGGCCTTCGCGCTGAACGTCGTGCTCGTGAGCCACGGCATGTTCGTGCCCTACCTGCTGCTCGTCTTCCAGGTGGTGCTGCGAAACACGCGGGAGATCGACCTGGAGCGCCTCGCCGCCACGCTCACCACCGCCGAGCAGGCAGTTCAGGAGCTCCAGGTCGAGGTCGAGCAACGCCTCTCCCGCGCCATCACGATGCTCGGCAACTCGCGCGACTCCCTCCGCTCCAGTGCGGCCGGGCTGCAGCGCCAGCTGGTCGCCCTTCGCCCCTACGCACCGGCCGCCGCGCCGACCCTTCTTCCAGACGCCTGTGCCAACCAGCTGCCCGGGGATAGTTGACAGCCGCTGTCCAAAGGCGTTCCCTATCCGGCCACCAGCCGATGGAGGTTCCCCTCATGATTGCCGAACGCCTCACCTTTCAGGCGAAATATGGCATGGGCGACGAGCTCGTCCGCCTCTTCCGCGAGATGGCACCCCGCCTGCGCCAGGCCGGGGTCGGCCCGGCCCGCGTCTACACTGACGCCACCGGGCAGATGTTCACCGTCCAGGTCGAAGCAGAGTACGCCGACTGGAATGCCTACGCGGCGGCGATGTCCTCCGAGCAGCAGATGTATGGACAGGCCGACTTCCAGCAATGGTTCCAGAAGATGACCGCCGTGACGGAGCGCGGCGAACGCCAGCTCTTCAACGTCGAGACCGTCTGAGCTCAGCCCGCCAGGCGCGCGCGCCGCTCGAGCACCTCGGCGAACGTTTCGCCAACGGCCCGCTCGAGCTGCTCAACATGAGCGGCGTCGTGCGCGGTCCACCCCTCGAGCAGCTGCGCCACGGTCAGCGCCGCGTCGTCGGGCGCCAGGCCGCGCCGGTCCCAGTCCTCTTCCCGCAGCCCGAGGAAGAGGGAGAGGCTGGCCTGCCGTTGGAGAGCGAAGTCGGCCAGGAGCAACTCCTTGCGGTCCCTGCTGCGGTTCCGGTCTCCCTCCCAGCGTGCGGGGCCAAGGAAGTGAAGGCGCGGCTGCTCCTCGGCGAGCATGCGCTCCAACGCGACCCGCATGTTGAGGAACTCCTCGTCCCGTAGGTGCGCGAGGATTGTGCGCGCCGACCACTCGCCAACCGCGGCGGCGTCCAGCAGCGCCTCGTCGGCCTCGGCGACGAGGTGGGCGAGCATCCTGGGAGTGGCTGCAAACTGCTCGAGCAACGCCACGCGCGCGTCCATCGAACCATTCTAAGACGGCCCGGCCGGCGCGTTCCGCGGCGGCCGCGCGCTGGCGTTAAGATGTTGGCCATGATTGAACCACTCGCCCGTCGCATTCCCGGCGACGGAGTGACGCTGCAGGTCTACGAATGGCCCGGCGAGGACCCGCCGATCCTGCTCGTGCACGCGACCGGCTTCCACGCCCGTTGCTGGGATCAAGTGGTCGCGAGGCTGCCCGGGCGTCGGGTGGTCGCCCTCGACATGCGGGGTCACGGCCTCAGCGAAAAGCCCGAGCCGCCGTATTCGTGGCGCTCCTTCGGTGGCGACGTCGCCGCCGTCTGCCGGGCGCTCGGCCTGCGCGGCGCGATCGGCGTCGGTCACTCGAAGGGCGGCCACGCCGTGACACTCGCGGCCGCCCTGGCGCCCGGCACCTTCACCAGCCTGCTGTTGATAGACCCCGTCATCCTGGAGCCGCGTCTCTACCGTGGGCGGCCTCAGGGGGGCGAGCACTTCGCCGCCCGACGCCGCGACCGCTGGGCGTCGCCGGCGGAGATGTTCGACCGTTTTCGCTCCCGCCCGCCCTTCGCCACCTGGGAACCGGCCGTGCTGCGCGACTATTGCGACTACGGCCTCGTGCCGGCCCCGGACGGCGACGGCTACGTGCTCGCCTGCCCGCCGCGCATCGAGGCCGCCGTCTATACCAGCGGCGGCAGCGACGCCGACATCTACGACGAGATCGCCGCCATCGACATCCCGGTGCGCATCATCCGGGCGCGCCAGCGAGAGGCCGGCGCGCCGGGCGACATGAGCCGCTCGCCCACGTATCCCGGCCTCGTGCGCCACTTCCCGAACGCCGAGGACCTCTACCTGCCGGACTATTCGCACTTCATCCCAATGGAGGCACCCACCTTCGTCGCCGGCCAGGTGCTCGAGCGAATCGCAGCCCTGGGGGACACCTGCAGCGTCTGAAGGTTAGGTGCGCCCGCTCACCTGCTCGACAACGCCGCCACGCACGAAGAGCCGCGGCAGCCGGCCCTGCAGCGACGCGAGCACGTCCCACGGTATGGTCCCGGCGGAGCGGGCCACCTCGTCGGCGGTAATCTGCTCGGACCCCTGGCCCCCCAGCAGCACGACCTCGTCCCCCACCGCTGCCCCCGGCACGTCCGTCACGTCGCAGACGAATTGATCCATGCAGACGCGTCCCACGATCGGGCAGCGCCTCCCGCCGACGAGCACCTCGCCGCAGTTGCCGAGCGACCGCCGCCAGCCGTCCGCATAGCCGACCGGCACCAGGCCGACGCGCGAGGGGCGCGCCGCGCGCCAGGTGAGCCCGTAGCTCACGCCCTCGCCCGTCGGTACGTCAGACACGCGCGCCAGCCTTGCCCGGAGCGACAGCACCGGCCGCACGCCGGGGTCGGGCGCGTTATTGGGGACGACACCGTGGAGCGCGAGCCCCACACGGACCCCGGCGTAGCGCAACTCCGGCCGGCGTAGCGCCGAGGCCGAGTTCGCGGCGTGGCGATAGACCACCCAGGGCAGGCGCCGCGCCGCTTCAGCGAAAAGCGCGTGCTGCTCGTCGGAGTAGGAGTCGTCCGCCTCGTCCGCGTTCGCCATGTGCGTGCTCAGCCCCTCGACGACGAGACCGGGCAGTTGGCGCGCAGCCTCCGCGATCGACACCGCCTCGTTGAGCGTCACCCCGTCGCGGTGGAGGCCGGAATCGACATGCACGTGCACGCGGGCTGCGGCCAGCCGCACCGTCGCCGCCGCGGAAAGCGCCCGGGCGAGCTCAAGGCTGTCCAGCGTCAACGTTATGTTGTGCACCACTGCCCGAGACGCCTCCCCGGGGTGCGCGTGCCCGAGCACCAGGATGGGGCGCCGGACGCCGATCTCGCGCAGCGCCAAGGCTTCAGCCACCAGGACGACAGCGAAGCGCTCGACGCCGGCAGCTTCCAGCGCCGGGACGACCCCCTCCACGCCGGCCCCATAGGCGTTCGCCTTGACCACTGCGATCAGCTCGACGCCGGGCCCGACTGCCGCCCGGAGCGCGTGGACGTTCGCTCGGAGGGCGTCGAGATCGACCTCGAGCCAGCTGTTGAGGGTGCGCGTCGCGGTAGAGAGAGGCAGACCGCAGAGCGACTCGGCCCCGAGGAGCGCCAGAGCCGGGTCGGCAGAAGCGGTGAGGTCGGTCACGCGGACTTAACCACCCGTTTCTCCCTCGGTAAAGCGCGTTTGGACGGTCGGATCCTCGCTGTTAGCATCGGACCGGTGCCAGCGAAACGCAATCTCGGCCGGCTCGCGGGCGGCCGGCGACGAGCGCTGGCCGGGGCGACCGTCCTGGCCCTCGCCGCGGCTCTGACCGCCTGTTCGGGGAACACCCCCGCTGCCCCGCTGCCCTTCGCGCCCCCTGAGATGGCCACGCCCACGCCGCCATTCGCCACCCCCTCGGCGACGGCGACGGCGACGGCGACC
>JADLBJ010000036.1 GCA_020847765.1 Dehalococcoidia bacterium
GCTGGAGCTAGGGCGCCCTTCAGCATTAGGATCTTGTCGTATCGTCCGCCCGTCAGCCTGGACCGAAAGGAGCGAGCCGTGGTTGCGCCGGACAGGCCATATCGGAATCTAACCTTCCGAGAGACACAGATTCTCCGCTTGATCGCCTACGAGAGAGCGACGAATGCGCGAATCGCGATGCGGCTGGGCATCGGCGAAGGGACGGTGAAGGTCCACGTCCACCACCTTCTGGCAAAGCTTCGCGTTCCTAACCGCGATGAGGCCGCCCTGCTGTACTTGAGGGCGGAGGGTAGGCGGGGATGGTGAACATCCGGAGCGGGTGAAGCGTTACGGTTCTGCAATATCCGTATATCGTCACGATAGCTCGGAAATGGGTTAGCCTCCGGTTGCTCGCCAACATCCCATCTTGGCCGGTAGCGGTAGGCGATCGGCCACGAGTGCCTACCATCGTCTGTCCGGTGTTCCGAAAGGAAGTGGATATTCATGCGGCTACGAACGACGCGCACTCGCTCGCTTGCGGTGATTGTGGCAGTGTACGCGGCCACGGTCCTGATCGCCTCACTCACCGCTCCTGGGCTCACAAGGGCCTACACCTACACGACTCCCTCCC
Source organism: Dehalococcoidia bacterium (assembly GCA_020847765.1). Lineage (GTDB taxonomy): Bacteria > Chloroflexota > Dehalococcoidia > Tepidiformales > Tepidiformaceae > JADLBJ01. Next base: position 611 of record JADLBJ010000036.1, read on the forward strand.
GCCACCTTTGGGACCTCGACCACGACGATCGAGTGTATACGTCCTCTACGGTGAATTACGGCACGTGGTCGTGTTTGGGCAGTCTGTGCTCGATACCTGTGCCATCGACAATCCAGTATGCTAACGTCCTCTATCAAGAATATGAGTTTACATGCTGGTATCAGGCAGTGCCTACACTCTGGTACGACCGGTATGAAACGGCATCAATGGACATCGACTGGTGGACTACCCCTCTCTGGATCACACAAGATGATTGGGCATACTCCGACAGTCTATCTGGCGATCTCGAGGTCGTGCTTGCACTGGGCAACGAGCCAGTGGACTGCAGTTACTACGGCGCCGGCGGCGGTGCCCACTTCGAGACGACTGTGATTAGAAACTCGTCCTACGCCTACGAATCCTACTATGGCTGGGACTAGGAGCACGATGATGTTCAGGAAAGCGCTGGTCTGGGCGTTCGCGCTGGGGGCGCCGGCCGCCGCAGGGTTGGCGACAGCAAACGTACTGATGGGCAACGACGGCCCAAAGCCCGGAGAAGCGACCCTGGCACAGCTTTCGCAGCAGAGCGAAGCCACGGACCGCGGCATCCGCGTCGCAGCGAAGAGCGCCTTCTTCTCCGGAACAGAGACGCTGCTCACGCTCGACATCTTGGTAGTCGACGAAGGCGAGGCAGCGGGCGCGCGTGCCGGGCACCAGGTGAAAGCGATCCTGCCGGCGCCGGATGGATTCGACAGTTCCGGCTTCAGCGGTCAAGCCCTGGAAGCTCACGTCGGTGACGGCGGCCTCGTGGCCGTCCGCCTGCCCGCCGTCGCCCCTCCTCAACCGTATGCCGGCACGGTTGAGCTGACGCTGCTTGCGCTGGTGTTGCGGACTGACGCCGGCGAGATCAGGGCAGCGGGAGAGTGGCGTCTGTCGCTGGTCGGCCCCACTGATCTCTCTGCAGCCCTCCGAACGGAGTCGTTCGCTCCTGCTCAAGTGGCCGTGTCAGGTCACCAGCTTAACCTCCGCGGGATTCGTTCAACGAGTGAGACGCGCATCGAGGTGAGCAATCTGAACGGCCTCCAGCTGCTGAGCCAACCCGCGATTGGTGCCGGCCAAGAGCGCTCATACGCCATCCGCGTCGATCCCACGCTTTCCGGGTATTCCATCCAATTCGAACCGACAGAATTCGGATCGGTCAGTTCAGTCTGGCTCGGCCCGCTGGGCACAGACGCGGGCACTTCGGCGCCAGTCCCGCTCGTGATCGACGTCAAGGCAGCACTCGCCCGGGCCCCAGCCGACAAAGACGGCAAATTCGCGATAGGCGCTGAAGACGTCATCGCTGGTGACGCGAAGATGGTGCTCTCCGGGTTTCTCGGGTCGCGCGGGACCCGAGGAGAGGAGCTCGGAGTGACGGTCAAGGGCAACTGGCGAGCGGTGGAAGGTAGTCCTGCCATCCTCGGCCCCGATGGCACGCCATTGCGCAGGGCGGGGGTTATCACCTCGTTCAGCAAGAATGCAGCGGGTGACGTGCTGCCCGGTAAGACCGAGATCACCGCCTTCATCCCGGGTGGGATTCCAACTTCGGTGACGCTCGTGCTCGGAGGGCCGGTCGAGGTACTCCAATCTCAGCCGGTCGAGCTCAGGCCTGAGCGCTAGTCGCGCGGGAGGAAGTGCCGGTTGAAGGCACTGTTGCTCCTCCGCCCACAGGGAAGCGTCCGCCTGCCTAATCGACGACGAGCGCCGGCGGCGATTGTTCGGCTGGAGCTGCCTCGCCTTCGCCGGCCGGGCGGAAACGGCGTTCCATCGGCACCTCTTTGAGGAAGACGCAGAGGAGGATTCCGACCCCCGCGACGATGGCCGAGCCGGTGAAGATGTCGCGGACGGCGATGCCGACGGATTCGCGCTGGGCGCGGCTGGCAGCGGCAAGGAGGTCCTGGCCGCCGTCGCGGGCGGCGACGGTGGCGGTCACGGTTCGGTACTCGGCGGGATTGAGGGGGAGAGTGGGATCTTCGAAGTGGGTGACGACCTCAGGGCCGAGGCGGTCGCGGACGGAGGGGGCAAGCTGGTCGGTGAAGGCGCCTTCATAGGAGCTGGTGAGGACGGCGGCGAAGATGGCGACGCCATAGACGCCGCCGATCTGGCGGACGTCCTGGTTCGAGGAGCTGGCGACGCCGAGGTAGCGGTAGGGGACCGCATTTTGCACCACGAGCGCCATTGTGGGCATGACGAGGCCCGTGCCGAAGCCGAGGACGACCATGACAGCGCTGATGTGCCACTTGACCATGTCGACGTCGACGGTGCGGAGGAAGAGCATGCAGCCGAGGACGATAGTGGAACCGAGAACGGACTGGACGCGGTAGCGGCCGGTGCGGGCGATGAGCTGGCCGCCGAGGATGCTGGCGACGAGCATGCCGGCCGACTGGGGCGTGGTGATCAGGCCAGAAGCCGTGGCGGAGGCACCGAGGCCGATCTGGACGAAGAGCGAGAGGTACTGAAGAGCGCCGAACATGCCCATGCCGACGATGAAGACGATGACGTTGGACAGCACGAAGACGCGGTTGCGGAACAGGTGGAGCGGGATGATCGCTTCCGGATGGCGCGCTTCCTGGTAGACGAAGGCGAGGAGGGCGAGGACCGCAACGACGACGCACGAGAGGACTGGCGCGGAGTTCCAGGCGTATTCCTGGTTACCAATCCACTCGAACGAGAGGAGGAGGAGCACGGAGGCCACAGAGAGGAGGATCGCGCCGAGGAAGTCGATACGCGGGCGGTTGGCGCCGTGGCGGGAGGGCAGGTTGACCCAGATGGCGGGGATGGCGATGAGGCTAAAGGGCACGTTGATGTAGAAGACCCAGCGCCAGCCACCGTGGTCGGTGAGGAAGCCGCCAACGGTGGGGCCAAGGATGCTGGCGAGGCCGAAGACGCCGGTGAACATGCCGACGTATTTGCCGCGTTCGGCCGGGGAGAAGACATCGCCAATGGTGGTGAAGACGGAGGCGAAGATCATGCCGCCGCCGATGCCCTGAATGGCGCGGAAGACGATGAGGGAGACCATCGTCGGCGCGGCGCCGCAGGCGGCGGAGGAGAGAAGGAAGAGCACGATGCCGGCCAGGACGAAGAGCTTGCGGCCGAAGATGTCGGAGAGCTTGCCCACGAGGGGGACGACGACCGTGGAGGAGAGCATGTAGCTCGTGAAGAGCCAGGAGAGGAGATCGAAGCCGCCGAGGTCAGCGAGGATGCGGGGAGTGGCGGTGGCGACGACGGTCTGGTCGATGGCGCCGATGAACATGGCGATCATCAGGCTGAAGACGAGGAGCCACTTCTGGCGCGAGGTGAGGATTTCCCCGAGAGGCTGGCCGTCGGCGATGGATTGCACGCTCACTCCCGGGTGACACTGCCGCGAAGGTCAGGGGCTGAGAAGAGGGTACACGGTTGTTCGCCCGGGGCAAACTAATTGCCGGCGCCAAAGCGAGAAGAATCGGGCAGGATCTAGAAGCGCTTCTCTTTGATGCGGGCGGCCTTGCCCGTGAGGCCGCGCAGGTAGTACAGGTTCTTGCGTCGGACCTTGCCATGACGGACCACTTCAATCTTGTCGACGCGGGGGCTGTTGACGGGGAACGTGCGCTCGACGCCGACGCCGCTGGCGAGCTTGCGCACCGTGAAGTTGGAGACGAGGCCCTTCATGCGCTTGCGGATGACGACGCCTTCGAAGACCTGGATACGCTCCTTGTCGCCTTCGACGACCTTGGCGTGGACGCGCACCGTGTCGCCGCTGCCGAACTCGGGGACGGTGGTCTTGGCTTCGTTGGGCACGAGGGTGTCGAGTTCGTGGGACATGGCGCGGCTCTCCCGGTGCTGGACGTAACCCATCGATGATAGGCGGTCACACGATTAGGGGCCAAAGGTGGTCAGCGGTGCCTGTGGCGGTAGAAGTGGACTTCAAGGGGGTCGAGGGTGGCGAGGCCGTCCTCGACCATGTGCTCGACTTCGGGGAGGAAGGCGCGAATTCGGGCGGGAACGTCGACGATCTCCACGACGATGGGGAGGTCGAGAGAGAGGCGTTCGATCTTGGCGGTGTGGACGCGCGAGGCGGCGCCAAAGCCGGCGAGGGCACGGACGACGGTGCAGCCGGCGAGGCCGCGTTCCTTCGCGAGTAGCATGATCGCCTCGTAGAGCGGGCGCCCATGCCAGCGATCGCTCTCGCCGATGAAGACGCGGAGGAGGAGGCCTTCGCCATGGAAAGAGAAGTCCTCGGGCATCAGAACGTCCTCGCGACGGCGGAGCCGGCCCAGACGGCGAGAAGGCCGACGCCGACGCTGAGCAGGACGTTGGCTGCGGCGCGGAGGACGTCGTTGTCCTGGAGGAGGGCGAAGGTCTCCCAGCCGAAGGTGCTGAAGGTCGTATAGGCGCCGAGGAAGCCAGTGACGAGGAAAACGCGGGCCTCGCGGCTGAGGACGTCGCGATCCTCGGCGAGCGTGAGCAGGAGGCCGATGAGGAGGCAGCCGGTGACGTTGACAACGAGGGTGCCCCAGGGGAAGCCGATGCCGGTGGCATCCTGAACGCGCCCCTGGACGAAATAGCGGAGGGGAGCACCGAGGACGGCACCGGCGACGATGTAGGCGTAGGTCACGGGCGGCGACCGCGGTCAGAAGCCCTTGAACTGGGGCTCGCGCTTTTCGACGAAGGCGCGCGGGCCCTCGCGCGCGTCCTCGGTGGACTGAGCGATCGTCATGGCGAGCTGCGCCATGTCGAGGTGCTCGTCGAAGGGGATCTGGGTCGATCGGTAGACGAGCTTCTTGGCCAGCTGGATGGCGGTGGCCGGGCCGGCGGCGAGGCGCGCGGCGAACGCCTGCACGCGGGGCATGAGCTCGTCGGGCTCGTAGACGGCGGTGACGTAGCCCATCTCGAGGGCCTCCTGGGCGGAGAAGAGGCGGCCCGTCCAGATCAATTCGAGGGCGCGAGCGGTGCCGACGATGCGGGGCAGGGTGTAGCAGCCGCCGTCGCCGGGGATGAGGCCCATGCGGACGTAGGTCATGCCCATGCGGGCGGTGCTGCTGGCGAAACGGATATCGGCCATGGTGGCCATATCCATGCCAGCGCCGGCTGCAGCGCCGTTTATCGCCGCGATGTAGGGCTTTTCAAGCTGGATGAGGGCGCGGGGGATGGGGTGGACGCGATCGCGGAGGGTGCGGCGGCGATGGACGACGGTCTGCTCCGTGCGGAGGAGGCCGCCGCCCTGGGCTTCCTGGGCGACGTTCATGCCGCTGCAGAAGCCACGGCCGGCACCGGTGATGACGACGGCACGGACGTCGCGGTCGGCGTCGGCGCGGGCGATCGCCTGGTGCCATTCGCCGAGCATCTGGTCGTCGAAGGCGTTGAGGCGCTCGGGCTTGTTGAGGGTGATGGTGGCGACGCCGGCGGCGACGTCGTAGAGGATGGCTTCGTACTGCACGAGGGCCTCCGCGCGGATGTGGGGCGATTGTACGCGAGGGTGGCCCTGTGGCGGAGGCGCCGTCGGGAGGTAGGGGCGGCTCCGCGCGGGGCGTTCAGGACGCCGGGGAAGGTCTCGACGCGGGCGGCCGGCCGGGCGGCGGCGAGCAGGTCGGCGCGGGCCATGGCCGGGCCTCAGGGCAAGTCGCACGAAGAGGACGACGTTCTTGGGGGCCTGGCGGACAGCCAGATCGGTGGGCGCGGTAGGATGGGGAGGTTAACGGTCGGCGAGGAGGAGGCGGAGGTTGGCCATCTCGATGGCGGTGCGGGCCGCTTCTTCGCCCTTGTGGCCGTCCCTGCCGCCAGCGCGGGCGAGCGCCTGCTCGACCGTATCCGTGGTGAGGACGCCGAACACGACGGGCACGCCGGTGTCCAGAGCGACGCGGCCGGCTCCCTGGGCGGCGCCGCCGGCGACGTATTCGAAGTGGGCCGTCTCGCCGCGGATGACGGCGCCCAGGCAGACGACGGCGTCGAAGCGGCCGCTCTCGGCCGCCCAGCGAGCAGCCGTCGGGATCTCGAAGGCGCCGGGGACGTGGACTGTTGTTATGTCGTCTTCGTGGAGGCCGTTCTCGCGCAGGGTGGCGAGAGCGCCGGCGAGGAGCTTCGCGGTGATGAATTGGTTCCAGCGGGAGGCAATCACGCAGACGCGCAGGCCTTCGCCGGAGGGGGAGCCTTCGAGCTCAGGCATGGCGTTCTCGGGCGCCCATGCTCGTGGACATCAGCGGCCGCCGGCGAGGGTTTCGAGGCCATCGAGGAGGTGGCCCATGCGGCGGCGCTTGGTCTCGAGGTAGCGGATGTTGAACGGGTTGGGTGTGGTTTCGATGGGGACGCGCTCGAGGACTTCGAGGCCATAGCCCTCGAGGCCGGCGCGCTTGGCGGGATTGTTGGTGATGAGGCGCAGCTTGCGCACGCCGATGTCGAGGAGGATCTGCATACCGATGCCATAGTCACGGCGGTCGGCGGGGAAGCCGAGGGCGATGTTGGCGTCCACGGTGTCCATGCCGCGGTCCTGGAGCTCATAGGCGCGGAGCTTGTTGTGGAGGCCGATGCCGCGGCCTTCCTGGCGCATATAGAGGAAGACGCCGCCGTCTTCGCCGATCATGCGCAGCGCGCGGTCCTTTTGCTCGCCGCAGTCGCAGCGCATGGAGTCGAAGACGTCGCCGGTGACGCACTGGTCGTGGACGCGGACGAGGGTGGGCTTCTCAGGGTCGATCGGGCCCTTGACGACGGCGACGTGCTCGGCGGGGTCGTGATCGGCACGGTAGGCGAGGATCATCATTTCGCCGTAGGGGGTGGGGAGGCGGGTTTCGGCGACGCGGTGGACGAGGCGTTCGGTGCGAAGGCGGTACTTGATGAGCTCGTTGACGGTGACGATGCGAAGGCCGTGGCGGCGGGCGAAGCGGCGAAGGTCGGGCATGCGCGCCATCTCGCCGTCCATCTTCATGATCTCGCAGAGGACGGCGGCGGGGTAGAGGCCGGCGAGGCGGGCGAGGTCGACGCTCGCTTCGGTCTGGCCGGCGCGGACGAGGACGCCGCCCTTGCGGGCGCGCAGCGGGAACATGTGCCCGGGGCGAACGAGGTCGGCGGGGACCGTGGTCGGTTCGATGAGGACCTGCACTGTGCGGGCCCGGTCGGCGGCGCTGATGCCGGTGGAGACCCCGGTGCGGGCTTCGACGCTGACAGTGAAGGGGGTGCCGAAGTGGGAAGTGTTGTCTTCGGCCATCATCGGCAGCTTGAGCTCGGCGACGCGCTCTTCGGTGAGGGAGCAGCAGACGAGGCCGCGGCCGTACTTGGCCATGAAGTTGACCGCTTCGGGAGTGACGAACTGCGCGGCGAGGACGAGGTCGCCCTCGTTTTCGCGGTCTTCGTCGTCGGTGATGATGACGAACTTGCCGCGGCGGTACTCCTCGATAGCTTCGGGGACGGAGACGATGACGGGGTCGCGGTCGGTCATGCCTGGGCTCCATGGTTCGCCGCGCGGCCGCCGTCGTGGAGGAGCTGGTCGACGTAGCGGGCGAGGATGTCGGTTTCGAGGTTGAGCTCGTCGCCCGGCCGGTGGGCGGCGAGGTTGGTGTGCTCCTGGGTGTACTGGACAAGCGAGACGGAGAAGCTCTCGGCGTCTTTCGCGACGATGGTCAGGGAGACGCCGTCGACGCAGACGGGACCCTTGACGACCATGTAACGGAGCAGCGACGGCGAGGCGAGGATGCGGGCGATGACGGCTGCGGCTTCGGGCGTGAAGGAGTGCAGCATGCCCACGCCCTCGACGACGCCGCGGACGATGTGGCCGCTGAGGCGGTCGGTCGGCCGAACGGAACGCTCGAGGTTGACGCGGTCGCCGGGGCGCAGGCGACCGAGGTTCGACCGCCGGTAAGTTTCGGGCATGAGGTTGGCGAAGAAGACGTCGCCGTCGATCTGGGCGACGGTCAGGTCGACGCCGTTGATGGCGATCGAGTCCCCGAGGTGGGCGTCGGCGAGGACGAGGGGGGCGCGCACGCGGAGGGTACCTTCGCCGGCTTCGACGACGGTGCCGACCTCTTCGACGATGCCGGTGAACATCAGGCGCGCTCCGGCCGGGCGGCTTGGGTTCGACGGGCCGGGTTAGGTGTCATGGCGCAGGCTCCCCTGGAATAGTGCACCGGGGGGAGCAGGGAGAGACAGCGCTGCGCGGCGAGCCCGACGCTGGCGCGGCCGGGACACGTGCATGTCCTCTCCCATCCGGACTGTGACCGTCGGCCCCGGAGTTACACCGGATCAGTCCGCTTGCGCGGAGTCGCGGGCTTTCACCGCCGGTGGGGAATTGCACCCCGCCCCGAGAACATCACCCGTATCGTTAGGGGTGAGCTAAGGGCTGTCAAGCGGAACCGCCGCAATGAGCTTCACGAGGACGTCGTAGGCAGCGTAGGCGTCGGCCAGGGCGCCGTGCTCGCCGAGGCGGCCAATGCCAAGGCGGTCGGCGACGTGGCCGAGGTTGAAGTGGTCGACTTGTCCCCGCCCCCCGAGCAGGCCGCGGGCGATGGGCTGGACGTCGAGGGCGACGGGGGCGAAGGGCCACGGGACGCCCACGCGGCGGAAGGACTCGACGAGGAAGGCGACGTCCTGGCCAATTCCCCAGCCGGCAACAGCGGCGCCGGGGGCGAGGCGGGCGAAGCGGCCGATCGCCTGTTCGAGCTCGATGGCGTCCTTCCACGCTCTGGGGGAGTAGCCGACGACTTTGAGGGCACCCGGGACGGCGTTGCCGATGTGGCGGGGGCGAACGCGGGAGCCCCAGGCGTCGTGTTCAGGAAAGCCAGGGGCGAGACGGGCACGGACACCGCCGAGGTCGAGGACTTCGTGCATGCGGGCGTTCGGGCCGCTCATCTCCAGGTCGAGGACGAGGATCTCGGCGACCGCGTCGAGGGCGTCGGCCTGGGCCGGCTCGGTGGTGAGGCCGCCGTCGGGCTGCAGGCGGCGGAGGCCGGGGAGGAGAGCCTCGCGCAGGGAGTCCACGGGAGCAGTATCGCGCGCCGGCGGCGGGTGCTCCAAGAACATCCGCGGCTCGGTCGCTGAAAGGGCGCCGGTTGCGAGCGGCACCGTCAGACGCGGCGCATCTCGCGGGAAGCGAGGGCGACGAGAAGGGTGAGCGAGGCGGCGATGACCATCCAGGCGAGGACGACGTGGGGCGCTCCCCACTGGTCGATCATCTTGCCCATGAGGAGGGCGGCGAAGGGCGTCGTGCCCCAGGTCATCGTCTGAAGGGCCATAACGCGACCGCGGAAGGCAGGGTCGGCCTTGAGCTGCATGAGGGAGGCGTTGAGGGCCGAGTAGACGCTGTGAAAGACGCCGGCAAGGGAGAGGATCGCGACCGCGAGGAAGAGGTGGCGGGTGAGGGTGAAGAGGCCGACGGAGAGACAGTAGCCCAGGCAGGCCCACATCATGCCGGGGCCCATGCGGCCGCGGCCCGACGTAACGGCGACGACGGCGCCGCCGAGCAGGGAGCCGATGCCCACAGCGGCGGCAAGGTATCCATAGCCCGCCTCGTCCGAATGGAGAACGTCCCTGGCGAAGACCGGCAGGAAGGTGACGTACGGGTAGACGAGGACGCTCGGGAGCAGGGCCATGAAGACGATGACGCTCATGCGCCGATCGCCGGCGACGTAGCGGAGGGCCTGCCCGAGGCTGCGGAAGATGCCCGGGCCGGCGGACGCGTCCGGCGGGCTGGGCCGCAGCATCCAGGTGAGGACGGCGGAGAGAACGAGGCAGGCGGCCTGCAGCTGAAAGGCGCCCTGCGTGCCGACGGCGCCGATGAGGGCGCCGCCGATCGCGGGGCCGATGACGCGCATGGCGTTGCCGCCCAGGGCGTTGAGGGCGACGGCGTTGGTAAGGTCTTCGCCCTGGACGCTGTCGTAGACGAGGAGGATGCGGATCGGTCCAGCGAGGGCGTCGACCACGCCGGCAGCGGCGGCCGTGCAGTAGACCATCCAGACGGCGATCGCGCCGCTGGTGGTGAGGACGGCGAGCAGGGTGGCGATCACCGCGGCGCAGAAGGTGTAGACGACGAGCTGACGACGTCGCTCGAGACGGCCAGCAAGGTAGCCGCCGACGGGTGAGACGACAAGGAGCGACGCGCCGCGGAGGAGAGCGACGAGGCCGAGGTCGGTGGCCGAGCCGCCCAGGTCGTGGAGGACGAGCCAGCCGAGGCCGATCGTCTGGACCCAGCTGCCGATCTGGAGTGCCATTGTGCCGAAGAGGAGGACGCGGAAGTCGCGATGGCGGAGGGACGAGAGCGGCCGACCGGGCGCGGTCAGGCGACGACGGGCGACAGCCTCGTCCATGGGCAGGCTGCGAGAAGCCAAGGCGTTACTCTTCGAAGGCGCGAGTGTTTCGACGCTACACAACGCGAGCGGTAGCGGCCACCGGAAAGACGATCACGACGGACGCGCCGCACGTGTCAGGGGCACGTTGCGGAACCCGCGTCCTGGAAGGTGCCGGACGCGACGGGGAGGAAGCGCCAGGCGTAGCGCCCGGGGAAGAGGCTGAGATCGAGGAGGCCGTGGGTGTTGACGTCGCGGACGGCGCTGCCAGGGTGGATCCACAGGATCGGGTAGAGTTGGGCGCCGCCGGTGCCGGCAATGAACTGGCGAACCCCCGCCGGGTCGGGCTGTCCGGCCGCGTCGAGCGGAGCGAAGCGCTCGTAGTGGTGGTCGTGGCCGGACACCACCAGGGCCGCGTGGTGGCGGGCAAGGGCGGCCCAGGCGGGCTGCATGGCGGTGGTGTCGCCATGCAGGCCGGAGGTGAAGCGAGGGTGGTGCCAGTAGGCGAGGACGCAGACCCCAGGGTGAGCGTCGAGGTCGGCCTCGAGCCAGCGCACCTGGGGTGAGTCTTCGTCGCAGCCGCCGGGGACGAGGTCGCAATTGCTGTTGAGGACGACGACGTGCCAGGCGCCGAGGTCGTAGCTGTAAAAGCCGGCGCCGGGCTCGCCCGCGGCGGGGCCGAAGTAGGCGAAGTAGTCGCGGGCGCCGGGGATGCCGTAGTCGTGGTTGCCGGCGGCAGGCCGGACGCGGTCACGGAGGGCTCCCCAGGCGGGGTCGAAGCAGCGGGCGAAGTCGGCGGCGCTGCCGGTCTCGTAGGCGAGGTCGCCGACGAGAGCGAGGGTGCCGGGGAGGGAGGCGGCGAGGGCGGCGACGGCCTCGTCGGCCGTAGAGGCGCAGTCGCCTATGTCGCCTACGGCGAGGAGGACAGCCGGTGTCTCGGCGGGCGTCGGGGAGGGGGCCGCCGTGGGCGTATGCGCCGGCACGACGGCGGCGGTGGCCGAGGGGGGCGGGACACGGGGCGCTACTGAGGCCTCACCGCAGGCCGACAGCCCCAGGAAGGCGAACGCCAGGGCCAGCAGGACGAGCGCCAGCGAGCGGGCCATGGTGGGAGGATGGGCGCCGGTGCGGAAGACGGCAAGGCAGGCTTGCGCCCGTCCGTTCGCCGTCGGCCGGGCTGCGGCCCCCCTTCGGCGGCGGCGCAGCACAACCTCGTGTCAGGCAGGGCAGCACGCCGCTGGGTTAGCCGCGCGAACGGCGCGCAATCAGGAACAGCCCGGCCCCGCCAAGGAGAGCGACAGCGGCCAGCACGATTCTGGGGTCGAGCGGCGGGCCGCGTCCTGGGCTCGCGCCGCGTCGCTCCCCATGGCGAGCAGGAGGGCGCCGGCGAGCAGGATGGGCTACGTCGCGGAAGGCCGTCGGAGCAGCTTGTGCATGGTTTACCACCCGTTCCCCGTGACGATGGCGAAGCCTGTCTTGCGTTCCGCCCAGGCAGGACTATAGCCGGCGGGAGTCAACCGTTCCCTCCATGCGCAGCGGAGCCTGGGGCGGCCCGGTACACTGTGACCATGGCGCAGGCGGAGACCGGGCGACGGCCGACGCGCGAGGACATCGCGCGGTTTCGGAGCAACCTGAGGGACGAGGTCGATGGCGAGGCGCTCTACAAGATGCTCGCCGCGGCGGAGAAGAACGCGAGCTTGAAGGAGGTCTTCCTGCGGCTGGCGGAGAGCGAGAGCCGCCATCGCGCCCTCTGGGAAGAGAAGCTGCGGGAAGCCGGGGAGGCGGTGCCGAGGTATCGGCCGTCGTGGCGTGTGCGATCGCTTGGCTGGCTGGCACGACGGTTTGGAACGGGGGTGGTCGCGCCCATCGTCACGCGAATGGAAGTGGCGGCCACCGGGATGTACGACAATCAGCCCGAGGCGGTGGCGGCGAACCTGCCTGCGGACGAGCGCTCGCACGCCCGTCTCTTCCGCGAGATTGGCCGATCGAAGCGGGGGGGCGAGGGCCTCAACATCGCGCAGATCGAGGGGCGCCATCGAGGAGGCACGGGGAACGCGCTGCGGGCGGCGGTCCTCGGCGTGAACGACGGGCTCGTTTCCAATCTGAGCCTGGTCATGGGGCTGGCCGGAGCTGATCCGGGGCGATCGGTGGTTTTCGTGGGCGGACTGGCAGGGCTGCTGGCGGGTGCGCTGTCGATGGCGCTGGGGGAGTGGATCTCGGTGCGGTCGTCGGCGGAAGCGTTCGAGCGGCAGATGGCAGTGGAGCGAGCGGAGCTGGAGATGATGCCGGAGGAGGAGGAGGAGGAGCTGACGCTCATCTACCAGGCGAAGGGCTTCCCGCGGGACGAGGCGAAGGTGATGGCAAAACGGATCCTCGCGAACCCGGAGACGGCGCTGGACACGCTTGCGCGGGAGGAGCTGGGAATGTCGGCCGAAGAGGTGGGGAACGCGTGGATAGCAGCCGTCACCTCGTTCGTGCTCTTCACCGTCGGGGCGTTGATCCCGCTGGTGCCATGGCTCTTCACCGGAGGTGTCGGCGGCGTGGCGGCGAGCGGGGTGGCGGCGGGGATCGCGCTCTTCCTGGCCGGCGCGGTGACGACCCTGTTCACGGGGCGCGGGGTGTTGTTCTCAGGATCGCGGATGCTGGTGTTCGGGCTCGCCGCAGCGGCGATCACGTTCGCGATCGGACGGGCGATCGGCGTTAGCACAGGGGTCTGAACCGCTGCCCCGGGATATTGTCGAGTAACTTGCTCGACTATATGAACAAAATGCTATACTCCGCCCGATGGAACTTGACTGGACACTGGCGCTGGCGGGGCTGCTCGGCGGGTTCACTGTCGGGCTGACCGGCATGGGCGGGGGCGCGCTGATGACGCCGATGCTTGTCCTTCTCTTCGGCGTGCAGCCGCTGGCGGCCGTCGGGAGTGACCTGCTTGTCTCGTTCTTCATGAAGCCGGTGGGGGCCGGCGTCCACATGCGGCGGGGGACGGTGCGCTGGGACGTGGTGCGCTGGCTCTGCCTGGGCTCGGTGCCGGCGGCGTTCGCGGGTGTGCTGGTCCTGAAGGCCGTCGGGACCGAGCACGTGGAGTCGTTCCTGCGGCAGGCGATCGGCCTGGCGCTGCTCGCCTCGGCGGCGTCGATGCTGCTGCGCGGCTGGTTCACGGGGCGGACGGCGGGTGAGGGCGACGCGGTCGTGCTGCGGCGGGCGCCAACGATCGCAATTGGCGTGCTTGGTGGCCTGATGGTGGGGCTGACGTCAGTGGGCTCGGGTTCGCTGATCATCGTGATGCTGATGCTCGTCTACCCTGCGCTGGGCGTGGCGGAGATGGTGGGGACGGACCTGGTGCAGGCGATCCCGCTGGTGGGCGCGGCGGCGGCCGGGCATATTCTCTTCGGCGAGGTGGAACTTGGGCTGACGGGCGCGCTGCTGCTCGGCGGGATCCCCGGGGTCTTCGTGGGCGCGCAGCTCTCGTCCCGGGCACCGAAGCGGCTGGTCAGGCCAGCGCTGGCGGTGGTGCTGCTGTCCTCGGGCCTGAAGCTGGTGGGCGTTCTCTGACTCTGTCGGCCGCAGTCAGTCGAAGACGATGACGCTGCGGTTCACCTCGCCGGCCTTGAGAGCAGCGTACGCTTCGTTGATCTGGTCGAGACGGTAGCGGCGCGAGATGAGCTCGTCGATCTTCAGGCGCTTCTGGCGGTAGAGCTCCATGAGCCAGGGCATGTCGTGGGTCTGGCGGGTCGAGCCGTAGAAGCTGCCGATGATCCCCTTTTCGGAGAGAAAGCCGACACCGGGGAGGCTGACGGTCGCCCCGACGGGGATCATGCCCACGACGACGGCCCTCCCACCGCGTTTGATCATCTTGAAGCACTGCTCAGCGGTCTGCGCAAGGCCAATGGCCTCGAAGGCGAAGTCGACGCCGCCGTCCGTCATGTCGAGGACCTGACGGACGGGGTCGCCCCGGGAGGCGTCGACGAGGTCGGTCGCGCCGAACTCGCGGGCCGCAGCCAGCTTATTCTCGAGGAGGTCGATCGCGATGACGCGGGAGGCGCCGGCGAGGGCGGCCCCCTGGACGATGTTGAGCCCGACGCCACCGGCACCCACGACAGCCACCGTCGAGCCGACCGGCACCTTGGCGGTGTTGGCAACGGCACCGACGCCGGTCATGACGCTGCAGCCAACGAGGGCGGCTGCCTCGAGCGGGACCCCGTCGGGGACGAGCACACAGGCGTTGGCGCTGACGAGCTGCTGTTCGGCAAACGCGGACATGTTGGCGAACTGCGAGACCGGCCGGTCGTTGAGGCGAAGGCGATCGGCGCGCCCGAGGCGCGCTGTGTTGCTGCAGAGGTAGGGCTTGCCCTGGACGCAGTTGTCGCAGTAGCCGCAGGAGGTCACGAAGGCGATGACGACGCGATCGCCCGGTTTGACGTTCGTGACGCCCGGGCCGACCTGTTCGACAACGCCAGCAGATTCGTGGCCGAGAACGATGGGCACGGGCGTGGGGTAGGAGCCTTCCATGAAGTGGAGGTCCGAGTGGCAGACGCCACAGGCACCCGTACGCACGAGGACTTCGCCCTGGTGGGGCTCGTCGACGGTGACATCCTCGATGACCAGGGGCTGACCGACGCCGTACATCACCGCTGCTTTCACGGCTCTCCTCCGCGAGAGATGGGGAGGGGATTGTTCCGCCGGCGAGAGGGCATGTCAAACGGAGACAGACAGGCAGGCACGACTGTGGGAACAGGAGGATTCGCCCGTGTGCGCGATTGGGACCTCGCCGCGGCTCCGACCGGCCGGCTGCCGTCGACTTCAGCGTGGTTTCTTCGCTGCCCTCGCTGAACACCGATCGGGGGATGCAGGCCGACGTGAGCAGGACAGCGAAGACGTTCTCATGGGTCGCTCGGGCAGGTCGTCGAAAAGCGGCATGCAGGCTGTGAGTCCCGCTGCGGTCGCTTCTACCAGAGGGCACCGGCGGCGCGAAGGTCAGCCACTTCGTCGGCGGTAAAACCCAGGTCGGCGAGGACGGTGTCGCTGTCGGCGCCATACGAAGGTGCGCCCCGACGCTCGACGGTGTGGCCGGCGAGGGAGAAGGGAAGGGCGGGCGCAACGTCGCCGTCGGTCGTCTCAAAAAGATAGCCGTTGGCGCGGACCTGCGGGTCGTCGGTCAAGTCCTGGACCCTGTTGACCGGCGAGACCCAGACGCCGGCGGAGCGCAGGAGGCCGAGCCAGTAGTCCGCGGGCGCGGTGGCGAAGCGTTCGTCGAAGAGGCGCGTCAGTTCCCGGTTGTGGGCCATCCGGCCCGCGAGGTCGGTGAAGCGTTCGTCGGCGAGGAGGTGCTCGAGGCTCATGACCTGGCAGAGGACGCACCACTGACGTTCCTGGCCGGCGCCGACGCCGAGCCCCAGCCAGCGACCGTCGGCGCACTGATAGGTGTTGAAGGTCGCGACGGGGGCGTCGCGGCGGTCGAAGGGCTCGAACGGGCGGCCGAGGTTGGCGCTCACGCCGACGTTGAGCGTCTGGAGCCACATCAGGGACTGGAGCTGGGAGGAGGAGACGGTCTGGCCCTCGCCGGTGGCGTTTCGCCGCATGAGGGCGGCGAGGATACCGAAGGCGAGGCTCGTCCCGGAGAGGACGTCGGCGAGGGCCCCGGGCGGGTAGTAGGGCCGCTGCGCGTCGCCGGAACTGGTGTACATGAAGCCGGAGTAGGCCAGGCCGACCGTGTCCATACAGGGGTCGGCCGCGCGCGGGCCCTGTTCGCCGAGACCGAGGCCACGAGCGTAGACGACGCGGGGGTTGATGCCGCGAATCGTGGGCTCGTCGGCGCCGAGCGCTGCGAGGGCGTCGTCCATCAGATTGGTAACGAACACGTCAGCGCCCTCGACGAGGCGGCGGAGAACGTCGGCTGCCCGCGGGTGGCGAAGGTCGAGCGCGACGTCGCGCTTGTTGCGGTTGAAGAGCGACCAGAGGAGGTTGGCGCGTTCGGGGCGGCGCATCTCCACACCAAAAGCGGTACGGGCGTTGCGGCTGAAGTCGCCTTCTCCGGCCTTTTCGAGCTTGATGACGTCGGCGCCCAGGTCGGCCAGGATGGTGGCGGCGACGGGCCCCTGGATCCAGATGGTGAGGTCGACGACGCGGACGCCGGCGAGGGGTGTGGCAGCGGGTTCGGGCATCTCCCTCTCCTCACCGGGCCGGACCAGGCCCGGAGGCGCGGCGCGTGGACGCGGCGCCCGGTAGACTGCGGCGGAGTATAGAAGCTCGCGCAAAGCGAGCACGCCAGTAGCAATTTGGGCGTCGATTTGCCGATGACGGCGACGCGACACTGGCGACCGAGAGGATGCAGATGGTGAATCCTGCCGCCCGAGCCCCGACACCGCGACCGACGTGGTGCCTTGTGCCGGCCGAGAGCGACCGTGGCTAGCCCGGGGGCCGACGACCGGGAGGTGTTGAAGCAACTGCGGGCGGAGCGGGACCGACTGGCGCGGCACCTGGACGAGGCGCAGGCGGCCGTGCGCCGACAGCAGGAGACGATCGACCGCTTGGTCGCGCAGCAGGAGAACTGGCAGGTGCTCCTGCGCGACGCCCAGACGGAGCTGCGGGCGTTCCGTGCGCCGGCGCAGAGCGGGCGGCCGGGAGCGCTGCCAGAGGTGCTGTCCCGGGAGCCAGGCGAGCCATTTGTGGAGGCTGGGGGGGCGCAGCGCGGGGAATCGCCGGCGACCGTGGAGCAGCGCGCCGCGGCGTCCGACATCGACGGCGGCGAGAGCGGAGGCACGCCGGAGCCGGCCATCGAGCCAGCCGCCGGTGTCCATACGGAGGCTGTGGTACTCGGACCCGAGGATGGGCCGGTGGCTGCGAAGAGCGAGGAGGTCGCGGGGGCAGCGGCCGCCCCGGCCGAGAGGGGGGAGGCTGTCGGGTCGCAAGCTGCCGACGGTGTGCGGGGCGAGGCGGCGGTTACGACGGCCGCGTCCGGGGAGGCGCTCCCCCCGACAGAGCCAGGGCTCGCCGCATGGGGGCCAGGTGGCCGGCGTGCGCGCCGTGGCCGCCAGCGCCGACCGCGTCGTTGAGCGGCTGTCACATGATCTTTTCATCAACTGCACAGCCAGAAGGTGCACACTGAGGGCATGCGCATCCTGCTCGTGCAGGGCATGTCCGGTGCCCGGGGGCTCGCTGATTTCCTGGCCCACGCCGGGCACATGGTCGATCAGGCGCTGTCGCCCGGGGTGATCGCGGCGCCGTACGACGTCGCGCTGCTCGACGGGGTGCCGGTCGGCGGCCTGAGCGAGACGGTACTTCGCCTCCGACAGGCGGGTGTCGACGCGCCTGTCCTCGTGCTGACGGGGGAAGGGGTGCCGGACGCCGAGGGAGTGGGCGTAGCCGAGGTGCTGCACAAGCCGGTGCCGCTGGGGATGGTGCTAGAGCATGCCCGCCGGCTGGTCGGCAGCGATGAAGTGCCGGTGCCAGAGTGGACGACGTCGTCGACGGGGACGGCACCGGCGCCGCGGACGCGGTTCCTCAGCTGGGAGCAGACGGCGCCACCCGG
This sequence comes from Dehalococcoidia bacterium, assembly GCA_020847765.1. GTDB lineage: Bacteria > Chloroflexota > Dehalococcoidia > Tepidiformales > Tepidiformaceae > JADLBJ01. Next base: position 18,404 of record JADLBJ010000036.1, read on the forward strand.
CCCCCGAGCGCGGGAGGACGCCGGGGACGGAGCGGCCGGAGGGGAAAGGCGCCAGGACCCGCCGTCGGCGCTGCAATGGGCACTGCTGACGGGGTTGGTGCTACTGCTCGTTGGGCTGAGCCTGGTGGTGGTCGTTGTCGCGTACAGGACCTCGGCGAGCACGGACAGCCGGGCGGAGGTGCGAACCACGGGCACGCCGCCGGCCGGTGTGGCGGCGGTCGCCAGCGCGGCAGCACCCGCCGTGGTGAACATCAACACCGTCCTCGGCTTCCATGGCGGGCAGGGAGCGGGGACGGGAATCGTGCTCACGGCCAATGGCGAGGTCCTGACGAACAACCATGTGATCCAGGGGGCGACGACGATCACGGCGACCGACGTGGGTAACGGCCGTGTCTACCAGGCGGAAGTGGTTGGCTACGACGTCGCGGCGGACGTCGCACTGCTCCGGCTGAGAGACGCGTCGGGCCTGCGGACAGCGGTGGTCGGGGACTCCGAGAAGGTGGCGGTCGGCGACGCCGTCATCTCGCTGGGGAACGCGGGCGGGCTCGGCGGGGCACCGACAGTGGCAACGGGAGCGGTGGTGGCCCTGCGCCAGTCGATTACTGCCTACGACACGTCGGACGGGAGCTCCGAGCAGCTCGACGGGCTGATCCAGACGAGCGTGCCCCTCCAGCCGGGCGACTCCGGCGGGCCGCTACTGGACGGCGGGGGCCACGTGATCGGCGTAGACACGGCGGCCTCGACATCGGGCCACTTCCGCCTGCGGTCGCGCTCGACCGGGGGCTTCGCCATTCCGATCAACGCGGCGATGGCGATCGTGAAGGAGATCCGCGAGGGGCGGGCGTCGGCGACGATCCATATCGGCGCCACGGCCTTTCTGGGGGTGGCGACGCGAGCGAGTATGACGGGACCGGGAGCGGTGGTGAGCGCCGTCGAACCCGGATCGCCGGCCCATGGGATGGGCATCGCCGCGGGTGACACGATCACGGCGCTCGCTGGCGTGACCGTGGAGACGGCGGCCACGATTAGTCAGCTCCTGTTCAGCCGCCATCCGGGGGATCGGGTGGCCGTGAGCTGGACGGACAGCGCTGGCGGGCAGCATCGGGAGATGGTGACCCTGTCTAGCGGGCCGCCTCATTAGGTCTTTGAGGGCCATTTCAGCGGCAGAGGCAACAGGGGGAATGCCAATAGGAACGAGTTGCCGCCCGCTGTAGAGTGGCGGCCAGATGGTTCGGCTTGTTGCAGAGGAGAACCGGTACCTGCTCCAAAGCACGCCGGAGGAAGCCGCGCTGGTGCAGCGCATTCCGGGCTGCCGCTGGTTGGCGCAGCGGCGCTGCTGGACCTTCCCGCACCAGGCGGGCGTGATCCTGGCGCTCGATCGGATCTTCGGCGAGCGCGGCTGGGACCACGACGCCGCATTGGCCATCGACGTCGCGAGCGCGCGCGGGCAGGTGTGGCCGCCAGCAGGATCGCAGGCTGGCGTTCGCCTGGTGCGAGACCAGCTGGCCATAAGCTGTGCGGTAACCGATCGGGAGCTGGTGAAGCGGATCCCGGGGTACCGCTGGGATCCAGAGGGCCGGTGCTGGTATGTAGCGGCGTTGCCGCTCGCGCTGGACATTCTGGCAGACGGCTTTGGGACGACGCTCAGCGTCACGTCAGAAGCAGCGAGCTATATCGACCTGAAGCGTATCGAGGAGGGCGGGACCGGGCCGCTGTCGCTGTCGCTGTCGGAGGCTGCTACTGCCATGCCGGCCGAACGGCTCATCAAGCCGACCGGCGCGGAGCCGGCGGCGGAGCTGCGGCCGACAACCGCGGTGGGGCCGCCGGCCGACGTCTTCGCGCGCCTTACCGAGCAGCTGGAGCGGCTGACGGCGGCGATCGAACGCCTCGACGAGCGGCTCGCAGGCGGCGGAGCGCCGTCCGGGAGAGCGACCGGTGCTCCTGCGCCGGCCCGGGCGGACCCGGCTGAGGCGGAGCCGGGGAGCGTCGAAGAGGTGCTGGCTCGCCTGAACGAGGACGCGCCGGCAGCTCTGGACCAGGCAAACCGAGCGCTGCAGGCGTCGGCGGGGGACTGGCCGGACATGCGCGCCCTGGCGGGGATCGCCGCCTGGCGGGCCGGGCGGGCGGACACAGCCTTCGAGCACCTGTCGCGGGCTTTGCATCCACGCCGGAACGCCCCGGGAGCGACGATTGCGACGCCCGCCCGAGTGGCGTACGAAGAGCTCGTTCTGAGCCTCATCAACGCCGACACGAGGCCCGTGCGGCCCATCGGCTCCGCGAGCGACATGCGCGGTTTGATCCTGCTGGAGCTGCAGGAAGGAAGCGGGTTCGACCGGGCGGCATTTGGGTCGAGCGGGCTGCGGACGCTGGACCAGCTGGTGACCGAAGAGGGCCTGGCGGCGAGCCTGCCGGACCTGGCGGCGAACTGCCGGGTGGCGCAGCTCGTGGCGTCGGCGCGGGCGGGGGCGCGCCGGGCGAGGGCGCAGGTGGTGGACGCCCTGCGCACGGGGGGGCTGCACCCGGACGGGCAGGCGCTGGCCGCAGTGCTCCTGGCGAACGTGCTTCTCAACGCAGAGACAGTCTCGGACTGGATAATGGGCTGGCCGCGGGAGGTGGCCGAGCTTGGCCTGGAGGACGCGTCATGGGTGGCCGAGCGCGCGATGCAATTCCTGCCGCTGGTCGATCGGGAGCTGGCCGCGCCGGCAGCGCTGGCGGTGCTGGCGATCGTGGCGCCGGCGCCGTCGGAGCAGGTGACGCTCCAGCATCGGCGCGAGCTGGCGCGCTACGCCAGCGGCGGAAACGGCCGCTACGCGCAGTTTCTCGCTTTCTACGCCGTGGCCCTGAGCGGCGAGCGGGCGAGCGTGGACCAGTTCCCGGGCTACCTGAGCGTGCTCGCCGAACGGAGCCTGGAAAGCTCGGCCGGGTACCTGGCGGACGTTTACATGGCGGGAACGCCCGATCTGAACGCGGAGATCGCCGAGCGGGCATACTTGCCCTCCTTCGAAGCAAGGGGGGTCCACGAGCCGATTCGTGAGATGATCGATCTGATCCCGCTGGTCGAGACGAGCCCGCGGGCGGACAACCTCCTCAATCGGATGGGCGCCATGGTGGAGGGGGACGAGGTGGCGGGCGCCTCCCGCGTGACGGCGGCCCAGCGGCTGCACCTGTTCCGGGCGGCCTTCGAGGCAGCTGTCGGTCGTCGGCACGACCAGGACGCGCGCGAGGCGTTCTGGCGCCTCGTACGGCAGTACCAGTTAGAGCCCGGGAACAGCGCCGTGCGCGAGCTGTGCGCCGAGTGCCTGGCGGCGGAGTTCCGCCCGCTGAAGGCACCGGCACTCATCTGCCAGCTGGAGACGCTCCTCGCGGAGGGCGCCGACCACCACGAGGCGTTCGCGAACGTAGGCGAGGCGATCCGCAAGGCACGCAAGGGCAACCAGGACCTGGAGACGCTGGAGCGGGCGGTGATCGGCCTGCAGTTCGCGTATCCGCAGTTGCGCGACGACGTGCAGGCGGCGCTGGCGGGCGCCGGTCAGGAGCCGGAGCTCGAGGCGCCGCCGTCGTTCGGGGGTAAGCGGATCGTGCTGGCGGGTGGCCGGCCGGCCGTGTGCAAGCACGTGGAGGCGGCGCTGCGTGAGTGGCGCTGCGATGTGGTCTGGCTCGACGCGGCGGCGGCGAAGCAGGGAGAGCGCGCCCTGGCAGCGGCGCGGGGGAGCGCCGATCTGGTCGTTGTCAACACGGCGTACATCGGGCACGCGGCCAGCGCGCGCATCCGCGCCGAGGCGGAGGGTGCCGGTAAGCGGCCGGTGCTCAACGACGCCGACGGGGTGGGGTTGATGCTGAGCCGCATCTGGAAGGAGCTGACACGGGAGGCGGCATCGCCGGTCGCGCTGAACGCGAGGCCGCGGAAGGTGAAGGGCCTGCGCGACCGCGCAGGAATCTAGCTCGTTCTTTGGTCGAGCGGGCCCGCTGCGGTACGCTTGAGCAATCTTCGCTGGCACCGCCGCGAATACCATCCCGGAGCACCCCGCATGGCCCAGCCCCGTACGATCGCAGAGAAGATCTGGCACAACCACCTCGTCCGCAGCGAAGCGGGCAAACCCGACCTCCTCTATATCGACCTGCATCTCGTGCACGAGGTGACGTCGCCGCAGGCGTTCGAAGGGCTGCGGCTGGTCGGGCGTGGGGTGCGCCATCCGGAGCTGACCCTGGCGACGGTGGACCACAACGTGCCGACGGTGGATCGCGACAGGCCGTGGACGGACCCGCTCTCCGTGCAGCAGGTGGAGACGCTGCGCCAGAACTGCAAGGAGTTCGGCGTGCCGCTGTTCGGGGTCGACGACGTGCGGCAGGGCATCGTTCACGTGATCGGACCGGAGCAGGGGCTGACACAGCCGGGGATGACAATCGTCTGCGGGGACAGCCACACGGCGACGCACGGCGCCTTCGGGGCGCTGGCCTTCGGCATCGGCACGAGCGAGGTGGAGCACGTGCTGGCGACGCAGACGCTCCCGCAGGCGCGCCCCAAGACGATGGCGGTCGATGTCGGCGGGGAGCTCCACCCGGGTGTGACGGCGAAGGACCTGGTCCTGGCGATCATCCGGAAGATCGGGGTGTCTGGCGGCGTCGGGCACGTGGTCGAGTACCGTGGGCCGGTCGTCCGAGCGCTGTCGATGGAGGGGCGGATGACGGTCTGCAACATGTCGATCGAAGGGGGAGCGCGGGCAGGCCTGGTCGCGCCGGACGAGACGACCTTCGCCTATGTGGAGGGCCGGCCGTTTGCGCCCACGGGCGCGGCCTGGGAGCGGGCGCTGGACGCGTGGCGGGCACTGCCGACGGACGAGGGCGCGGCATTCGACACGACGGTGACTCTGGCCGGCGACGAGATCGAGCCGTGCGTGACCTGGGGGACGACGCCGGCGCAGAGCGTGCCGGTGACCGGCCGGGTGCCGGACCCTGCGGCTGCCGCGAGTCGTCAGGCGCAGGAGCTGGCGGAACGGTCGCTTGTGTACATGGGCCTCACAGCGGGCACGGCTATCGAAGACATTCCGCTCGACCGAGTGTTCATCGGGTCGTGCACGAACTCGCGAATCGAGGACCTGCGGGCAGCTGCGGGCGTGGTGCGCGGCCGGAAGGTGGCTTCGACGGTGCGGGCGATGGTGGTCCCCGGTTCGGGCCTGGTGAAGCACCAGGCGGAGGAGGAGGGGCTGGATGGGGTCTTCCGGGAGGCAGGGTTCGAGTGGCGAGACGCGGGCTGCTCGATGTGCCTGGGGATGAACCCGGACATCCTGCTGCCGGGCGAGCGTTGTGCTTCGACTTCGAACCGGAACTTCGAAGGGCGCCAGGGACGCGGCGGTCGCACGCATCTGGTCAGCCCGCAGATGGCCGCGGCCGCGGCAATCGCGGGGCACTTCGTCGACATTCGCGGCTGGAAGTGAGGGGAAGCCATGGAGAAATTCGAGACGGTGCGGGGGCGTGCGATCCCGCTGAACCGGGCAGACGTGGACACCGATCAGATCATCCCGGCGCAGTACCTGAAGCGGATTGAGCGCACGGGGTTCGGCCAGTTCGCCTTCGAGACGTGGCGCGCGGACCCAGACTTCGTCCTCAACCGGCCGGAGTTTACGGGAGCACCGATCCTGCTTGCGGGGCCGAACTTCGGCTGTGGGTCATCGCGCGAGCATGCGCCGTGGGCGCTGCAGGACCTCGGCGTGAAGGCGATCGTCGCGCCTTCGTTCGCGGATATCTTCAGGAACAATTGCGCCAAGATCGGGCTTCTCACGGTGGTGCTCCCGCAGCCGGACGTGGACCGCCTGATGGCACGCGCGGAGGAGATCCCCGGGTCAGAGGTGGTCGTCGATCTTGTCTCGCAGACCGTCGCGACGGCCGACGGCACCTCGATCGGGCGGTTCGAGATCGACCCGTTCGTGCGGCGAAACCTGCTGGAAGGGCTGGACGACATCGGGCTGACGCTGTTGGACGAGGACGCGATCACCGCCTTCGAAGCGACGCGGGCGGACATTTACCCGCGGACGCCCACGGCGGCATGAGCAGGGCCGACGGTTCGTCGTTGCGGGCGAGCCTGGTGAACTGGCGGGGATCGCGGGCGCCGTTGGGGACGAAGCTCCGCCAGGCGCTAAGGAACACCTGGACGAAGATCAGGACGCGGCGGTCGTGCTGCGGGAACGCTGGCGAGCCGGGCTGCTGAATGCCGGCGCGCGAGCCCCGTGCGGGCGCCGACAACTGATTCCAGACAGGGCGGTCGCTCAGTCGGCGGGAGGCAGGCGGCGTGCGAGGGTGTCGGTGACGTGCCGCGCTTCCTCGCCGGGGAGAAGGACGAGGCTGTCGGCGAGGATGCGCAGCCGCTCTGGACGGTGCTCGCGTTCGGCGGCGTTCAGGAGAACGCCGACAAGGTGGCGACGGCGCGCCGCCACGATCGCGGCGACGAGGTACGCGTAGAGGTCGTCGCTGGCGAGGGTGCTCAGGAGCCGCGCCGCGGGCTCCAGGACGGGCTCCTCGGCTTCCGCGGTGGTGACAAGGTCACAGACGGCGAGGAGGACGATCTCGCGATCTTCCTGTGCGAAGTGCTCGAGGGCGTGGGCGAGGACCGCGGTCGGTGCGGCGGCGAGACCTCGCAGGCATTCGGCGACGACCTCGGCGAGGCCCGCCTCGAGCAGTGAAAACAGGTAGAGCGGGAGGACCTGACCGGCCGCGGCCAGGGCACGGGCGGCCGTGAGGGCGGGCTCGCCGGTCATCAGCGCGGTGCGGCTGTTGTCGGCGAGGAGCCGGATGGCGGCGGCGGTGGCCTCGCGCTCGTCGAGCAGCAGGAGCCCGGCCAACCCGGCTGCGCGGAGAACGGATGGGGCGGCCCCGTCCTGGGGCGAGGGCTCGTAGGTGTGGGTGGCTTCGAGGAACAGGACGAGGTCGTCGCCGGTGGCGAGGGGGGCGAGGGCGCGCAGGGTGGCGGCCCGAACGAAACCGCCGGGGTCGCGGCGTCTTGGGTCGGCACGGAGGTAGACGAGGGCGGCGCGGAGACCATCACCCGCGTCGGGGACGACGTGACCGGCGAGCGCGCCGAGGAGGGCGAGCAAGACCTCGCTGTTCCGCTCGCCGGGGAGGGCCTGGGCGGCGAAGGCTGCCCGGGCGGCGGGGTCGTGGCGGAGGGCGCGCAGGCGGTCGATGGTTCGGCGGTGGGCCGTGTCGCCTGAACGCCGCGGGCCGCGTGGTCGGCCGCTCATTGGCCCCAGACGGTGCCACCGTCGACGTTGATTGCCTGGCCGGTGATCCACTTGCCGCGGTCGGACACGAGGAAGAGGACCATCTCGGCGCATTCGCTGCCATCGCCGGCGTAGCCGAGGGGGATGGTGCGGCGGACCGTCTGGCGCCACTGGTCGCCGCGCCCGAGGTCGTCCATGCGGAAGGTGTCGACGATGCCGGGGCAGACAGCGTTGACGCGGACGCCGTGTGGCGCCAGCTCCATTGCCAGGGAGTGGCTGAGGGCGTTGATGCCGGCCTTCGAGGAGGAGTAGGCGGCGGCGTTGGCGGCGGCGAGTTTGCTGGCGATGGAGGAGATGTTGACGACGCTGCCGCCCTCGCCCTGAGCGATCAGCTGGCGGGCGGCTGCGCGGGAGACGAGGAAGGTGCCGTCGAGGTTGGTGACAAGCACCTTGCGCCAGACCGGATAGGGGAGGTCGACGACGGGGACACGGTCCTCACCGCGGGCGGCGCCGGCGTTGTTGACGAGAATGTCGAGGCGGCCGAACTCGGCGACCGTGCGCTGGACGAGTGCGGCGACGGCCTCTTCGTCGCTCACGTCGGAGACGAGGGGGAGGCAGACGCCGCCGGCGGCGCGGATTTCGCCGGCGACGCTCTCGACGTCGCGCCAGCCGGCGGCCTTTTCGTCGTCGGGGTAGCGTTCGGGCGGGCGACCGGTGCCCGTGACGACGACGGCGGCGCCGGCGCGGGCGAGGGTGCGGGCGATGGGGCGGCCGATGCTGCGCATGCGGCCGGCGCCGGTGACGACGGCGACCTTGCCGGCGAGCTCCTGTTCCATGGGTACCTCCATTGGCGGGAATCTACCCGCCGGGGCGCGAGACGTGCAAAGCTGGACCGTCGCCGCGTTCCGCGAGGGGCGGCGAATTGACCGCCGGCGGGCACCGTCCCTACGCTGGCGGGCGTGAGCGACCCGTACGCCGTGGACGCGCGCTTTTACGACCTCGTCCACGGAGGTAGGGGGGACGAGGACGCGTTGCTCTGGCAGTCGTTCGCGGGGCGAACGGAACGGCCAGTGCTGGAGGTGGGGACGGGCACGGGCAGGGTCGCGCTGCAGCTGGCGCTGGCGGGACATGCGGTGACAGGCCTCGATCCTTCGGCGGCGATGCTGGCCATCGCACGGGATCGAGCGGCGGAGGCGGGCCTGGACGTTCGCTTCGTCGAGGGGCGGGCCGGCGAGACATGCCTCGAACGCGGCCACTACGGCTTCATCGTGGTCCCCGCCGACGTCTTCCTGCACTGCGCGGGTGGCGAGGAGCAAAGGGCGGTGCTGCGAGCGCTGGGCGAGGCGCTGGCCTTCAACGGGGTGCTCGCCCTGGACCTGCCCGGGCCGGCGGCATGGCTGGACCCGACAGGCAACGGCCAGCCGCTGCTGGCGTGGAGCGGCAGGGACGCTGAGGGACTGCAGCTGGACGTGTGGCACGTGCGCGAGGACGATCTGGCCGAGCAGACGCGCTGGCTGCGAGTAGCGTACGAACAGACCGGGGACGACGGGACGGTACGGCGCTGGCAGAGCGAGCACCGGCTGCGGTACGTCTATCGATTCGAGACGGAGTGCTTGCTCGCCCTTTCGGGCCTCACGCCCGAGGGAGTGTACGGCGGCTACGACCTGGAGCCGCTGGCGAACGAGAGCGAGCGGATGATTGTGATCGCACGGAGGCAGCGAGGATGACGAGGCAGCCGGCGCGGATCGTCGTGGATGCGATGGGCGGGGACCAGGCGCCCCAGGAGATCGTCGCCGGCGCCCTGATGGCGGCGGGCGGGCTGGGCGTGGAGTTGATCCTGGTGGGGCAGGTGGAGGCGATCCGGCAGGAGCTGCGAGGCACAAACGAGATCGCGAACCTGCGCATCGTCGACGCGCGCGACGTGATCGAGATGGACGACCATGCGACGGAGGCGGTGCGAGCCAAGCCGGGCGCGTCGATCAACGTCGGGCTGGGGCTAGTGCGGGCAGGGGAGGCGGACGCCTTCGTGACAGCAGGCAACACGGGAGCGGCGATGGCGGCGGCGCTGCTGACGCTGGGGCGCGTGCGCGGGATCGGGCGGCCGGCGCTGGCGACGATCTTCCCGGCACCGAACGAACGCCTGACCATGTTCCTGGACGTGGGCGCGAACGCGGACTGCCGGCCGATTCACCTTGTTCAGTTCGCGCATATGGGGGCGGCGTACATGGCGCGCATGTTCGGCGTCGAGCGGCCGGCGGTGGCGCTGCTGTCGATCGGAGAAGAGGATTCGAAGGGCAACCAGCTGGTGCTGGACGTGAACCAGGCGCTGCGGGCGAGCAGCCTGAACTTCGCCGGCAACGTCGAGGGGAAGGACCTGAGCCGGGGGCTGGTGGACGTCGTAGTGATGGACGGGTTCACGGGGAA
>JADLBJ010000037.1 GCA_020847765.1 Dehalococcoidia bacterium
AATCGGTGGGGTGGTGGCGGCGCTGATCTATCTGCCGGGGTACGACTCCTCACGAGCCGACATCGTTTCGGCTATCCCCCACGACCTGCCGGCCGTGCAGGCGGAGATCCGGTCGTACGAACAGTTCGAGCTGCCCCTGTTGACGCGTGTGGCCGTCGTGCAGCGAAAGGCCGACGGGTTGAGTGCGGAGGCGCAGGCGCGAGCGGTGGCGAGGGCGGTGCAACTGAACCTGCACCAGCTGCCGGGCCTGGAACGAATCGCGGGCGCGCTCCCGGTGACGAACGCGCTCGGGCTCTTTCCGTCGTCACGCGAACAGGGGACGACCATCATCACGTATCTGCTCTTCGAGCCGGACGTATCCCCGGCCGACCAGGTGGCCCTGGCACACGAGTTCGTCCGGCGGTACGTGAACGATACGGGCGACGGCGCCGTGGGGGTGACGGGGGCGATAGCGCTGCGGCGGACAGAGGGACACGTGATCGTCGACAAGCTCCCATGGGTGGAGCTGGCGAGCGTGGGGCTGGTGTTGGTGGTGGTTGGGCTCGCCTTCCGGTCGGTGGTGGCCCCGTTCGTCGTGCTGCTGCCTGCTGCGCTCGCCTTTCTGCTGGCGACGCGGGCGATTGGGCTGCTGAGCGGGCTGCCGAGCGTGACTGTGCCGCGTGAGCTGCGGCCGATGCTCACGGTCCTCGTCCTCGGGATCATGGCGGACTATGGCATCTTTTACCTCTCGGCCTTCCGGTCGGCGTTGCGGGGGGGTGCGGAGCGCGGGGTGGCGGCACGGCGGGCGGTGCGGCACGTGACGCCAATCGTCTTCACGGCGGCGTTCACGATCGCGGCGACGAGCATGGCTGTGCTGCTCGCGCGGCTGGAGCTGTTCAACAGCCTGGGCCCGGGCATGGCGGTGACCGTACTGGTGGGCGGGCTGATGGCGATCACGGCGATTCCCGCGCTCATGGGCCTCCTGGGGGAATACGTGTTCTGGCCGTCGCGGCCCGGGGCGCCGCCGGGGATGCGGCCAGTGCAGGAGAAGGGCCACGGGCTCGGCGGGAAGGTGGGCCGGCTGACAGCAAACCGGCCGCTGGCCTTCGTGCTCGTGTTCCTGGGCTTCGGGCTGCTGATCGCCGGGCCCTGGCCGCTGCGAGGCTACCGCGTGGGGCTGAATCTGATCACTGACCTGCCGTCGGACACGGAGCCGGTGCGGGCAGCGCACGCTGCGGCGGCGGGCTTCAATCGCGGCATCGTGGCGCCGACCGAGGTGGTGGTGGAGCAGCCGGGGATCGCCCGGGACGAGGCGGCGCTGGCGCGGCTGCAGCAGGAGCTGGGACAGATCGAGGGTGTGGCCGGGGTCGTCGGCCCCGGCTTCGCGCCGCTCCAGAACGCGAACGGCGTGCTCGTGGCGAAATCGGGGGACGCGGCGCGTTACGTGCTGGTGCTGACCAATGAGCCGTACGGCCCGGACGCGATTGCGACTGTGAGCAACATCCAGGGGCGGGCGAAGGCACTGCTGGAGGGGGCCGGGTTGCCGGGCGCGAGCCTGCGCGTGGCCGGTGACACCGCGATCAGCGCGCAACTCATCGACCGGGCGAACGGCGACCTGGTGCGGGTGTCGCTTGGCATCCTCGCGATCGACCTGATCATCCTGGTGGTGTTCCTGCGAGCGTTGATAGCGCCGCTCCTGCTGCTGGCGTCGAGCGCCCTGACGGTGCTGACGTCGCTCGGGCTTACCGTCTGGGTGTTCCAAAACCAGCTTGGCTACGACAGCCTCACCTACTACGTGCCCTTCGCGGTGGCCGTGCTGCTGGTGTCGTTTGGGACCGACTACACGCTCTTCATGGTGGGGCGTGTCTGGGAGGACGCCGAGCGCGAGAGCCTGCCCGGGGCGATTGCACGCGCTGGGCGAACGGCGACGCCGGCGATCTCGCTGGCGGGGCTCATGCTGGGGCTGAGCTTTGCGCTGCTGGTGATCATCCCGCTGACGACCTTCCGCCAGTTCGCGCTGGCGATGCTGGCCGGCATCCTGATCGACACGTTCTTCGTGCAGTCGATCGTCGTGCCGGCGATGCTGTCGGCGTTGGGCAAGCTGAGCGGCTGGCCGGGGAGACGGTTCACAATGCGGGGATCGCGCTGGCGTCGGGACCGGCCGGCGCGGCTCTAGTGGGCGAGCGCCGGGCGCACAGCCGGGCAATGCGTCGAGAGGCAGAGAGATGAGCAACTGGATTGACATAACAGTTCCCATTCGCGAGGACATGCCGGTGTACGAGGGCGATCCGGCGGTGGCGATCGGGCGGGCGGCGGCGATCGCGCGCGGGGACAGGGCGAACGTGACTGAGCTGTCGTTCGGGGCGCACACGGGGACGCACGTGGACGCGCCGGTGCACTTCATCGAAGGGGCGGCCGGCGTGGAAGCGCTGTCGCCCGCGGCGCTGATGGGGCCTGCGGTGGTGGTCGACGCGACGGGCGTGGCGGGGAATATCGACGGGGGAGCGCTGGCCGGGCTCGCCATCCCGGCAGGTGCCGAGCGGATCCTCTTTCGGACGCAGAACTCGCGGCTGTGGGACCTGGACCGGTTTTCGGGCGATTTCATCGGGTTGACGGGCGAGGCGGCGGCGGCGTTGGTGGGACGCGGAGTGCGTCTGGTGGGGATGGACTACCTCTCAGTGGCGCCGAAAGCAGACCCGGCCCCGGCGCACGAGACCTTGCTGCGGGCCGGCGTGGTCATTCTGGAGGGGCTGGATCTGCGCGGCGTGGGGGCGGGCTGGTATGAGCTAGCCTGCCTGCCGCTGCTCATTCCGGGGAGCGACGGCGGGCCCTGCCGAGCGTTGTTGCGCCGGGTGAGCGGTTGAGCTGCCAGGTGGTCAGCGGCGGGCGCGAGCGGCTTCCGCGTTGCCGGCGATGAGGGCCTTGCGACGCCGCTCCTGGCTGAGGGCGTGAGCAGCCATGCCGGCGAAGGCGGCGAGGCCCGCCCAGGCAAGGACGCCAGCGGCGGCGGCCAGGTGCATGCGCGCGTCGAGGCCGGCGATGCCCGAGAGGAGGCCGCTCAGCACGCGCGCCACGAGGGCGAGCAACAACCCCCACCAGGCGACGCGGTCGGCGAGGGCGGGTCCACCCGCCTCCACGCGGCGAAGGGCGAAGAACGGGGCGACGAGCTGGGCCATGCCGGCGATGAGGAGGGTGATGGTGCCCAGGCCGAACGCATGGCGGGCGGCGTCGCGCAACCCGAAGGCCTCGTAATCGCCGGAGATGAGAGATAGGACCCCGGCCCAGACGAGGAAGAGGCCGGCAGCCAGGGCGGCGAGGTTGCCGGCGATGACGAAGCGGGCAGCACTGCGGGCACGGGGGCGGAGGCGGTCGGCTTCGCCCCAGATGGAGCCTGCCAACGGTGCGAGGACGGCAATCGCGGCGCCGGCGAGGACAAAGCCGGCGCCGACGAGGCGTTCGCGGGTGGCCGGGTCGTCGGTCCAGAGCGAGACGAGGAGGGCGAGGAGGCCGAGCTGGAGGAGGGTGCCGGGGAGGGCGGCGCGGCGCAGCGGCGGCGTCTTGCGGCCGAAGAAGATGGGGACGGCGCGGCTCTGGACGGCCCAGATGAAGTTGCCCACAGCGCCGAGGGCGACGATCCAGGTGGAGGTGTCGTCGAGGTGGACGGGGACAAAGGCGTCGTTCGCGGCGCCGCGGACGCCGGCGGCGAGGAGGAGGCCGGCCCAGACCACCCACCAGCAGGCGCCCGCGGCGGCGAAGGCGAACCAGGGATCGTGGCGATGGCGCGCCCGGCCGAGGACGGCCCCAACGGTGGTTGCGAAGGCGGCTGCCCCTGCGGCGGCGGCGACGCAGCCGGCAAGGAGGAGCGCCTCGCTGGCGCGGCCGGGGCCAGTTGCCTGGCCGGCGACGCGCAGAGCCATGCCGCCGGCCAGGAGGACGAAGACGCCGGCCGTCAGGAGGCCGGGCAGCGGGCGGCGGCCGGCGAAGCGGGGGAGAAGGCGAAGGCCCATGCCGGCGACGAACAGGCCGGCCCAGCCCTGGAGCTGCGCCCAGCCGTGCGCCTGGATGAGCCAGGGGACGTCGCCGTCGAGGCCGTCGAGGCCGGTCTCGCCGAGGGCCGTGAGGAGACCGAGGACAAAGCCGCCGCCGAGGGCAGCGATAAACGCGCCGGCGACGAACAGAAGGTAGACGCGGTCTTCCGGAGCCGGGGTGAGCTCGGCGTGGCGGACGATGGGCGGCTCGAGGAGGAGCTCCTTGTCGGGTCGCTTGCTGGCCAACGGCTCCTCCCGGGGCGGCTGCCTCTCCGTCCACCTTAGCTTGGTGTTGGCGTTAGCCGCGAACGGCGGGGGCGGGCGTTGGCCCGCAGTGCAGGGCGGCCGGGTGGTCAGCCGGAAAGGTAGGTGGTGGGATCGATCTCCTCGACGGGGCGAACGTCGTCGCAGGGGATGCGGGAGCGTTTGGCGTGCTCGCGGATCTCGTCGGCGTCGTGAGCTTCATAAACGCAGTCGAGGACGCCGAGGGCGGAGTCCCAGTAGGAGCGGTGCCACTTCATGCCCGGGTATTCGTAGGAGCACATGATGGCGCGGTACGCGGCGGCGTCGATGTCCTCCTGGCCGAGGCCTTCGACGTTGCGACGGACGACGAAAAGCGCCATGGGACGACCCCTCCGCGGGGTTGGGGATGACGGCAGTATACGGCGGAGACGGTCGGGCAGGTTATGTGACGTCGTCGGGTTCGACAGGTTCGAGGACGGAGCCAAGGTCGGAGGCGCGGATGCGCAGGGCGCGCTGGCCGGCGAGGCGGCTGGCACGCAGGCGGCCGGAGCGGATCCAGCCGCGTACGGTCTGAACGTGGACGCCGAGATAGGCGGCGGCCTCCTCCGGGGAATAGAGGTGCTCGCCCGTGGCCGCTGCGGGGGAACCGGCGTCGCGGCGGGCGTAGCCTTCGACTTGCTCGGGGGTGAGACCGAGCTCGCCGAAGACGCGGGCGGGGAGGCCCTCGCCGACGCGCATGAAGGCGAGGAGGAGGTGCAGGTCGTCGACCCGCCGCTGCCCTGCACGCCGCACTTCGTCGGTCAGGACGCGCGAGAAGCGGACGAAGTCGTCGCCGTAGGAGGGCTGGTCGGGCGAGTTCCGGGGGACGGTGCGATAGACGAGGTCCTCGAGGAGGCGGACGTCGATCGTGACGGGACCAAAGCGGAAGTAGCCGAACCGCTCGTGGCGACGGAGGAAGACGAGGAAGAAGAGGTCGAGGGAGGCGTCGGCGGTGCCGAGGCGGTCGACTTCGGCCTTGAGCTCGAGCTGGAGGTCGCGGAGGAGGCGGTCGTCGCCGCCGGGGGCCGGGTTGTCCATGCTCCTCAGTATCCTCCGTGTGAGGTGGACAACGCAAAACTACGCAGCATTACCTAAAACTCATTGACAGGCGCGCCTCAAGGCGAGTACTACTAGCGGCAGTTCTGGCAGCAGGAGATGAGAGATGGCAGCCATCGCGACCCTGGACACCCTCCCAGCGGAGCTGCTCGACCGCTGTGCGCAGCGGGCGGCGGGGTACGACCGGGAGAACCGCTTCTTCCAGGAGGACTGGGACGAGCTGAAGGCGGCGGGGTTCCTGACGATCAACGTGCCGAAGGACCTCGGTGGCAGGGGGTTCTCAATCGGTCAGACGGCGCGGGAGCTCCAGAAGCTGGCGAGACGGGCGCCGGCGACGGCGCTGGCGACGAACATGCACCTCTACTGGACCGGGATAGCGGCGGAGATGCGGCGCCTCGGTGACAACTCGCTGGAGTGGATGCTGCGGGAGGCGGCGCAGGGCGAAGTCTTCGCGGCGGGCCATTCGGAGACGGGAAACGACCTGCCGGTGTTCCTGTCGACGTCGCAGGCGGAACGGGTCGACGGCGGCTACCGGATCACGGGCCACAAGATGTTCGGCAGCCTGACGCCCGTGTGGACGCGGCTGGGGGTGCACGCAATGGACGTGAACGACCCGGCGGGGCCGCAGATCATCCACGCCTTCGTGCCGAGGAACACCCCGGGGTACACAATCAAGGAGACGTGGGACACGCTCGGGATGCGCGCGACGCGGAGCGACGACACGATCTTCGACGGGCTGGTGGTGCCCGACCGGTATGTCGCGCGGAAGGTGCCTGCGGGCCAGGCGGACCTGTTCGTTCTCTGCCTGTTTGCGGTGGCGCTGAGCGGTCTCTCGGCGGTTTACCTGGGGGTCGCGCACCGGGCGGCGGAGCTGGCGGTGGAGACGGCCAAGCGGCGGACGTCGCTGGCGCTGAGCCGCTCCATGGCCTACCACCCCGAGGTCCAGCACGAGATTGCGGAGATGTTCATGCGGCTCGAGGCGATGGACGCCCAGCTCGACCGCCTCTGTAGCGACTGGGAGAGCAACGTCGACCACGGTGGCAACTGGCCGCTGAAGATCGTCGCGACGAAGGCGAACGTCGTCGAGGGCGCGAAGGAGGTCGTTGACCGGGCAATGACGATCTCCGGCGGGAGCGGAATGTTCAAGACGAGCGAGCTGGAGCGGCTCTACCGGGACGTGCGGGCCGGGGGCTTCCACCCGGCGAACGCGCTCCTTGCGCACGAGATCGTGGGGAAGATCGCGCTGGGCATCGACCTCGGCGAGCAGCCCCGCTGGGGGTAGTGCCGGCGCCTCCCATCAGGCAGGCAGGGAGAGGTCGTGCACCTCCCCCTGCCTGCGTGCGCGAGGCTCGGGCCCCTGCCGTCGGGCGGGCGATCCCTGCTACACTTCGCCTGCCGGGTGACTGGCGATACGCGGGGCACCGCGGGGAAGCCCGGTAACGGGGAGGCCGCACGCCTGGGCCGCTATCCAACTCTCCGGAGCCTTCGCTGCGAAAGCTTCGGGCCAGTATGGAGGGAGGCCACGATGCGCGCTTTGCTGGGCGTCTACGACAAGGCCGGGATCGAGGAGCTGGCCCGCGGGCTGGCCGGGCTCGGCTGGGAGATCGTCTCGACGGGGGGGACGCACGCCGCGCTCACGGCCGCGGGGGTCGCCGCTCGCAAAGTCGAGGACATCACCGGCTTCCCCGAGATGCTGGACGGGCGGGTCAAGACGCTGCATCCGGCAGTGCACGGCGGCATCCTGGCGCGGCGCGACCTCCCGTCCCACCGGCAGGCGCTGGCCGAGCTGGGGATCGGCCCGATCGACCTGGTGGCCTGCAATCTCTACCCCTTCGAAGCGACGGTGACGCGCGCGGGCGTGAGCTTCGCCGAGGGGATCGAGAACATCGACATCGGCGGTCCGACGATGTTGCGCGCGGCCGCGAAGAACCACCGCGACGTCGTGGTGCTGGTCGATCCCGGCGACTACCCGGGGACCCTGGCGGCGATCGCGGGCGGGGGCGTGGACGAAGGGGCGCGGCGGCAGCTGGCCTGGAAGGCGTTTCAGCACGTGGCGAGCTACGACAGCGCGGTGGCGGAGTGGCTCTGGCCGGGGGAGGGCTTCCCGCCGGCGCTGACCGTGCCGATGGCGCTGGCGCAGGGGTTGCGCTACGGCGAGAACCCCCACCAAGGGGCCGCGTTCTACCGCGATCGTTCGCTCGCCGAGCACGACCGCGGGGGCGTGGCCACGGCCGTGCAGCACCACGGCAAGGAGATGTCGTACAACAACTACCTGGACGCGGACGCGGCCTGGAATGCTGTGAACGACTTTCCGGGGCCGACGTGCGTGGTGGTGAAGCACACGAACCCCTGCGGGGTCGCCAGCCGCGCCGACCTGCTGGAGGCCTACCAGCTGGCCGTCCGGGCAGACGCGACGAGCGCGTTCGGCGGGATCGTGGCGTTCAACCGGACAGTGGACGAGGCGCTGGCGCGGGAGCTGCGGGAGTTCCGGAACCCGAACGACGGCGAGACGCGGATGTTCTACGAGATCGTGATCGCGCCCTCCTACACGCCGGAGGGCTTGCAGCTGCTCACGGGCAAGTCGAAGGATCTGCGCATTCTGGAGGCGCAGCCGCGGCGGCCCGGGGGCCGGACCTACCGCCAGGTGGGCGGCGGCTGGCTCGTGCAGGACGCCGACGAGCGCCGTCCCGAGGAGATCGAGTTCCGGGTGGTGACCGAGCGCCAGCCGACGGCGGCGGAGTGGGAGGACCTGAAGTTCGCCTGGCGCTGCGTGAAGCACGTGAAGAGCAACGCGATCACCATCGCGAAGGATGGCCGGCTGCTGGGCATGGGCAGCGGTCAGCCGAACCGGGTGAAGAGCGTGGAGCTCGCTATGGAGAAGGCGCGTGCGGAGGTGCGGGGGGCGGCGCTGGCGAGCGACGCGTTCTTCCCGTTCGCCTGGGGCGACTCGATCGAGAAAGCGGCACAGGCGGGGATCGGGGTCATTGTCCATCCGGGCGGGAGCCTGCGTGACCAGGACGGGATCGACTGCTGTAACCAGTACGGGGTGGCGATGGTGCTGACGGGGACGCGGCACTTCCGGCACTGAGGGGGCGTGGTTGGGACTCTGGCGTGAGCAGGTAGCCCCTGGACGAGGCGGGACGCGCGCGTGGGCTCCCTTCGGATGGCGGAGAGGGTGGGATTCGAACCCACGAGGGACTTGCGCCCCTACACGCTTTCCAGGCGTGCCTGTTCGGCCACTCCAGCACCTCTCCGCGGGCCGCCCGTCGATCCTACAGGGCCGGACGCTTGCGGGCGCGTTCTTCCGCCGGCGTGAGGCTGCGGCGGTGCTCATGTAGCATGCTCCATGACGTAACGCCGCCCGGGAGCCCGCCCATGGACCGCATCGTCCGCGTTGACATGACCACCCGCGCCATCCACGAGGGGCCCGTGCCGCCCGCCTACCGCCTCCTCGGCGGCCGGGCACTGACGGCGCAGATGCTGCTCGACGAGACGGACGCGCGTGTGCATCCGCTCGCGCCGGCGGCAGCGCTGTTCGTCGCCCCGGGATTGCTCGGCGGGACGACGGTGACGACGAGCGGGCGCACGAGCTTCGGCTTCAAGAGTCCGCTCACGGGCGGGACTAAGGAGGCGAACGTCGGCGGGCAGCTCGGCCACCGCCTGGCGCGACTCGGCGTCCGCGCACTCGTGATCACGGGGGCGGCGCGCGACGGCTGGCAGCTGCTGTTGATCGTCGGGGCCGGCGTGCGCCTCGCCGACGCTGCCGCGCTGGCCGGCCGCTCGAACTACGCGCTCCACCGCGAGCTGGTCGGCGAGGCGCTGCTGACGCGCACGGCGGCGACCATCGGGCCAGCGGGCGAACACCGCCTGGCCGCCGCTTCGGTCGCGGTAACCGACCCGGAGGGGCGGCCCACGCGGCACGCGGCGCGCGGCGGCCCGGGGGCGGTGATGGGGGCCAAGGGGCTGAAGGCCATCGTCGTCGACGACGCGGGCGCGCCGCGGACGGACAACGGCGCGCGCAAGGAGGAGCTCCGGCGGGAAGCGGTCAAGTTCAGCAAGAGCGTGCTGGAGGACCCGCGCACCCACAACCTGAGCCGCACGGGGACCGCGGGCGTCATCAAGTTCGTGAACCGCGAAAACGTCCAGTCGATGCCGACGCGCAACCACCGTGTGGGCCGCTGGGAGCTTGCGGACGGGATCAGCGGGCAGGAGATCGAGGCGCTGGGGGCAAGCCGCGGGGGGAAGATGCTGCCCTGCATGGCGGGTTGCGTGATCAAGTGCGCGATCCTCTTCAACGACGCGGCCGGGAGGCACGTGACGACGGCCCTGGAGTTCGAGACGCTGGCGCTCCTCGGTTCGAACCTGGAGATCGGACCGGCGGACCTGGTGGCGGAGCTCGACCGGCTCTGCGACGACATCGGCCTGGACACGATCGAGGTGGGGAACGCCGTGGGCCTGGCGATGGAGGCGGGTGTGCTTGCCTGGGGCGACTGGGAGGGTACGCGCAAGCTGCTCGAAGAGGTGCGTGCGGGTACAGCTCTCGGCCGCATCGTCGGCAATGGCACGGTGCATGTGGCGCGCACGTTTGGGATCGACCGCGTGCCGGCCGTGAAGGGGCAGGGGCTGCCCGCCTGGGAGCCGCGCACGCTCAAAGGGATGGGGATCACCTATAGCACGAGCCCGCAGGGGGCGGACCACACGGCCGGAATGGTGACCGCCCGCGGTGCGACAACAGACACGCTCGTCAAGCAGAGCCGCCACGAGCAGCTTGTGATGATGGCGATCGACTCGGCCGGCGTCTGCCAGTTTTCAAATGCGCTGCCGGGCGACCTGGCGCAGTTCGTGAGCCAGCGTTTTGGAGTGCAGTGGGACGACGAGACGGTGCTGGCGCTGGCACGAGACGGCATCGCCGCCGAACGGGAGTTCAACCGGCGGGCCGGCTTCGACCGGGAGGACGACCGCCTGCCACGCTGGCTGCATGACGAGCCGCTGCCTCTTCCCGACGGACCGCAGGCGTTCGACGTCGCGGACGAAGACCTGGACCGCGTCTGGGGGGACGAGCGCGGCGAGCGCTGAGCCAGCCTACCGGCCAGCACCCGGAGCGCCCGCGGCCGTCTCGGCGGCCGTTTGGGGGGCTGGCTCCCGCGCCGGCGCCGGCACAGGCCGGGCGAAGAGGACCGCGCCGGCGGCGAGGTAGGTGAGGACGGCGGTCACGGTGAAGGGGACGCCATAGCCGCCCGTGCCGTCGTGGAGGAGGCCGACCATGAAGGGCCCGCCGCCACTCCCGACCTGGCTGGCGAGGCTTACGAGGCCGAAGACGGCACCGAAGGAGACAAGGCCGAAGATCTCGCCGACGAGGAGCGACTGCATCATGTAGACATTGCCGATCGTGAAGCCGAAGACGAGGGTGAGGGCCCAGGTCGCAGGGACGTTGTCGACGTGGATGATCAGGAGGATGGCACTCGCCTGGACGACGAAGAGGACGACGGTGAGGAGGCGCTTGTCGAGGGCGTCGGCGAAGAGGCCAACGACGAGGCGGGCGACGACGCTGCCGAGAGCGGTGACGCTCAGGGCGAAGGCGGCGTTGTCGCGGGAGCCGAGGCGGTCTTCGAGGAACGAGACCTGGTGGATGACATACCCGGTCTGAGCCATGAGGACGAGCAGAAAGGCGACGAGGACGCCCCAGAAGGAGGGGGTGTGTGCGGCTTCGCGGCCGGTCCAGCGCCGGAGCTGGACCCGTTCGAGCACGCGGTCCTCGCCCACCCCAGCCATCGGAGGGGGTTCGCCGTCGGCGGTAAGCCCCATCAGGTTGGGGTCCCAGCTGATCACCAGGGCGACGACCGGCAGCGCGACAACGACGACGAGCGCGCCCATGAGCGGGGCGGCGAGCTCGATGCCGCCGACGTCGATCAGGCGGCTGATCAACGGCGAGAGGACGACGCCGCCCACGGAGACGCCGGTGGACGAGACACTCATCGCCTTCGCCCGCTTGCGCACGAACCAGCGCGTCATGATGGCGTTGACGGCGACCGAGGCAGACATCCCATAGGCGACGGCGAGGACGGCGTAGACCAGGTAAAGCTGCCAGAGGGACTCGACGACGCCGATGGCGGCGGCACTGAGGCCAAGCAGGACGGAGCCCACGACCATGAAGAGGACCGGCCCGGAGCGGTCGATCCGGGGGCCGATGGCAGCACCGACGAGGCCGGCGATGGTGAAGTAGAGCCCGGTTGCGCCGCTGACGGCCGTCGTCGACCAGTGGTGCTCGTCCTTGAGCGGCTTCAGGAACACGGCCAGGCCGTAGTAGCCAACGCCGACGCCGACGAACATGAAGACAGCACAGCCGACGGCGACATACCACCCGTAGAAGAGGCGCCGGGGCAGGACGCGGGCGGCGGGTGGGCAGGCTCGGCGGGAGGAGGCGATCATTGGCGGTAGTCTATCTAATTCATGGCCGGCAACGCGGCCGGCCATTCCCGGTGCGGGCTCCGGCTGGTCCCAGGGATGGGCCTCGCCTGGTGCGTCCTGTCTGACGCTCCGCGCAGGCTGGGGACGCCGGTCGAGCGTCTTTACCATCGGGAAGGGCACGCACGGCGACGCCCGCGCCGGAGCCGCCGGGGAGAGCATCGGCCCAGAGATCGACGCGCGCTAGCGAGTGTGGATGGGGCGACGAGGAGCCGGCGGCACCCGAGGCGGCTGGACGCCGTACCAGCCACCCGGCTGATTCATCTTCGCCAGGCTCTGCCAGTGTGCACGGCCTGGACGAAGGCACCTCTGCTCGGGTTGGGGTCTACGCCCGCATCTCCGAGGGCCGCGACGGCCGGCAGACGGCCTCCGTCCATCAGCTCGATGCTGCCGCAGCTTCGGGGCGCGCCAGAGCGTGGGAGTTGGTGGGCGTCTTCGAGGACGTGGATGCTTGGTGCATTGCGAGCCGGGGTGCTCGCTGGCGTCGCCGTCTGGACGCTTGACCGCCTCGCCGCCAGCGGTGTGACCTCGTCCAGGGGATTGAAGTCTGCGAAGCGGCACGCCTTCGTCACCTCGGTTGATGGAGCCGATAGACACCCGGGGAGCGTATCGCCGGTTCGTCGCCGCGCGTTGCCCGTCGCCCGGCACGGATGGAGAGCACCACAGCTGTACCCGTCCAGCGGCGCAAGGCAGTAGAGCTGGCGACATTGGGACGCCCGTGGCGGTGCGGGAGCGTGAAGGGGCTGGTGAGCTGCTGCGGGCCGTGGTGGAAGGGCTCATCGATTTTACGGTCCAGCGATATGGGAAGATAGATATAGCGATCCTCAATGCCGGTGGTGTTGACCATCCAGGTAATCTCGTCACCATGACAGATTTAGAGTGGCAGTTCGAGCTCGACTTCAATCTGAATCATACATTCTGGGAATGCGCTGGGCGCTCCAGTATATGCTACCGGA
Organism: Dehalococcoidia bacterium; assembly: GCA_020847765.1. Taxonomy (GTDB): domain Bacteria; phylum Chloroflexota; class Dehalococcoidia; order Tepidiformales; family Tepidiformaceae; genus JADLBJ01. Next base: position 12,767 of record JADLBJ010000037.1, read on the forward strand.
GAGGAGTGGTCGTATCATCGCAATGTCTTCTATCGAAGGTAAACAAGGCAAAGCAGGACTGGCAGCTTATACGGCGAATAAGCATGCCATCAATGGTCTTGTAAAGGCGGTTGCACGAGAAGTTGGTGAGTACGGAATAACCGTAAATGCGATTTGTCCAGGAATTGTGGTTACTGACATCCTGCAACAGCGTGCTGGACGTGCCATTGGCCTCTCAAACGTCGATGAGGTTGTCGCTCTCTACACGAGGGATACAGCGCTCAAGCGCGCCGTCACGGCGGAGGAGGTTGCTTCGTTGGCGCTCCTCCTGGCATCCGAGGACGGAGCAGCAATTACCGGCGGTACCATCTCGATAGACGGTGGTGCGGCTTATTACTGAGGCAGTCGGCCGGGCGCCTGCCACCAACCTCCTTCCGATGCACCTGTACGACGGCCCCAACGGCACGGGGAACTACATCGGATAGACGGTGCTCGCTCAATTGACGAACCGCAGGCCCCAGCGAGCCCGAGGCGACTCGCTCGCGGGCACCATGCGCGAGTCGGACTGCGGCACCTCCTCGACAGAGAGGCCGTCGGCTTCGAGGACCTGGCGGGTGCGCTCGAGGAAGCGCGGGTCGATGCCGAAGTGGAATCGAAGTCCCTGTCCAGATCGCGGAGGTACTGCTCGACTTCGCCAGAGGCAGCACCCAGTCCTGGACTGCTACGCCGTTCATGTCCGTCGGCCGCTCCCAGATGCGCGCCCGCAGCCGCAGCTTCTCCTTCTGCCAGGGCATCAGACGGAAGGGCCGGCCGATGTGCTCGCCCGAGGGGAGCACGCAGCTCGCCTCTATCCAGGCGGTGACATCAGGGCCGTAGGAGTACCAGCGCGGTGGCTTGCCCACGTGGCAAACCTAATGCCTGGCGGCCCTCGCCTCTAGAGGCCCTTCTCATCCTCGTAGATCATGGGCAGTGGGAGCGTCTTGCCGTACCGGGGATGGAGACGGTCAAGCTTCTCCAAGAACTCTCGCCAATTGTCGCTCAGCTTCATAATCGTCACCACCGAGCCAAGATGTTCACGTAGCTTTGGATATCCGACATTGGTCGTTAGTCGCTGGAAGTACTTATGCCTCGGCCGCCCTCGCTCATTGCGATCCACTACGCGTTTTAGCTCATCGAGGACACCAGGAGCGATTCTGGTGTACACTATGTCGTTTGTGATGCTCCCGAAGTATTGTGGTCTCTTGACCGAGTCACCAGGAAAGTCCAACCCACGGAGGCGGAATAGTTCGCGATAGAAGTCAGTCGGAAAGGTTTGCAGCCACGGCTGAAGTTCCTTCGCAATGAAAGCCTCCAAGATCCGCGCCAGGGCGTCGCTAGCGCGGATTTCCTGATAGCCGGTCGCCTCATCGACTAGCGCGATGATGCCGACATTGGCAAGGCCTCGCACGAGGATCTCAGCCTGCTTGGCGATGTGCTGCTGCCTTCGAACGAGCACACCCGCATCGCGGGCCTTCAGGTAGATCTCACAGACCTGCGGCAGGAGTTCGGCTCTATACCCGCTGGCCCGTACGCCCGATGGGAGGCGGAAGGCGATAGGCTGCGCCATCTCGATCAGGTCCGGCGGGATGTATGGCCGAATCGCCTGCCCTTGGAGCAAGGGCGGCACGGGCTCCTCACCGTCCTCAATCTCTTGAGGCTTGACGCTGGCCTTAGGATGGCGGCCGAGGGCTTCCAAGAAGCCAGCCTGCGAGAGAACCCGGGTGCCGCCTTCCAGGACGTAACAGGGGATCTCGACGTCGGCGATCCGCAGCGGGCGGTCAGGAGACCCGCAGACAACGCTGGGCAAGTCCTCCCACCGCCTCTTCGCGGCCTGCTTAGCGATTTCGCTACGCCGTTCCGGAGAGAGGCGTTCCGCTCGCACTAGACCCCCCCGGACCTTGCCAGCTGGCATAGATGTCTTCTCCGCGGCAGTTAGATGCTTGCATTCTCTATGGAGGACGCCGCGAATGCAAGCATCTACCTCAGCGTGCTTGCATATGAGCCCTCCATGGGGAGAGCTGCAGCTAGCCCATCAAGTGCGGTCTTCGTTGCGCCCGCCTCGCCTCCAGGTCCTCCTTCGCCGCCTGCTCCTGAAGGTAGTTCACGCCCAGCCGCATCCGGGCGAGCGGCGTCATCCCGAAGCGTTCCTCGGCACGGGCGATCTCGCGGTCGAGCTCGCGCAGGCGCCGGAAGAGCGGGTTCAGCGTCAGCTGCTGGTAGCTTCCCTTCACCAGCGGCGCGCGGACCGCGGCAGTGCGCAGCTTCTCGCGCTCGTCGATGCACAGGATCCAGTGGACGCCTGCCTGCAGCCGCCGGGGACCGCGGGCGAATAGGCGGCGGCGCGGGTAGAATGCCCCGGTCGCGCGGACACCGGGGCGAGAAGAGAGTTGGCTCCGCAGTCGCGCTCCGGAACGCCGGCCGAGGAGTGGAGATGCCTGCTGACTTTCCGCTGACGATGGAGGGGCTGACGCCCGCATGGCTGAGTGAGGTGTTGCGGGCCGGCGGGCACCTGCGCGACGGGCGCGTCACGGGCGTGCGCGCGGCACCGCTGGGCGCGGGCTTCGGCCTGCTGGGCGCGCTCGCCCGCCTCGAGCTGGAGTACGACCGGGAGGAGGCAGGCGCACCGCGGTCGCTGATCGCCAAGCTGCCGGCGCCGACGGAGCCGGTACGAGAGGTCGCCCGCCAGTACCGCGTCTACGAGCGGGAGGCGCGCTTCTATCGGGAGGTGGCGCCGGCGATGGCGGTCAGCATTCCGGCGGCCTACTTCGTCGGGCTCGACGAGGAGACGGGCGACGCGACGCTCCTGCTGGAGGACCTGGCGGGCGCGCGCCTGGGGGACCAGCTCGACCCGCCGGGGCCCGAGGCCGTGAACGAGATCGTGGACGAGCTGGCGAAGCTGCACGCGGCCTGGTGGGACGCGGGCGCGAACGCGGCGCTCGGCTGGGTGCCCTACCTGGCGGAACCGCCCTGGACGTTCACGCCGGAGTCGTTCCGCGGCTGGTGGCCGACCTTCCTGGAGAACTTCGGCCACCTCGCGAGCGCGGACCTGCAGGCCGTCGCCGAGCTGATGAAGCAGGCGCTGCCGGCCGTCCTGGAGCGGCTTTCGCGGCCGCCCGTGACTCTGCTGCACGCCGACTATCGGTTGGACAACATGTTCTTCGGGGCCGCCCCCGGGCAGGCGCCAGTGACGATCATCGACTGGCAGCTGGCCTCGCGCGGCCGCGGGGCAACGGACCTTGCCTACTTCATGAGCCAGAGCGTGCCGCCGGCCCAGCGGCGGGCCACGGAGATGGATGTCATCAGGCGGTATCACGCCCGCCTCGAAGAGCTGGGCGTGCGCGACTACTCGTTCGCCGACTGCTACGAGGATTACCGGCTGGCGACGCTCTTCTGCATCATCTACCCGGTGTCGGCGGGCGGGGGGACGCTCGACCTGGCGAACGACCGCGGCCTGGCGCTGGCGACGGCAATGGCGGAGCGCTGCTTTGCGGCGATCCTGGAGCTGGAGTCGGTGAAGTTGATCGCGGGGTGATTACCAGCAGAGCGGGTGGCCGATGGCCGTGGTAAGCTAGGAGCAGGTACCCGCGTCCGTTCGTCCCCTAGGCTTCGAACATCGATCGTGTCGAGCCGGCCGCCGCCCGGACCTGCGCACCGAAACCGAATGGGCGTGTGGCCCGGCGCCGCGCCGGCCACGTCCGTGGGTGGCCTTGCCGGTTGGCCGCTCCTTCCCGCTTTAACCGGCTCCAGGACGCGGAAGCAGGTGATCTATGGCGAAAAGTGACGCGATCGAAGTCGAAGGGCTCGTGACCCAGGCGCTGCCAAGCGCGATGTTCAAGGTGGAGCTCGGCAACGGGCACGAGGTGCTCGCCCACATCAGCGGCAAGATGCGCAAGCACTACATCAAGGTGTTGCCCGGCGACCGGGTGCTCGTCGAGCTCTCCCCGTACGACCTGACGCGCGGCCGGCTGACCTTCCGCTTCAAGTAAGGCGAACTGTAACGCTCCTCTGCCCGCCGGCATGGCTGGCGCAAGCGGGCCGTCCCTCCACGCCTGTCACACTCAGGCCATGGTCAATCACGACGGGGGCGAGCGCCTAGGGGCGCCGCGGGGGCCCGCAGTCGCCCGCGCGAACGTGTCCGGGCAGCCGCTCGCCCGCCCGGAGAGCGGCTTCGGCCCACTCTGGCACAAGAGCTACTCAGTGCGGTTTTCGACGACGCTCTCGGCTGAGGCGCTGGTCGCTGAATGGCGGGCGCACTTCGACGAGCTCTGGCCCAGGAAGCATGAGTTCTTCCAGCCGGTGAGCGGTATCTGCCCTGGCGAAGTCGCGGCGATCGAGCTGCCCCTGCCGGCCGGCGCACGGCTTTCCACGGGAATGGTGGTCACCGATCTGCGACCGCGCTCCTTCACGATGGTAACGCCGCGCGGGCACATGTTCGCCGGCCAGATCACGTTCGCGGCGCAGCCGTGCACGGGGCAGGTCGAGGCGAGCGTCGACATCCTGGCCCGTTCGGGGGACCCCCTCTACGAGGTCGGGCTGCGGCTCGGGGGCCATGGCCGCGAGGATTCGTTCTGGAGCGCCAACCTGTCCCGGCTCTCGGCGCGCTTCGGCGAACGGGGGAGGGTCGAGCGCACGGCGCGGGTGGTCGACGGGCACATGCAGTGGCGGCGTGCGACCAACCTCCGCGCGAACGCGGCCGTTCGCACCCTGTTCCTGCGGGCGGCCCGGCTGTTGCGAACTGGGCGCGACCTCCTCGCCCGCCTGCCCGGGGGACGCCGATGACGCCGGACGCGGTTGTCGTGGGCTCGGGCCCGAACGGGCTGGCGGCGGCGATCACCCTGGCGCGGGCCGGCCTCTCGGTACAGGTGCTGGAGGCGGACGAGCGGCCGGGCGGCGGTATGCGCACCGCCGAGCTGACGCTGCCGGGGTTCCACCACGACGTCTGCTCGACGGTGCAGCCGCTGGCCGTGTCGTCGCCGTTCTTTCGGTCGTTGTCGCTCGAGGAGCAGGGCTTGAACTGGGTGCACCCTCCCTATCCGCTGGTGCACCTGCTCGAGCCGGAGCGAGCGGCCGTCCTCCACCGCTCGGTCTCGGCCACGGCCGCCGAGCTGGGGGCCGACGGCGACGCCTGGGAGGGCGTCTTCGACCCGTTCGTGGGGGAATGGCCGCGGCTCGCGGCGAGCGTGCTCGGGCCGATGCTGCGGCTGCCTCGGCACCCCCTGCTGATGGCCCGCTTCGGCCTGCACGGGCTCCGCTCGGCGACGGGCCTCGCGCGCGCTCGCTGGACGAGCGACGAGGCGCGCGTGCTCTTCGCCGGCTGTGCGGCGCACGCCGAGGTGCCTCTCGAGCAATTGCTGACGGCCGCCTTCGGGCTGGTGCTGACTGCCTCAGCCCAGGCGGTGGGCTGGCCCTTCGCGGCAGGTGGCTCGGAGGCGATCGTCGCGGCGCTCGTTGGCTGCCTGCGCGCGCTCGGCGGCGAGGTGCTGACGGGCCGGCCGGTGCGTTCGCTGGCGGACCTTCCGCCGGCCCGGGCGGTGCTGTTCGACGTGACGCCACGACAGTTCCTGGCCATCGCCGACGACCGACTGCGGGGGCGCTACCGGCGCCAGCTCGAGGGCTACCGGTACGGCCCCGGCGTGTTCAAGGTTGACTGGGCCCTGTCGGGGGCGGTGCCATGGCGGTCAGCGGCGGCCAGGCGTTCCGGCACGGTGCATCTGGGTGGGGCCCTGGGCGAGATCCTCGCCTCCGAGGAGGCGGTGCACGCCGGCCGGGCCCCAGAACGGCCATTCCTCCTCACCACGCAGCCGAGCCTCTTCGATCCGTCGCGGGCGCCGGCGGGCAGGCACACGTTCTGGGCGTACTGCCACGTGCCCAACGGCTGCGAGGTCGACATGACAGAGCGGATAGAGGCCCAGGTGGAGCGGTACGCGCCCGGCTTCCGAGACCTCGTCCTGGCGCGCCACGCGATGGGCCCCGGCGCGCTGGAGCGGCACGACCCGAATCTCGTCGGGGGAGACATCGCGGGTGGTTCGAGCGGAGGCCTGCAGCTCTTCTTCCGGCCGGCGTTGCGGCTTTCGCCCTACGCGACGCCGCTGCCGGGTGTCTACCTCTGCTCGGCGTCGACGCCGCCCGGCGGGGGTGTGCATGGCATGTCGGGCTACTGGGCCGCGCGGGCGGCGCTCCGAGGCAGCCTCCGCGGTTGTGAACGCTCCGCCGCAGCGTGATTTCGGTCACTGCCGGCGCTCCTGCGAAACCTGAGACTGGAGGCGTGGACGAGCAGGACGGCAGTGGGCGGCCTGGCGAGCCGGGGGCGCGGCGACTGTCCCGGCGCGGGCTCTTCTCGCTCGGCGCGAAGCAGGGCGCACCTCCACAGACGCCGCCGACGGGGGCGGAGGCCGTGCGCTGCGGCTATTGCGGCGAGCCTCACGCGTTGGCCGACTGCCCGGCCCATCGACTGGACTGAGCCGTCTTCACCCGCCACCTCGCCGGGCCGAGCGGAGTGGCACTCTTCGCCTGCGCGGAACTGTTGACAACGCAACGGCATAGTGCGAACATATATTCGAACGGGACAGGGGTCCCGGAGGAGGTCGAACGATGTTCGAGAGAATGCTGGCCGAGGCGCTGCAGGCGGACTGGCTGGCGACGGAGCGGGAACGACGCCAGCGCGGCGACTGGGAGCGGCTGACGCGCGTCGAGGAGCTGGAACAGGAGGCAGCGGTGGCACGGGCGCGAGCGGGCCTGGCGTCCGGCCGTCTGCCCCGCGCCGCCTGAACAGGGAAGCAGCACAAACGAGCGAAGGAGGGGCCCCCGCGGGGGCCCCTCCTTCGCGTCCGGCGTTAAGCGCTCAGGGGCGAGGCGGGTACTCGGTCTGGAGCTCGTACCAGCCGGAACCGGCGATGCGCATGGGGATGGCACCGTACTTTTCGCGGGTGGCGGTGTGGTGGGCGCGGCCAGGCCAGGCGTCGGGGTCGCGCTGCCAGGCGTTCAGAGTCTTCTCGGCCTCTTCGTAGGAAGGGGCTTCAACTTCGTAGACGCTGAGGTAGCGGGAGACGGGCTCGCTGCCGAGGTGTCCGCCGGCGAGCTTGTAGGCGGCGCCGCGCACAAAATTGGGGCAGCGGGCCGTGTCTTCGACGTGCTGGCCGATGAACCACTCGTCGAAGGCGGCCTGGTTGTCGGGGCTCGTAGGTTCGACGAGGCCGATGAGGACGAAGCGCGGCATCTTTCCTCTCCTGCTTGAAGGTGGGCGCACGGTAGCACGGAGGGGGTCTGACTCGCGACGGGCTGACGGGCCGGACGACGTCAAGCCCGGGTGAGACGGGGGCGAATCTGGGGGCGGTGCCTCTTGTGCGAAGGGGCGGAAGTCGATGACACTAGCGAGACGATGCGCCAGCACCCGATTGCCCGCGCCAGCAAGGAAGACGCTTTCGCCCCGGACTCACCGGGGCGCGCCCTTGGCTAGGCCGCGCGGCTCGCGCCGGGCGCCGCTCTTGCTCTTCTGTTTCCCGGTATTCGCACAGTTCGGGGCCGCACGCCCGGCTGCCTGACCGCAACGCCCGGGGCGAGCGGCCCGCTATTCGGGGTCGGCATGGCCCCTTCCAGGAAAGGGACACGCAATGCCTGAGAAGATCTTTGTTTTCGACACGACGCTGCGCGACGGGGAGCAGTCGGCGGGCGTGGCGTTCACGCCGCAGGAGAAGCTGGAGATAGCGCGGCAGCTGGAGAAGCTGGGGGTCGACGTCATTGAGGCGGGCTTCCCCTGTTCGACGCCGGGGGACCTGGACGCGGTGAAGACGATCGCGCGCGAGGTGCGGGGGGCGACGATCTGCGCGCTGGCGCGGGCGGTGCAGACGGACGTCGACACGGCGTGGGAAGCAGTGCGGGAGGCGGCGGACCCGCGCATCCATGTGTTCATCAACAGCAGTGACATCCAGATGGCCCACCAGCTGCACAAGGACCGCGAGCAGGTGCTGACGCAGGCGGAGGCCATGGTGCGGCACGCCGCGAAGTACACGTCGAACGTCGAGTTCAGCCCGATGGACGCGACGCGGTCGGATCCGCGCTTCATCTTCTCGATCGTCGAGCGTTGCATCGAGGCGGGGGCGACGACGATCAACATCCCGGACTCGGTGGGGTACGCGATTCCGGAGGAGCTGGGGGCGCTGTTCCGGGCGATCTTCGAGAACGTGCCGAACATCCATAAGGCCCGCGTGAGCTTCCACGGCCAGAACGACCTGGGCCTGTGCACAGCGAACACGCTGACCGCGATCCAGAACGGAGCGCGGCAGGTAGAGGTGACCGTCAACGGGATCGGCGAGCGTGCGGGGAACACCTCCCTGGAGGAGGTGGTGATGGCGATCAAGACGCGGAAGGACTTCTTCGGCTTTGAGACGGGGATCAACACGCGCGAAATCTACCGAGCGTCGAAGCTGGTCGAGGCCTATTCCGGGATGCCGATCCAGTGGAACAAGGCGATCGTCGGGAAGAACGCCTTCCGGCACGGCTCGGGGATCCATCAGGACGGGATCCTGAAGCTGCGGGAGACGTGGGAGATCATGGACCCGACGGAGATCGGCATTCCGCAGGGGACGCAGCTGGTGCTGGGCAAGCTTTCCGGACGCCACGCCTTCAAGGTGCACATGCAGGAGCTGGGCTACGAGCTGACGGAGGAGGAGCTGAGCCGCGTCTTCGGCGCCTTCAAGGAGCTCGCGGACAAGAAGGTGGAGGTGGACGACCGCGACCTGGAGGCGATCGTGAACGCCAACCTCCATGGGGTCGAGGACGCCGCCTGGCGCCTGGACATGGTGCAGGTCTCCGCAGGCGACCACGCGACGCCGACGGCTACCCTTCGCCTGGTGGATCCGGAGGGGAACATTCGCACCGACGCGGCGACGGGGGACGGGCCCGTGGACGCGGTCTACCGGGCGATGAACCGGATCACGGGTCTGACGCCGGACCTGACGGAGTTCAGTGTGAAGAGCGTGACGGAGGGGATAGACGCCCAGGGCGACGTGACGATTCGCATCGAGGAAGACGGTCGTGTCTTTACGGGCCGGGCTTCGGACACCGATATCATCGTCGCGAGCGCGAAGGCGTACATGAACGCTCTGAACCGGATGATCGCGGTGACGGGGCGACGCGGGGGGGTGGGCGCCAATCCGTAGGAGCGTGCTGCACGGCCGGGGGGGCGCCCTCTACGGGCCCCGCGCCTTTGGGCGGGGGGCCGGGTGGGTGGGCGCTGCCGCGCTCGCCCTCGTGCTTGCGCTCCTGCTGACCGGCTGCGAGAAGCCGGACGCCTCGAACACGACCTCGCCCTCGGCGGCGGCGCTGCTGGGAACGACGACGGGGAACGTGGTCTTCGACCCGCCCGAGCGCGTGCCGGAACCGGTAGCGCCGCCGGCAGGTTGGGAGTTCGAGCTGGGGAACGCGCGCTGGGACGACCTGGAGAACGGGACGCCGGCGCTCTTCGTGGTGCTGCAGCTGGCAGCCAAGCCGGGCACGGGGATGGAGATCTGGCTGAGCGACGCGGCCGGGCGGCCGGTGGTGCGTTGGAGCGGCGGTTCGACGCGGGCGTACAGCGGGGTGGTGTGCTTCCAGATGAAGACGCGCATCAAAGAGGAAGGTCGCGACGAGGGCCTGCAGCTGGCGCCGGGAACCTACAACCTGACGATCGCGTTCAGGGAGGTGGAGACGGGGGTGGTGACGGCGGAGCGGGCGCAGGTGCGCAGCAACACGCCTGCGCCCGCTGCGAGCACGCCGGCTGCGGGGTCGCCCGTCTTTCGCGACCTCCTCAGCTGCCCGCGCGGGAGCTGAGGCGCCGAGTGCATGGCGATGGCTTTCACGGCAGCTCTCCCGTCGTGCGGCTGGGGCGCAGCTTGTAGCTAGCAGCGGAGGCGAGGATGGCACGCATCAAGTCGCGGTCGGCCGGGGCCTTGTTGCGGACCTCGACCTCGCCATGGTCTTCGTCGAAGCAGACTTTGGTGCCCCCCGGAAGGTCGATTTCAAGCCCGTAACCGCAGGGAAGGTCCCCGGCGCCCCAGAAGACGCCGTAGGCTTTAGGGACGGCGACGGTGCCGCGGCGGAGCTCGAGCACGACGGCCCCGCGGTACGTGAGGCCTTCCGGGACTTCGATGGCGTCGAAGTCGCCGACGTCGGGCGGGACTTTGTGATGGACCTCGACGGGGGCCTCGTCGGAGCCCTGTGTGGCCTGGTCGACGGCGAAGGCGACGGATCCGGCGACGGCCGCGCGCAGGACGACGGCCGCAAGGATGGCGGCGACGCGGATGGTCATGGCGCGCCGCCCGGGGGCCCGTCGCAGGCGGACTATCCTGGAAGAAGATGTGTTCATGTGAGCCTCCCACGCACGTGATGCGGCATCATCGCGCGCGGGCCTGAGCCTGATAAAGCGATCCCGGGTGCCATATTCATGGTACGTGGCCGGGCGGGGGCAGGCCGGCGAGGGCGGCGTGGACGGCGAGCCAGCGCTCGCGGTGCGCGAGCCACCAGGGGCCGAGGGCGCGCAGGTTGCGGCAGCCGGTGAACTCCTTGAGCCAGCGGACATGGCTGCGCACGCCGTTCAGGTCGAGGCCGAGGCGGTCGGCCATCTCCGGCTGGGTGTGGCCGGCCAGGGCGAGGGTGAGCACCTCGGCGCGGCGGGCGGTGATGTGGGCGTACTAGTCGCGCTCCGGGGAGAGCGCCTCGCTCGGCATGGGGTACCTCCCGCGGGGCGGCCGGCGATCGGCGGCGGGGACGTCGCCACAGGATACAGCGGCGGACAAGCGTGACCGGCGACGCAGGCGTCGTTCGCCTCATTGCCGCGGCCGCCAGGAGAGCCGAGACTTGCGCCATGGAACCGAGCGACGGCACGCAGCGGGCAGAATCCGGGGGGCGACCGGACGGGCAGAGGGCGGTGAGATAGCGATGGAGGTGCTCGCGGGGACGGTCGCGATCGTGACGGGCGGGGCGTCGGGCATCGGCCGGGCAACGGTGGAGCTGTTCGTGGCCGAGGGTGCGCGGGTGGTCGTCGGCGACGTTGACGGCGACGGGGTCGGTGCGCTGATAGGGCAGCTGGGGCACAACGCGGTCGACGGGACGGTGATCGACGTGCGCGACGAGGCGGCGGTGGAGAGGCTGGTGGCGCTGGCGGTGCGACGCTTTGGCCGGCTGGACGTGGCGGTGAACAACGCGGGCGTCGGCGGCTTCGCGCCGATCCAGGCGTATCCGCTGGCCGACTGGGAGCGGGTGGTCGGCGTGAGCCTGACGGGGACGTTCCTCTGTCTGAAGCACGAGGCGGCGCGGCTGATCGCGCAGGGAACGGGAGGGAGCGTGATCAACGTCGCCAGCCTGAACGCGTTCCAGGCGGCGGAAGGGTTCGCGGCCTACTGCGCGGCCAAGGCGGGCGTGGCGATGCTGACGCGGGTGGCGGCACTGGAGCTCGGGCGCCACGGGATCCGGGTGAACGCTGTCGCGCCGGGGCTGATCCATACGCCGGCGACGGCGGCGCTGACGGCAGTGCCGGGGCTGGAGGAGGCGTTCGTGGCGGAGGCACCGCTTGGGCGGGCGGGGCAGCCGGAGGAGGTTGCGCGGCTGGTGCTCTACCTGGCGTCGGCGGCGTCGTCCCTGATGACGGGCCAGGTGCTGGGGGTCGACGGCGGTGCGAGCCTCAAGAAGTACCCGGAGCTGTTCGGGTTCCTTGGGAGCGGTGCGCGCGCGGAGCCGGGCTCTCAGCGATAGGCCGGCGGCGCGGCGCTGTCGATATGGATGAGGCGGCTGGCGAAGCGCCATTCGCCGTCTTCGAAGGCGATCGCGTCCTCGTAGTGAGCCATGACGGCGATCTGGTGGTTGACGGTGATGGACATCACGTAGCAGGAGCCGCGGACGCCGTCGGGGGTCTCTTCGACGAGGACGTTGGTGCACCAGTGCTGGCCCCGGGGCTGGTCGCCGGCATTGCGGCGGCCTTCGCGCGCGTCGGTCCAGGCGCGGATGGCGTCACGACCCCCGAGGTCGACGCTGCCGTCGGAGAACGCGAGGGTGCCGTCGCGGGTGAAACAGTCGGGCCATTCGTGCGGGCGATAATCGACGCGGTGGTAGTAGCGGGCGTAGAGGTCGTGGATGGCAGCGCGGTCTTCGAGCGTGAGCACGAGGCAGTCCTTCCGGGGTGGCTGGCGCGACTCTAGCGGGCGCCGGTGCCGCGGAGGCGTGGGTCGAGGACGTCGCGCAGACTGTCGCCGAGGAGATTGAAGGCGAGGACAGTGAGGGAGAGGGCGACGCCGGGGAAGACGGGGAGCCACCAGTAGGTGCGGAAGAGGGAGCGGGCCTTGCCGCCGAGGTCGGCGCCCCAGCCGGGGTCGCCGGCGGGCCGGCCGATGCCGAGGAAGGAAAGTCCCGATTCAGCGAGGATGGCGGCCGGAAGGGTGGCGCTGGCGACGACGATGATAAGAGGGGCGAGGTTGGGGAGGATGTGGCGGAACATGATGCGCCCCTCGTTGGCACCGATCACACGCGCTGCCTCCACATACTGGCGGTTTTTCTCCTGGATGACGTTGCCCCGCAGGATGCGGGCGATGACGGGGACGAGGCCGATGCTGATGGCGACGACGAGGGTGGTGACGGAGCCGCGCTCGAGGCCGGGAATGTCGTCGGCGGAGGTGGCGAGGACCATAGCCCAGAGGATGGCGGGCAGGCAGATGAAGATCTCGATGAGGCGGGAGATCACGGTGTCGACGGTGCCGCCGACAAAACCGGCGAGTAGCGCCAGGACGCCCCCGAGGACAACGCTCAAGAGCACCGTGCCCACGCCGATTTGAAGCGCGGGACGGGCGCCGTAGAGGACGCGGGACCAGACGTCCTGGCCTTCGCGGTTGGTGCCAAAGAAGTGGTCGGCGCCTGGTTCGGCGAGGATGTCGTTGCCGAACTCGGTGGGGTCGCTGGTGTGGAGGTAGTCGGCGAAGATCGCACCGAAGACGATGAGAAGGATGATGACGAAGCCAAGGGTGCCGAGCGGCTGCGTGCGGATGAACCGCGTTGTCCAGCGACGTGTACGGGCGAGGGCGCCGTATTCGCCCCAGCCGAAGGTCGGCTCAAGCTCGGTCGCCTGCGTGGCCATTCCTGCCTCCTCCCTCTCAGTAGCGAATGCGCGGGTCGACCCACGCATAGAGGACGTCGGTGAGCAGCGTGATCAGGAGGAACCAGGCGGCGAAGACGACGGTCACCCCCTGGACGATCTGGTAGTCGCGGTTGTTGACGGCCGTCACGATCCAGGCGCCGATGCCGGGAACGGCGAAGATGCTTTCGATGATGACGGAGCCGCCGAGGATCACGCCGAACTGGAGACCGACCACCGTCAGGAGCGTGAGCATCGAATTGCGGAGGACGTGGCGCATGATGACGGCGCGCTCCCATAGGCCCTTGGCGCGCGCTGTGCGCACATGGTCGCTGCTGAGCGCTTCCAGCATGGCGGAGCGGGTGATGCGGGCGACGTAGGCGGCGCCGCTGATCGACAGGACGACGGCCGGCAGCAGAAGCAGGAGGAAGTGCTGGCCCGGGTCGTCGGTCAGGTCCACCCAGTCCTTGACGGGCGTCCACCCCCACCAGATGACCGGCATGAAGACGACGAGTGTCCCGATCCAGAAGTTCGGCACCGAGAGGCCGAGGATCGAGAAGAAGCGTAAGAGGTAGTCGCTCGGGGACCCGGCCCGAACGGCGGAGACCGCACCGACGGGGATACCGATGAGAAGGGTGAAGACGATGGCCAGGATGCCGAGCTGGAGCGTGGTCCAGAGCCTGTGGCGCAGCTCCGGGCTGACCTCGGTGCGAGTCGAGGTGGAGAGCCCGAAGTCGCCTCGGATGGCGTCCTTGAGCCAGATCCAGTACTGCTCGGGCTTCGACTTGTCGAGGCCGAGCTCCTTGCGCACCTGCTCGAAGCAGGTGTCGCACTGGGCGCCGGCGGCGCCGAGGCGCGCGACGGCGGCGTCGCCGGGGAGGAGGCGGATCAGCGAGAAGGTGATCACGGAGACCGCGAAGAGGATCACCGGGAACAGCAACAAGCGCCGCAGGACATACGCTCGCATGGGCTCCCCTCCTTCACCACCGATGGCCTGCCCGCCGGAAGGCGGGCAGGCCACCCAGCCGTTGTGGCCCCGTTAGCCGTCGATGTAGAGGTTCTGGGACCGGTAGACGCCGGCCGAGGCGTTCCCGAGCTGGAAGTCCTTGGTCGGGTAGTTCTTGATGCGGTCGCGGTGGGCGCCGTAGGTGAACTGGGCGACGGGGAGCGGGAGTGCCGGGGCAAAGTTCTGGAGGAGGAAGATCTGCATGTCGCGCAGGATCTGCTTGCGCTTGGCGGCGTCGAGCTCCTGGGACTGCTTGGTGAACCAGTCGAGCGCCTGCTTCGCGTAGGCGGCCGTCTCGGGGATGGGCGAGTCGAGCCGCTCGTTGCCGAAGATGGAGCCGTACCCCGTCGGGACATAGAAGGTGAGGGCGTTGTAGTCGGGGATGGTGGACAGGGAGTTCTCGCTCGCCATGAAGAACTCCCAGTCCTTCTGGCGGGCGGTCGCGACGGAGACGTAGGCGGCGAGATCGGCGGGGGTGACAGTCACCTTCACGCCGAGGTTCTGCTCGAGCTGGCGCTTGACGAAGTCGACCTGGGTCTGGGCAAAGGAGGAGAAGGTGGCGGAGATGGTGCGGAAGCCGTTGGGGAAGACGGTGTTGCCGCCGCCTTCCTGCCAGAGCTGCTTGGCGCGAGCAGGGTCGTACTTCTGATAGGTCTTCAGCTCGGCCTGGGAGAGGACGGAGTCGAAGACGGGACCGACGGGCGAGCCGTACTGACCTTCGTTCAGGTAGAGGGTCTTGATGTACTGGTCGCGGTCGATCGCCAGGGAGAGAGCTTCGCGGAGTTTCGGGTGCGGGGCCCACTTTTCGAAGTCGAGCTGGACCTGGAAGTTGTCGCCGCAGGTGGCCTTCTCGATGACGACGCCCTTGTTGCCCTTGAGCTCGTCGGCCTTGAGCTTGTCGATGGTGACGGCGAGGACGTCGCTGTCGCCGGCGAGGAAGCGGGCTTCGAGTGTGGCGGTGTCTGAGATGATGGCCTCTTCCCAGACGTCGATGTAGGGGCCGTCTTCGACGAAGGGACCCTCGGCGGGGGTGACAGTCACCTTCACGCCGAGGTTCT
>JADLBJ010000223.1 GCA_020847765.1 Dehalococcoidia bacterium
ACGCTCGATCCGCCCGACGCGAGATCGCGACGCACTGCCGTGACGTACACGCGCTCGGAATCGACGTTCGCGCGGACGTGCTCGATCTCCGTCGGCGCGGTCCAGCTCCACAGGCGTCGGCCGGTCGCCGCATCGAGGAGGTGGAGCGCTTCGCGCCTCGAGCCCGCGAGGCTCGTCGCCAGCACGTGCTCGCGTAGGAGCACGGTGGTCGCGCTCGACGACAGCACGGTGAGGCGTGCGTGCGTCGTGGGCGAAGCCCACCGCCAGCTTTCGTGGAAGTCGGCGAGATCGATCGCGACGAGCGTTCGATCCTGCTCGAGACCGACGAGCCGCTCGCCACCTTCGCACGTCCGGCCCGGATCTCGACCGATCGACGCAGGGACCGGCGCGCGACGGAGCACGGCCCCGGTCGAGAGCGCATGGACGACGATCTCGCTCGCGCCCGCCAACACGAGCTCGTCGCCGTGGACACACGGACGCGAGTACGTGTCCGCGTCGCCGCGCTCCCAACGTGGCGTCAGGTGGGCTGGCGGAAGGGTCGGCCCATCGGTCGCACCTGCGCGCGCAGCACAAACGAACGAGAGCGAGCCCGCGACGGCGAGCCCCACGATCCCACGACAGACGCGCATCTCGGGTGCGTCAGCATTCGTGGTGCCGTTCGGGCTCGTTCGGCATAGCGTGACGGCGTGCAGGACTACCTCTTCGGACCCCCGCGCGACGAACGCGAACGGCGCAGCCGTCAGCTCATCGAACGTTGTGGCTATGGCGCTGCCGCGGTCACGTTGCTGCCGATCCCCGGGACCGAGTTTCTCGGCGTTCTCCCGATCCACGTCGGGATGGTCGTCGGGCTCGGCAACGAGCACGGCCAGCAGCTGACCCGCGAGACCGCAGTGGAGCTCCTCGGAAAGATCGGCGCGACGGTGGGCCTCTCGCTCGTCGGCAGCAAGATCGCGACGACCGCCAGCAAGCTGCTCTTGCCCGGCTTCGGCGGCATCCTCACGGCGCCTCTGATCTTCGCCTCGACCATCGCGCTCGGTACCGTCGCGCGGCTCTACTTCGAGACCGGCGGTCAGCTCAGCGAGCGCGAGATGCGCCGCGTGTTCGACGACGTGAAGGAACGCGCGAAGTCGGCGTTCGACCCGGCGCGCGCCCGATCGGACGAGGCACGCGCGGCCGCTCGCGAGGCGCAAGAGCACGCGCAGGCGGAGTCCGAGGGCACGAGCGCGCACGAGCCAAAGGCGCGTCCGAGCGTGGACGATCTCGCCACACGTCTCGCGACGCTCGAGGAGCTGCACGAGCGCGGCAGCATCAGCGACGCCGAGTACGAGCGCCGTCGAGAAGCGATCCTCGACGAGGTGTGACGTGCCCTCGTCAGAGGGTGCTCGCGAGGGTGGCTGCGCGCTCGACCGCGGGACGGTACGCGACCTTGGCGCCGCCGAGGACGGGGGATCCGTGCGCGGGCAGCACGTGATCGAAGTCGAGATCGAGGATGCCGCGGAGCTCCTCCGCCGGAGGTTTCGCCTGCTTGAGCCATCCCGGTCCGACGTTGTGCGGCTTGATGAAGCCCATCAGCCTCATGACGATCTTGGCGGGCCAGCTGAAGTACGCGTCGGTCGCGCTCCAGTGCTGTAGACAATCGCCGGGCACGACGACGCCACCTTCGCGCGACAGCAGCAGCAGCGCCTCGGGTGGCCGCGACGAGAACACGTAGAGCTTCGCGCCCGAGATGGGCAGCTCGGTCTTGGCGTCGGCCCATTCGTCGGGCTCGAAGTACACGTCCTCGGGCTTCTGCCCGAAACCGACGGTGTATCGCTGCCCGCGGATGGCCCAGACCTTCGCGCCGTAGCGGTCTTTGTAGAACGCATCGTCGGCGCCGTGGAACCCCGCGAGGCGCACGACGTCGGTCACGCGTCCGAGCGCGTCGAGCTTCGCGAGCCCCGCGTCGGAGAGGCGAACGGAGTTGACGATCACGAGACGCTCGCCCTCGCGGATCACGACCATGTTGCGGCTGAACCGGATGGGCACGGGACCGGCCATGCCCATCGTTCCCGTCACGAAGAAGAGGTTGGGCAACACCTCACGGAGCTCGCCATGGGGCAACGCAGCAGGGA
>JADLBJ010000038.1 GCA_020847765.1 Dehalococcoidia bacterium
CGTAGACCTCGAAGATCACGTCGGGCGGGACGGCCGCCACCTGCTCCAGCGGCTGGCCCGAAAGCGTGCGGTCCATGATCACCGCCCACGACTTCGCCGAAAGGCCCTGTGGGTTTTCGACGGCGAAGTGGAACTTCAGCGTTCCGTCCGGCAGCTCCTCGGGGAAGACGTAGGCGTCCGACTCGCAGCGCACGACGTGGTTCGCCTGCGGGAAGGGCCGGGCCGCCAGGGCGGGCGAGACCTCGTCGAACTCGTCGGCAAAGCCGATGAGCAGGTCGGCACGGTCGTTGCGGTCGGCGAAGCGGAAATCCTCGAGCAGCGCCGCGAGGGGCGCGGGAAGCGTGGGCATGCGGGTCCATCCAGGCACGGCGGGCGGGCCGTGGTTCTCCTTCCATCGTACGGCGGCGCCGGGAGGGATGGGGGCACGGCCCGCAGCAGCGTCGGGAAAAGAGCACTTTACGCCGTCCCGGGCGGGGTCTAGATTGGCCCACAAACTTGGCTCGGGGAGGACGACAGCATGTGGAAGACGCGCATGGCGATCGGGGCCGCCGTCGCGCTCGGCCTCGCCTTCGCCGCCTGTGGGGGAGGCGACGACAACGGCGGTGGCGGGCTCGGCCCGGGGGGTAAGTCGCCCTCGCCGGGGCCTTCGGGGAGCGCCTCGGCCAGCGCCTCGGCTTCGGCCAGCGCCACCCAGGGCGGTGGCGGCGGCAAGGAGCTGACCCCCGCCGAGATCCTCGCCCAGAACAAGAACTCCGTCGTCAAGATCATCACCACCACGCCCGACGGCGAGGGCGGCGGCAGCGGCATCGTCTGGAAGGACGCCAGTCATGTCGTCACCAACGCTCACGTCGTCATCGGCGCCGGCGCCATCAAGGTCGTCGACCCGACGGAAGGGTCCCGCACCTTCCCGGCGAAAGTCGTCGCGCTCTCCCAGTGCGACGACGTCGCCCTCCTCCTCGTCGACCGCGCCCAGAACCTGAAGCCGGCGACGATCGGCGACAGCGACACGGTCAAGCCCGGCGACCACGTCGTCAGCCTCGGCTTCCCGGGGACGATCTCGAGCGGGCCGAACAACGCCATCGTCGGCGACGGCACGGTCAGCCGTGTGCACGCGACTTTCACCTTCGGCGGCCAGCGCGACCTTATCCAGAACACGGCGCCGATCAACCCGGGCAACTCGGGCGGACCGCTCTTCAACCTCAAGGGCGAAGTCGTCGGCCTCAACGCCTATTCGGCACGCGGCCGCCAGTCCGAGAACTACGCCATCGCCTTGAACGAGGCGAAGGCCGTCGTTACCGAGCTGGAGAAGGGCAAGAACCTCGACTACCTGGGCGTCACCCTCGTGCCCAACGACCGCGACTTCGCCAACCAGAACAAGCTCGCCTACATCGACGGGCTCGTCGTCCTGGCGGTGGACCCGAGCGGGCCGGCGGCGAAGGCGAAGCCCGGGCCGTTCCGCTACGGCTTCCTCGTCTTCGAGGTCAACGGCACCTCCGTGGAGACGGTCGGCGAGTTCTGCGACATCCTCCGCTCGCGCTCGCCGGGCGACACGCTGGAGATCCGCTTCGGCGCCTTCGACAACAACAACAAGCCCTACAACAACTTCATCTACGAGGTTGAGCTGGCGAAGTAGCGGCGCGGGCCCCTTCCCCGGTGCCGGGGACGGGGCCCTGGGCGCCTACTTCTCGATCGGCACGCCCACGGAGTTGCCCCACTCCGTCCAGCTGCCGTCGTAGTTGCGCACGTGGGGGTAGCCGAGGAGGTAGGTGAGCACGAACCAGGTGTGGCTCGAACGCTCGCCGATGCGGCAATAGGCGACGACGTCGGCCGACTTGTCGAGCCCCTGCTCCTTCTCGTAGATGGCGCGCAGCTCGTCCGCCGTCTTGAAGGTGCCGTTCTCGGGGTTGGCGGCGCGCGCCCAGGGCACGTTCTTCGCCCCCGGAATGTGGCCGCCGCGCAGCACGCCCTCCTGCGGGTATTCGGGCATGTGCGTGCGCTCGCCGCTGTACTCCTGCGGGCTGCGCACGTCCACGAGCGGGCGCCCCGCGGCCATGTGCTTCAGCACCTCGTCCTTGAAGGCGCGGATGGCGTGGTCGTCCCGCTCCGGCGCCGTGTACTGCGTCGCCGGGTAGCGCGGCACGTCGCGCGTCAGCGGGCGGCCTTCCTGCTCCCACTTCAGGCGGCCGCCGTCCATCACCTTCGCCTTCGTGTGGCCGAAGAGCTGGAAGACCCAGAAGGCGTACGTCGCCCACCAGTTGTTCTTGTCGCCATAGAAGACGACGGTCGTGTCCTTCGTCACGCCGATGCGGGCCATCAGCTTTTCGAAGCCAACTTTGTCCAGGTAGTCGCGGCGAATCGGGTCGTTCAGGTCCGCCGCCCAGTCCACCTGGACGGCGCCGGGGATGTGCCCCGAAGGGTAGAGGAGCTGGTCCTCGTTCGACTCGACGATGCGGACGCTGGCGTCGTCCAGGTGCTCGGCGACCCAGTCCGTGGCGACGAGGACGTCGGGGCGGGCGTAGCCGCGGTCGGCGATGGCGGGCATGGCGCGGGACCTCCGTGGGTAATGGCAGCGAGTATAGCGCGCGGTCATAGCCGGCGGACATGTCTCGCCAAACAAAGTCTACCAAGAAAGTCAACAAACCGCCCGGGAGTGAGGAGTGAGGTCACTCACTCCTCACTCCGGCACTGCTCGCATGTTCACCATGTGCCGGGCGAGGGGGGCGAGGCGGGCCAGGAGCGCCGCCCGGAAGTCCGCCGGCACGCCGTTCGCCGCCAGCGCCTCGCCCATGTGCAGGAGCCAGCGCTCGGCCGCGCCTTCGTCGATCGCGAAGGGCAGATGCCGCTGGCGCAGGCGCGGGTCGCCGTGCCGCTCCGAATAGACGGGCGGCCCGCCGAGCCACTGCTCGAAGAAGAGCTTCAGCTTCTCCCGGCCCGGCGTCAGATCTTCCGGGTAGACAGCGCGCAGGGGGGCGTCCGCCTCCACGCGGCGATAGAAGTCGTCGACGACACGGGCCACGCCCTCGCGCCCGCCCAGCGCCGCGAAGGGCGAGCCGACCACCCGCAGGCTCTCGTCCATGCCAGTAGTATGGGAGAAGGAAGATGAACGCGGGCGAAAAGCACCGACGGCCGGCTCGCGTCCTCGGACTGCCCTACCCTGTCCCGAGGGACGAGCTCCGAAGTCGGACCATGAGCCGCATCCGGTCCCGGGACACCGGCCTGGAGTTGCGGCTGCGGCGGGCTCTCTGGGCGGCGGGCCTGCGCTATCGGCTTGCGGCTCGGAACCTCCCCGTTCAGCCAGACGTGGTGTTCCCGGGAGCGAAGGTTGCCGTGTTCTGCGACAGTTCCTTCTGGCACGGTCGGGATCCGGCGCGGATCGAACGCATCAAGACAAACCAGCCATACTGGAGAGCCCGCATCGCGAAGAACGTCGCTCGCGACCGCTTTGCCAACGCGTCCCTCCACGAACTGGGCTGGCTTGTGCTCCGCTTCTGGGACGAGGAGCTGACGTCCAACCTCGAC
>JADLBJ010000224.1 GCA_020847765.1 Dehalococcoidia bacterium
CCGCGTTCAGCCGTTTCAGCAAAGTTCCGAAATACAAAGACTACCGCGCGATGTTGGACAAAGAAGGCAAGAACATCGATGCGTGCATCGTCGCCACGCCCGATTTCATGCACGCAACGGTCGCTCTGGCCTGCATGCAACAGGGCAAGCATGTGTACGTGGAAAAGCCGCTGACCAGGACTCCCTGGGAGGCCCGGTTGCTGCGCGACGCGGCGGCGAAGTACAAGGTGGCGACGCAGATGGGCAACCAGGGCTTCTCTCACGAATGCCACCGCGTGGCCGCTGAGATTGTGTGGTCCGGCGAAATCGGCGAGGTTCGAGAGGCGCATGTGGCCACCTCACCGAGTACGTATCCGACCGAGTTGACGCAGTTGCCGCCGGAAAAAGAGGTTCCGCAGACGCTGGATTGGAATCTATGGCTGGGCAATGCGCCGGCGCGGCCGTTCAGCGAGTGGTACATCCCGTATAACTGGCGCGGTTTTTACGACTTCGGAACCGGACAGATCGGAAACTGGGCGACCCACACAGCTGGTCCCGTGCATACCGCGCTGCAGTTGGGGGCGCCGGAAAGCGTGGAGTGCGTCAGCCAGGCAGGGAAGAGCAAGTATACGTTTCCGAGTCGGGGAGTGGTGCGGTTGGACTTCCCGGCGCGGGGACCGATGCCGCCGGTTTCGGTTTACTACCACGAGGCGGTTCGGCCCTCGGACCCCGAGGCCTACCGTGTGCCCGGGATGGAGAATGAGACGATTTTGCCTCCGACGGACAACCTGGCCGACAAGGGCCGTACGACGGCTGCGGGCAGGGGCGGGTTTGGGGGAATGCGCGGTCCTGGTGGAGGCCCAGCTGGCCCCGGCGGACGGGGAGCGGCACCGGACGGTCCACCGAGGGGTGCGGGCGGCCCCGGCGTCCCGGTGTTCCAGGGCACTCAGATCGTCACTTCGGCATCGCAGATGGGCCCGCGGGGAGGGTCGCAGCCCGGCGTGCTGGCTGGAAACGGGTCGGTGCTCATTGGCAGCAAAGGGGTATTGGCCACGAGCAGCCGCGGCGAAGGCGTGTGGCTGCTGCCCTCGGCACGGTGGAAGGAGTATAAGCTGCCACCGCAGCTTCTCACTCGCTCCCCGGGTCACATGCTGGACTGGGTCCGCGCCTGCAAGGGCGGCGACCGGTCCTGTTCGGACTTCAGCATTACGGCGGCGTACGCGGAGTGGCTGGCGCTGGTTTGCATTGCCTGGCGTGTGCCGGGGAAACTGCTTTGGGACAGCGGGAACACGCGGTTCACGAACAGCGCAGAGGCGAATCAGCTGGTGAAGCCGGCGTTTCGCCGGGGCTCGGAATTGAAGCTGTAAGGGAGATGGGGCAAAGAGATGGAATTGACAAGACGCGAACTAGCAGTGCTTGGGTTGGGAGCCGTCGCAACCGGCAGATCGTTCGGAGCGGCAAAGCCAAACTCCAAATTCGGTGGCGTGCAGGTGGGAGCCAATGTGCCGTATATCTTTCGCGGCATGCCGGGGGGAGCCGACGACATTCTCAAGTACTGTCTGGATCCGACCATCAGCCTGAGCGCGCTCGAACTGCGCTCGCGGCCTGTCGAGGAGTCGCTCGGCGCGCCGGCGCCCGCGGGCAGACCGGGGTTTCCAGGCGGCCCGCCGGCTGGCGGCAGGGGCGGCGCGGCGGCTGGCGGTGCGGCTTCGGGTGGCGTCCCGAGTGGGGCCCAACTGTCGCGCGGAATGCCACGGCTGACGCCGGAGCAACTGGCTGAGCGGAAGGCGGCGGCGGAGGCGCTGAGAAAATGGCGGCTCTCGCAATCGATGAACGGGTTCCGCGACTTCCGTAAGAAGTACAACGATGCCGGCGTGCTCATCCAGGTGGTGAAGTTCGATGGGGTGGAGGCGTTCACCGACGATGAACTGGATTACGCCTTCCAGTTGGCGCACGCGCTCGGCGCGCAGGCGGTTTCCTGCGAGATCCCCGTCAGCACGACCAGGCGCATGGGGGCCTTCGCCGAG
>JADLBJ010000039.1 GCA_020847765.1 Dehalococcoidia bacterium
CACCGTCAAATCCCGCATCCACCGCGGCCGCGAGCGCCTCCGCCAGCTCCTGCTGGCCGACCCGGAACTTTCCGCCAGCCTGCGACGTCTGGAGCAACGAGGGGAATGCTGAACATCCTGCATCGCCATGTACGCTGGGAAGAGCGTCTCGACAGCTACGTCGACGGCGAGCTGCCGGCCCCGCACGAGCAAAAGCTCGTCCGCCACCTCGCCGGTTGCGACCCCTGCCGGGAGGCATTGACCGCGCGCCGAGCCGTCAAGCAGCTGGTCGCCGCCCTCCCCGAAACGCCGGCACCGCGCTCCTTCCGCCTGACGTCGGCAATGGTCGCCGCCGCCGCGCCGGCGCCTGCCCGCCCGCGGCCCGCCCGCTCCACGCCCGCAGCCTTCGCCATGCGCACCGCCTGGATGACGGCGGCGGTGGCGGCCTTCGCCGTCGCTCTCGTGGCCGTGCTCGACGCGACGAGCACCAGCGGACCAGCTTCGGAGAAGTCGGTTGCCTCCTCCCCCGCCATGGAGAGCGCCCCTCGCCCGGCCCGGGCCGCCGACACCACCACCGCCGGAGGACAGGCTCTTCCCAGCACGACCGACGGGGCCGCGTTCGCAGCATCGCCGACCGCGGCGGCGACACCCGGGAGCGTCAAAGCGGCCGGCGCGCGGGACGGCTCCCCGACGCCCGACAACCCGGACGCGCCCGTCGTCGCGCCGCCCGCCGCGGGCGACACCAGCAGCGCCGACGGTGGCATCAGCTCCGTTTCCGGACCCGGCGAGCCGCCAGCAGTGAGCCGGGCGGCCACTCCCTCGGACGACGACGCCCAGGTCCGCGCACTCGAAGCAGCCCTCGGGGCGCTCGCCCTCCTGGCGGCAGGCGTCGCCGCCGTCATCACCATCCGCCTGCGGAGGTCTTCATGAACCGTGTCGCCATCCTCGCGCTCGCCCCCGCGCTGTTGCTCCTCGGTGCTGCCTGTGGCGACGAGACGACCGTGCTGACCGCCCAGGAGACGACCGGGGTCCTCGTCACCGGCCACGGCGAAGTCGAAGCCCCGCCCGACACCGCGGTCTTCGACGTCGGCGTCGAAGTCCACGCTCGGACGGTCGCTGGCGCTCGCGAAGGCGCCGCCCAGGCAGCCGAAGCCGTCATCACGTCCGTCAAGAAGAACGGCGTCGAAGACAGGGACATCAAGACGACGAACCTCAGTATCAACCCCGAGTACAACTACCCGCGCGACGGCGGCCAGCCCACCATCGTCGGCTATGTCGTCAGCAACATCGTTGAGGTGCGCGTGCGCAAGCTCGACAACGTCTCGAAGGTCGTCGACGACGCTGTCGCCGCCGGCGGCGACAGCACCCGCCTCCAGGGGATCCGCTTCGAGTTCGCTGACAACACGAAACTCGTGCAGCAGGCGCGTGAGGCGGCGATGAAGGACGCCCAGGCCAAGGCGGACCAGCTCGCCAAGCTCGGCGGCGTTTCGCTTGGCGACCCCCTTTCCATCCAGGAGACGCAGGCCAGCCAGCCACCCGCCGCCCTGGCGGCCCCTGCAGCCGCCAAGGACTCCGCCTTCGTCACACCAATCCAGCCGGGCACGGGCAAGGTCAGCGTCGACGTCCAGGTGCGCTGGGGCGTCCGCTGAGTCGACGCCGCCTTCCGTACGATCGGGCCAGCAGCCTGCGCCTTTCGGCCCTTGCCGTCCACCGGCCGTCGGTCACACTGTGGCCAGCATCCTGAGGGGGCTCCGATGACTGCCGTCGAGGAGCATCTGCGGCGCTGGCGCGAGGCCGGCCTGTTGAGCGAGGAAGAGGTCGGCCGCATCCGCGCCTTCGAGGCAGGCCGCGAGCCGGAGGGCCGAGCCAGCCGCCCCGGCGTCATCGAAGCGCTGGTCTACGTCGGCATCGCCGTCGTCTGCGTCGGCGTCTTCGTCCTCGTCGGCGCCAACTGGGAGCACCTCCGCTCCTGGGCGCGCGTCGCGGTCGTAGCGGTGCCGGGGCTGCTCGCTCTCGCCGCCGGTCTTGTGATGCTGCGCTCGCCGCTCGGCCAGCTGCAGCGCGGCGGCACGATGGCCTGGCTGGCCGGGCAGGGGCTCCTCACCGGCGCCATCGGTGTCCTCGCCAGCGAAGCCGGGTGGTCGGCGGAGAACGGACTGCTCGTCGCCGGCCCGTTCTGCTTCGCCCTGGCCCTCGCCCTCTGGGTCGGCAGCCCGTCGCATCCGCAGCTTATGGGGGTCGCCGCCGGGGTGGTCGTCGTCGCCTTTGCCTTCGCCGTGCGGACCGACGAGCGCGACGCGCTCCTCACCTGGGGGCTTGCCGTCGCGGCTGCTGCCGCCGGCGCCATCGCTCTCGCCGAAGCGCGCGTGCTTGTGCCCCAGGCCACTGCCCGTGTCCTCGGCGGGCTCGGACTGGCCCTCGGCGCCTACTACGCCGGCCTCCATGAGGACGGGCCGGATGCCGCGGAGATCCTCGTGTTCGTCGCGTTCGCCGCGCTCGTGGCCCTCAGCGTTGCCCGTGGCGTCTTCGCGTACATGCTCTTTGGCGTCGCAGCCGGGTTCGTGGGCCTCATCACCGTCGTCCTCCGCCATGTGGGCGACCCCACGGCGGCGGCTCTGGCGCTAATCGTCATCGGCGTCGCCCTCATCGGCGCCGTGCTCGTTCTGACCAGCACACGGCCGTGGACCAGGTTGCCGGCCCACTGAGAAGGCGCCTCCTCCTGGCGGGGGTGGCGGCCGCCGTCGTTGCGGTCGCCGCCCTCGCCGTCCTCGTGCTTGAATTCGGCAAGCGCGAGCCGGGACCGCACATCCCCTCCGAGGCCAACGCCGCCATCCCGGGCGATCTCCTCTACGTCACCTCCCGCAACTGCGTCGTCCGCGCACCGGCGTCCGGCATCTCCTCGCGCAGGGAGGTCACCTGCCTGCCGCCGCAAGAGCCGATCGTCGCCCTCTCCTGGAGCGACACCAACCATGCCGTCTATGCACGCGCTCTCGGCAACGCCACCGCCTGGTTCGAGGTCGATCTCAGCACCGGCGTCGACACCGTCCGCGTCGCCCTCGGCGACCCGGCAGCCGCCCTCCCTGTGACGGTGCGCAGCGGCCCCGTCTCGCCGCGCGGCGAGCGCGTGGACGTGGCCGCCGACGGCACCGTCTACCTGAGCGACGCCAGCACCCGTCGCCCCGTCTTCCGGCCGGACGTCGAGGAGGGGCGCTTCCCCTGGTTCGTCACCTGGTCTCCGGACGGCGACTGGATCGTGCTCAGCTACGACCGCGACGGCCAGCGCGAACTCTGGCTCCTCGCCCGTGACGGCGCCACCGTGCGCCTGCTCGACCGCGACGTGCGCACTCCCGTTTCCTGGCGGATAGCAGGCGCCGGCGTTCTGCCCTCCTACGACCTCCCGCCGGGCGTGCCCGCGCCGGCGGTCGCCGCTCGCTGACGCCCTCAGCTCGCGCCTGCGGCCCTTGCCGCACCGTGCGACAATAGCGGTGCGGCGCCCGCCTGCGCCTGCAGGACCACCGCCCGCGGATGCCCTCGTGATCCAGGTTACACTCCTCTCGCATTCCCCCGAGCCCATGCGCTCGCTCTACATGGCGTACCGCACCTGCTACAGCCAGCTCACGCCCCAGCAGGTGTTCGAACGCGTCGAGGACGAGCGCATCCCCGACGCAGAAATGCGGCGCTTCATCGAAGAGCGCCTGAAGACCGGCCACGCCAGCCCGCTCGAGCAGATCTCCTTCGAGCTCGCCATTTCGGGCGTCTCTCGCGCCTTCAGCCACCAGTTCGTCCGTCATCGCGTCGGCATTTCCTTCGAGCAGCAGAGCCAGCGCTACGTGACCTACAAGGGCGGCCGCTTCCCCTACACCGTCCCGGAAACCGTGCGCCGCGCCGGTCTCGACGCCCGCCTGGCCGCCCTCTACGACCAGGTGGGCGAGCTATACGAGGAGATGGGTGCCGCCGGCGTGCCGGCTGAGGACGCACGCTTCCTCCTGCCCAACGCCACCAACACCAACTTCAAGATCACCGTGAACTTCCAGGCGCTTCTCCACATCTGCGACCTTCGCCTCTGCACCCGTGCCCAATGGGAGTTCCGCAAGGTGGCGGCGCTCATGCGTGCCGAGGTCCTGAAGGCCGTCCCCGAGCTTGGCCGCTACCTTCAGCCGAAGTGCGGCGAGCACCGCCTTGGCTATTGCGACGAATCCGAGAAGGACTGGGCCGCCTGTCCTATCGGTCGCGTTCGCCCCCACAAGGACGCCCTCTTTCGTCTCTATGACGCCCATCGGCGCGGTGAGCTCCAGCCGCTCCGCGCCGAAGACTGGGCTGCTATCGAAGCCGACGCCCCGGCCGGCGAGGGCGGCGCGCCGGCCGCTGGCACCTCATGACGCTTCCCGACCGTCCCGAACCGCCGCCTCATCCGCCGACAACCCGCAACGCCCGCCTGCTGCTGCCTCTCCTGCCCTTCCCCCGCGCACTGCCGTGGCTCCTCGCCGTCGTTTCCGCTGGCCTGCTCGCGTTCGGATACTGGTGGGACGACTCGCCCGCGGCCGTCCTCGGCGCTGTCGGCCTGGCGAGCGTGATTGTTGGCTTCCCCCTCGCGGCCCTTCTCCTCGGGCGTTCTGACGACGGGGAGGCACCACCGCCGACTGGCCCTCCCCACCCCTGATTCGTCCCGACCTGTCACCGGAACCTGCGCCCACAGGCACCTCCTGCCGTTCCTCAACGTGAAAGCACTTAGCGCGCCCGCTCAGGCGGGCGAGGAGGAGCCGCTATGCCCCGCGACGTCGTCGTCCCCAACCTGGGTCTGGGCTCCCGTCCGGCGTTCCTCGCGGAGTGGTATTGCGCCGACGGCGCCACCGTCTCCCGCGGCGAACCTGTCTATCGCCTCGAGTGCGACTTCGTCGCCATCGACGTCGAAGCGGAGGCCGACGGCGTCCTGCGCCATCGCCTGGCCGCCGGCGGGATCGCCCCCGGCGACCTTGTCGCCCTCATCCTCGCGCCCGGTGAGCGCCTGCCGCGCGAACTCCCGGCATCCGACCGGATCGAAGAAGCGCCCGCCTTCGCGCCGGCCTGGGCCCCGGAGACAGCCCCTGAGCCGCCCTCTGCCGCCTCTCACCCAGCGGAGGAGTCCGCGGCATTCCCCGTGGCAGAGGCGAGCACGGTCTGGAACGCGGTCGCCCCCTCGCCCTCGGAAGCACCCTTCGCCTTCGCCGAGAGAGACGGCTGCCGCGAGCAGCGAGAGCCGGCCGATCCCACCGCCGCCGACCCGGCAGGCGAAGCACCCGCGTCCGAACCAGCCCACGTCCTCTTTCTGCGCCGCGGCGCTCCCCCAGCCCCCGCTCCCCTCCAACCCGACGGTGCCTGGGACCCCGTTCCCGGCGACGAGGTCGAGCTGGACACCGCCTGGCTGGCGCCCGTTCACGAAGAGCCCAACCCGGACGCGGGCGACGATGGCCATCCGTTCCCGAACGCCGCCTCCCAGGCGTTCGACTGGCGCCGTTTCGAAGTAGTGCCCGAAGCTGAGCCTGTCACAGCCGACGCGGGTTTCCACAAGGCGTCGCCGGCCGACCTGATCCCGTTTCCGCCCCGGGCAGAAGCCGCCGCCGAACGGCCTGACGCCTCCGCCGGGCTGGCGAACGACGCCTTCCCCCTCGACGAAGCCGGCGGCCCCGTCTATCCCCCGGTCGTCCTGACCTTCCAGGTGACCGCTGCCCTCGCCGAAGCCGACAAGCTCTGCGCCCAGCTCGCCCGCGAATGGCGGCTGGCCGAGATCGTCCCCGTCCTGGAGGATGTCGTCATGCGTGCGATGGCCCGTGCCGCGCGCGAGAGCACCGTCCTCGCCGACCGTGGTACGGCCGTCGGGCTTGTCGTCGTCGATCGCGCCACGGAGCGTCTCCTCGTGGTCGAAGACGCGGCCGCCCGGCCCTTCCGGGACGCCGTCGCCGCGCTCGGCGCCGCAGAGGAGCCTGGCGACCCGGCCCGCTGCGCCGTGACCCTTCTCGCGCTCGAACCGTTCGGCCTGGACCAGGGGGCGCCGCCCCTGCCAGCCGGCCACCCGCTCGCGCTCGCCACCGGGGCACCCCGCGACGGCCGTGCAGTGCTCACGCTCGCCTTTGCTCCCGATGTCATTCCGATGGGCGAGGCAGCCTGGTTCCTCGGCCGCGTCCGCGAGCTCGTCGAAGCGCCGTACGCGCTTCTCGCCGACTAAACTGGGGAGGAAAGCAGCGATGGACCATCCAAGCCACGACCAGAACGAGCCGTCCAGCGACACCCGCAGGGTCCACGTCTACGAGCTAGGGACGACGGGCTACGTCGAGGTGCACGCCCTCCAGCAGCGCCTCCAGTCTCAGCGCCGCGACGGCGGAGGCGTGGATTCCCTTCTTCTGACGGAGCACCGGCCCGTGATCACGCTCGGCCGCAGCCACCCCACGCCCGACCTGCGCGTGGCACCTGCCGTCGTCCAGAGCTATGGCATGCAGATTGTCCAGACGGAGCGCGGCGGCGACATCACCTACCATGGCCCCGGCCAACTCGTCGCCTACGGCATCGTCGATCTCAAGGAGTGGCATTGCAGCGTGCTCGACTACGTCGCCGGCCTCGAAGAGACAGTGGTCGGCGTCCTCGGCGATTGGGGCATCCGTGGCGAGCGACGCGAACGGGCCCGCGGCGTCTGGGTCGGCCGCCGCAAGATCGCCTCGCTCGGCCTCAACGTCCGGCGCTGGGTCACGATGCACGGCGTCGCTCTCAATGTCGAGCCCGACATGAGCCACTTCGACCTCATCAACCCCTGCGGCATGGCCGACGTGGAGATGACGAGCCTCAGCCACGAAGTCGGCAAACATGTTCCGCTCGACCAGGTGGCCGAGAGCTTCGTCTTCCACTTCGCCCGCGTTTTCGAATGCGAAACCGAGGCCGTCGACCTCAACACCCGGCTCACCAGGGTCGCAGACCAGGCGGGATAGGCGGGCAGCCCGGGCGTAGAATCGACGACCATGACGCCGAATCTGCCCGCGGCCGCGTGACACCGCTCGAGCGCCTCGCCGCCGACTACCCCGTCTGGTGGGTCGAGCTCCTCGGCGAGCACAACCACGCCGGCGGCCTCGAAGCCGCCCGCTGGCTCCTCGACCGCTCCCGCCGTGCCAGTGGCGACGCGATGCTCGACTGCGGGGCCTTCGTCGGCGCCGCCGCCCGCCTCGCTGCCGATCGGGTCGGTGCCCGCGCGGTCGCGTCGGACCTCGTCAGCGATTTCCTGGCCGCCGGCCGCGCCCTGTCGGGCGGGACGCGCGTCGCCTGGGTCGTGGCCGACACCCGTCGCCTGCCCTTCGCGGACGGCTCCTTTCGTAGCGTCTGGGCGCTGGAAACGACGACCGTCCCGGCCGAGCTCAGCCGTGTCGCAACCCAACGCGCCACCGTCTGCCTCTGCTCCGAAGCGCCGGCCGACGGACGCGGCGGCCTCGAGGCGTTCGTTGCCGAATGGGAGCGCTTCGGATGGTCCCTGGCCGCTCATCGCGACCTCACGCTCGAAGCCCTCCAGAGCTGGCGCGCCGCCGAGGCCGCACTCGTCCGCGGGCGCTCGCGCTTTGAGTCGCGCTATGGTGCCCGCGCCTACCTCGCCCAGCTGGACCAGGTGGCGTCGCTCGTGCACGACTACGAGCGCCGGACGCGGGGACATGGCCTCTTCGTCCTCGCGCGCTGACGGCTGGCCGTTCGCCGGGACCCCGCAGAGCGACGAGGACGCTGGCCTTCCGGCCTCGCGCCGAGGGTGCCTCCAGTCGCCGGCCCGGCGCGCTCGCCGTCAGGGTTGCAGGGGAAGGGAGACCGCCGACGTGGCCAGGAACCAGTAGGGCATGCCCGGCCGCAGCGTCTTCAGCGTGTTCACGTAGCCGGACGCGCCCGGCACGTAACGCAGCCATTGCCCAGTGACGGCGTCGTAGGCGTAGATGGCCGTGAGGCCCGCCTGGCCGGCAGTCAGGCTGCCGGGCTCTCGGTCAGAAGCCGCCCAGGTCAGCAGGTTCGCGCCCGGGCTGAGGGCCAGCGCGGTCGCGCCGCTCACGCCGCCGGCCCGCCCATAGAGCGCGACCACCGCGGCCAGGTCGTCGTCCGTCAGGCTGCGCACGGTCGTGCCGCCCGCATAGCTTGCGTACATCACCGTGCCCCCCAGCGGCGAATGAGCCAGGCCCAGAGCGTGCCCGAACTCGTGCGTGGCGACGCTTTGCAGGTCAAAGCGCACGGGCACCGTCGTCGTCCACTCCCAGGCGGGGTCGAACTCCATGTCGAACTCGGTCGCCACCCCGCCGCCATACCAGGCGCAGGTGATAGCAAGAACAGCGTCGGCCTGCTCCGCCCAGCCGACGGTGTTCGCACCGTCCGTCGCCCCGTGGCAGGCGCCGGTTCCCGCATTGGTGACGCCGCCGCCCGTAAAGCGGAAGTCGGCCCCCGCGTCGCTCCACGTTGCCGTTGCCGCCATCAACGCCGCCCGCGCGCCCGTCAGCCCGGGCGGCCCCCCGGCTGCGTTGTATCCCCAGGCAGCGCGGCGCGCCGGCCACGAATAGGGATTCAGCACATAGGCGGCGGTCACCTCCCCGGGCGCCGAAACGACTGCGTCGGGAAAGCGCGCGAGAATCGCCTGCCGGGCCGCACGGAGATTCCGATCGTTCGCGGCCGGGCCCCGGTCTGCCAGAATCATGTCGATCCGCACCGTTGCCACGACGCCGTCGCGCAAGACCTGGAAGGAAAGGGCGTCAGTCGCCGTGCCAGCTCCCTCGGCCCGCGCGGAGCTCCTTTGTGGTGCCCCGAAAGCCGCGAGGGCCAGCAGCGGCGCCACGATCAGCACCCAGCGGAAAACGCCCATTCCACCACCACCCGGGCCGCCCGGGGTCCCAACGGCCCCGCCATGCGACCTGGCTGTAATGAAAATGCAACGCCATTTCTCGTTCCTGCATGTTCTGTAAACGGAAGGCAAACAGTCGGCCAACCGGCCGGGAAAACCCGTATGGCGGTGGCGCGTTATTGATGTCATGATTACGCGCATGGCGCGGAAGACCCCGCTTCTCGTCGCCGCCATGCTCTTCGCTGCTGGCAGTGCGGGCCTCGCCCTCACCGTCCCCGGTGAGCACGCCTTCGGGCCGCTCGCGTCCTTCACTCTCCGCGACTCCCCGCCGCCCACAGCACCGCCTCTCGTCGTCGCCGCCCCCGGTTCTCTGGAGATCATGCCGGGCGTGACTCCCCTGCCCGCGACGCCAACCCCGGAATCGCCGGCGCCCGAACTCCCGCCCGCGCTCGTCACCAGTGGCCCGTCGCTCGACGCCGCGTCGCCCTCCCCCGTTCGTCTGCCCTCCGCAGTCAGCGACGAGGACGTAGCGGACACGCCAACGCCTGCGCCCGTCCGCGCCGCGATGGTTCAGCGTGACAGCGAGCCGCCCGCGCCCACGCCCCCGGTTCCGCCGCTGCGCATCCCCGGCGTCGCGAACGGCGAACCAACGACCCCGACGCCAACGGCCGCATCCATCACCACGACCGCGACGCCGACAACACCGTCCAACGGCCCGTCGCGGCCGCGGCAGCCGTAACCTTTCGGCCCCCGGAGCGTTATCGGTAATGGTGGCAGGCGCATGGAAACCGGCCTGGTCCCCTCTGCGTGTCTGGGCGCGCCGGCGGCCGTCCGGCAGCGCTGGTGTGGCTTGCGCGCCACGCATCATTCCCATCAAAGGCGCTCGCGCCGCGCCGTGGTCGCCGCAGATTCGCGACGTCTCGGACGCCCTCGCGCGGCTCCTGCTCGAATTACGGCCAGCCGACGACCGCTGGATCGCCGAGACCCGCGCCAGGGTCGTCTCCTGCCGCGCGTTCGCCGGCGGACTCGCCCCGGAAGTGCCCGACGCCCTCCGGCGGCGTGACCTCGATCGCTACCTCGCCAGCCTCGACATCGTCGACGCCGGCCTTCGCCACCGCCGCGCGGACGTCCTCGATCGCGCCTACGTCATGCTCGAGGAGGCGGTCGCCCGTTTTGGCGAAGAGACGGGCGCCTGACTCAGGCCCCTCCCGGCGTCCGCGCCGGCTCGCGCTCCGCGAGGTACTTCGCCAGTCCGCCAATGACGCCGTAGAACTCGTCGATCGTCTCGCGGATGATCGCTGCCACCGGCTTGATCGCGTCGATCCGCCCCATCACCTGGCCGGCCATTGCGATCGACGCCTCCATGTCGCCGCCGAAGTACAGGTCCATCACGCTTCCCAGTTCAGAGAGGTCAACCTTCTCTTCCCGCTCGAGCCGCTCGCTGCGGTTCGTCCGGACTACCCGCAGGCCTGGCCTGTGGTGGCGGTTCAGGAAGACCGTCCCCGTCTCGTCGCCCTCGACTATCGCCCGCTTGTAGTTCTCGTGGACCGGCGACTCGGCCGAGCAGACCATGCGCGTGCCCATCTGCACCCCCTCGGCGCCAAGCGCGAAAGCGGCCGCCATCGATCGCCCGTCCGTGATGCCGCCGGCGGCGATGACCGGCACCCCGACCCTCGAGCAGACGAGCGGCAGGAGCACCATGGAGGCGACGTCGCGCGGGTTCTTGAACCCGCCGCCCTCCCCGCCTTCGACGACCAGCCCGTCCACCCCCGCCTCCACCGCCTTCAGCGCCCCGTGCAGATTCGGGACCACGTGAAAGACAGTTAGCCCCGCCGCCTTCAGCTGGGCCGTGTACTTCGTCGGGTCGCCCGCCGAGGTCGTCACGAAGCGCACGCCCTGATCGACCACGAACTCCACGATCGACGGGTCGCGCACGAAAAGCTGTGCGACGTTGACCCCGAACGGCTTGTCCGTCAGATCGCGCATCTTCCGGATCTCGTCGCGGACCTCGTCCAGCCGGCCAGAGGAGGTTTCGATGATGCCCATTCCGCCGGCGTTCGAGACCGCCGAGGCGAGCGGCGCCCGCGCGATGTATCCCATCGGTGCCTGTACGATCGGGTACTCGATCCCAAGCAGGTCGGTCACACGATTGTGCATGGCAGGGCTCCACGGCGAGATGGACGGATCCTAGCAGCCCTCGGTACGGGGCGCTCCTGCGCCTCCCGGACAGCGCCGGGAGACGCAGGAGCCTCGTGCGGCCCTATCCGCGCCGGCGGCGGAGGAGCGCCCCTCCTCCCGCAGCCGCGACGCCGAGGGCAACGAGCAAGCCGCCTCCCAGCGCAGCCAGCGACATGCCGCCACCCCCCGCGTGGCCTGTGCCCGCCGACGGTGCTCCGGGCGCCGCGGCCGTGCTCGTCGATCCGGCGGTGCTCGCTGCCAGCACGACGACGCTTCCCTTCATCTGCGGGTGGATGTTGCAGTGGTAGGTGAACGTCCCGGCGGTCGTGAAAGTGAACGAGCCCGGCCCGCCGCCCGCCGGCAGTGAGACGTCGAACACACCGGCCGTGTCGGAGGTGGCGGTGTGCGGCACCGCGTCGTTGTTCGTCCAGGTGATCGAATCCCCCACGTTGAGCGTGACGCTCGCTGGGTTGAACGCGAACCCCTGAACGCTGACGGCGCTCTGCGCGGCGTGCCCGACGCCCGCGCCCAGAGCAATGGCGGCAAGGGAGACGACCGTAAACGCGACCGCCGCCAGCCACCGAGGCTGCATCTGCTGACTGACCATGACTGAATCCCTCCTTGGGTGGGCTCCCCCCGGCCCCAGGGGGCGAGGGCGCCCACCACCAGTGAGCACCCCCGTTCGCCCGAAAAGGGATCAGCGCCGCCGGCGAACCGCCACCACCGCAGCGCTTCCGGCGGCGAGCGCGAGGCCGGCTCCCGCCAGCCCCAGATAGAGCGCAGTGTCCGTGCCCTGCTCGACGCCGCTGCCCGTGGCCGGTGCAGCCGGTGCCGCCGGGATCTGCACCCGCACCGCACCCGCCGCGTTAGCCGCCGTATGCACGTTGACGTAGATGTTCCCGCCCGTCAGCGCCGCGACGAAATCGGCCAGCTTCCCCGCCAGCGGACCACTCAGGTTCGCTTCCGCGACGGCCCCGCAGACGTCGACGCTGCTCGCGCCCGCCGTGTTGCCGAAGAGAGGCACGACGATCGGGCCGTTGCTCCCCTTCGCTCCCTGGTGCAGGTGGGCGGCGACGACCGCCGTGCCCGTCACCTGTAATCGATACGTCAGAGTGTTCCCGTCGAGCCGATAGCTGAACGTGCCCGCCGCGTCCGTGGTCGTCAGCGGCGGCACCTCCTCGGCGCCCGTGAGGGTCAGCGTCGTGGCACCGGCGATCGCAGTGCACGTCGGTCCCGTCGTCGGTGTTGCCGCCCTTGTCGGTGTCGACGTGGCCGTGGCCGTTGCCGTTGCCGTGGTCGGTGTGGCGGTGGCGGTGGTGGTCGACGTTGTCGTGGTGGTTGTGCTCGTCCCGGTGGTCGTCGTCGCCGTGGTCGTCGCCGCACTCACGACCACCTTGCCGACCATGGCGTCGCCCGCCACCACATGCGCCTCTGTGGCGAGCTCGTCCGCCGCGTGGACGCTGCAATAGAAGTAGTAGGTGCCCGCCGTCGTCGGCGTCCAGGCGCCTGAAGCGTGCGTGGACGTCAGGTCCGTGTCGAACACCTCGCTTGAGCGGTCGGGGCTCAGCACCTCGGCGGTGTGCGTTCCGCTGACCCATTGGAAGGTGACGGTGTCGCCCACATTGACGCTGGCGACGTTTGGGTTGAAGTGCGGCGTCGTGGACCCGCCACCCTCCGCATTGATCGTTGCTCCCGCTGCTCGCGCACTGCCGCCGACGATGAGCACGCCGGCGAGCAGTGCCACCAGCAGCAGGAGGGCACCCCCGGCGCCCGCTCTCCTGCACGTGACTGCTCGCATGAACTGTTCCTCTCTTTGCTCTTTGTCGGCGAAACCGCCTGAGTGTACGGGCGGCCAGGGTAAAGAGATCAGGCCCGTTAGACCCTGTGCACCTTGCGCTGACGTGGTTGCGATAGGACTGCAATGCCCGACTGGCCGGGAGACGCGGCCGCTGCTATCGTCCGCCCGCGTGGGAAGCGCGCGGCTAACAGCGATCGACGAGCTCGAACGGCGGCTCGCGGGGGGTGACGGCTGGACGCCCGGGCGGCGCGACGCGATCACCGACGTCCGCGGCATTCGCGTGGGCCACTGGACCGACCGGACGGGCGCAACTGGCTGCACGGTGATCCTCTGCGAATCGTGCGAGGCCGCGGCCGCAGACGTCCGCGGGGGCGCACCGGGCACGCGCGAGATCGACGTTCTCAGCCCGGCGAACGTCGTACGGCGCTGCCATGCCGTCGTACTGACCGGCGGGAGCGCGATGGGGCTGGCCGCCGCCAGCGGGGTCGTGCGCTGGTGCCGGGAGCAGGGAGTCGGCTTCGAGACGCCGGCCGGCCCCGTCCCCATCGTGACCGCGGCCGTTCTCTTCGACCTGACCGTGGGCCGTGCGGGGTCCTTTCCGGACGAGCAGGCCGGCTATGCGGCGGCGGCCCGGGCGCGGGCTGGGGCCGTCGCCCAGGGGTCGGTCGGGGCCGGCACAGGAGCGACGGTCGGCAAGCTGTTGGGACCGGAAGCGCGGATGAAGGGCGGGCTTGGGACGGCCAGCCTCCTCGGACCGCGGGGCGTCGTCGTGGGCGCGCTCGTCGCCGTCAACGCCGTCGGCGAGGTGAGCGACCCCGACACAGCACTGGTCGTTGCGGGGCCGCGGGAGGCAGGCGGCGGCTTCGTGCCGCTGGCCGAGACGATCGCCCGCCGACCCACGCGTGAGAGCGTGCTCGGCGCAAACACGACGCTCGTCTGCGTGGCGACGAACGCGCGACTCCCCCATGCCGTCCTGCAGCGCGTCGCCTATCAGGCCCACGACGGCATTGCCCGCACAATCGCGCCGGCCCACACGCTTGCCGACGGTGACGCCACATTCGTGCTGGGCATGGGGCAGCTGGATGTGCCCCCCGACGACGCGCTCACCGTTGGCGCCCTGGCCGTGCGCGCTGTCGAGGTGGCGATCCTGCGCGGCGTGCTCCGGGCACGCGGGAGTCGCTGGGCCCCCGCGGCGCGGGGGTGGGCGGCCTCGTCCTGAATGGGCATCGGCCATTTACCCGAATACGGAGCAGCGTTTACAGGAATCAGGTGAGCGGCGCAAGGCGACTGCCCGAAAATGCTGGCATGTTCCGCCACACTGGCACCGTCTTGCTCGGCAGCCCACAGCAGCGGCTGGCCGGGCGCGCTCGCGTCGCCGCCGGCCGTCGCGACGAATCGCGGCCGACGGTCGTGTGCAGCTGGTGCGACGCGCTCCTCGAAGCGGGTGACGGTCGCCTCTCGCATGGCATCTGCACCGCCTGCATGCCTGTCATGCTCGAGACAGTGATGAAGCGGGAGCCGGCGCCTTCTCCATCCTGCTGACCCGTCACCGTTCCGCACCTTGCGCCACCTCGTCAGGATGAGCGCGCTGGCCCGCAGCCGCCGTCACCTGGGCGAGCGGCGGCGTTGCGGCTATCAGGGAGAAACCCGATGGTCCGACAGGGGCACGAGCAGCATGCTCTGAGCGCGAGAAATGGCATCGGGGGCACGGGTGGCGGACAGGACATGGCGGTGGCTGACATCCGGGGGCAAGGTGCCTCTTGGCCTGGCCGGGCTCTGCCTGGTCGCTGGCGTGGCTGGTCTGGCCGCGACAATCCCCCGAGGTGATCCCGCACCCCTCCTACCTCCCTACCTGACCAGCATCCTTCCTGTAGCTCCCCGAGTCGTCGAACCCCTGGTCGTAATTCCCGCCGTGACCGAGAGCGCGGCGGTCATGGCGGAAGCGTCCGACCCAACGACCCCGGCGCTCGTGAACAGCGCTGTCCAGCTTGTCCTGAGCGTGCCGGCACCGGCAACCGGGCCCTCTCCCGCACCGACGCCCGTTGCCCGACCGGCCGAGGAGCGACTCCCCGCCGGGGGGAACGCCGCCACGCCGACGCCCAGCCCGTCCGCGACACCCGCCGGCTTCCCCGGGCAGGTGAACGCGGCCGCGTTTGCCACGCCGAGCCCGATCCCGGGAACGAGCGTGCCGCCGCGCCCACGGCAAGAGGCAACGCCCGCACCCACCAGGCCAGCCCCTCCCCCCGTGGCGACGCCCGCCGTCGACAGCGACGCAGCACGCCCGTCGACGCCCACGCCCACCCCAACCGGGACCGCGCCGCGCGAGCTTCCTCGCATCCGCCCGGCAGCGACGCCCACCCCACCGACGAGAAGGGCCACGGTCCCCGCCGGTGCTTCCATGAATGAAAGCGCACCCGCAGGTCCAGCGGGGA
The DNA here is from genome assembly GCA_020847765.1 of Dehalococcoidia bacterium. Lineage (GTDB taxonomy): Bacteria > Chloroflexota > Dehalococcoidia > Tepidiformales > Tepidiformaceae > JADLBJ01. The sequence goes on from JADLBJ010000039.1 coordinate 15,212, forward strand.
CGCGGGCCACCGCCGACAGCTCCCCGTCGGGACCCAGGGGGCGATAGCGCAGGCAGTCTTTCCTTGCCCCCTCCCGATCGCGAACGTATCTTCGCGAGGATGTCAGTACTGGGGCTGGAGGCCGAGCGCACGGCAGGCAGCGCCCACATCGCCCCCGTCGCGGGGATCGGCCTGCCGGACGGCCACGAGCTGTGGCGCTACCGGGACCTGCTGTACTTCCTCGCCCTGCGGGACCTGAAGACGCGCTACCGCCAGACAGTGGTCGGTGTCGCCTGGGTCGTCATCCAGCCGCTCGCGATGATGAGTGTGTTCTGGCTCTTCTTCGGCGAGCTGCTCGGGCTCCAATCGGAAGGCCTGCCCTTTCCGCTGTTCGTCTATCCGGCGCTCCTCGCCTGGAACTACTTGAGCGGTGCGTTGAACGAAGGAGCCCTGAGCGTCACCTCGCACGCGCACCTGGTGGGCAAGGTGTACTTCCCGCGGCTGGTGCTACCGCTGACTGGGCTGGTCACGGGTTGCGTCGACCTGGCCGTGGCGTCGGTGCTGCTAATCGTGCTGGCGGGCGCCTACGGGGTCGCACCCGGGCCGGAGATCCTCGCGCTGCCGCTCTTCGCAGCGCTCCTCCTCTTGCTGACAGCGGGCGTCTCCATCTGGCTCTCCGCGCTGAACGTGGCCTACCGGGACGTTCGCTACGCCATGCCGTTCCTCCTCCAGCTCTGGTTCTTCCTGACGCCGGTGTTCTATTCGAGCACCATCCTGACCGGTCCGTGGCGGGCTGTGTACCGGGTGAACCCGATGGCAAGCCTTGTCGAGGGCTTCCGCTGGTCGCTGACGGGGGAGACGGCGGCGCCCGCGCTGTCGCTGCTCCCCGCGGCGCTGGTCGCGCTGCTGCTGCTGGTAAGCGGGCTGCTCTATTTCCAGCGGGCGGAACGCTCGTTCGCGGACGTCGTCTAGATGCGCGCCGCCACCTCAGCCCCCGGGCCGCTTGTGAGGCCAGCGGACGCCGGCCAGTTGCCGGGCACCTCGCCCAGAATCGTGGTCGAGGGCCTGGGCAAGCGATACCGGCGCGGGGCCGCGCACCGTCGGGAATCGCTGAAGGAGCGCCTCGGCGAGATCCTCGGGCTGCCGGGTCCCCGCCGCGACGAGGACGACGGTCAGTTCTGGGCGCTGCGTGGGGTCGGCTTCAGTGCCGGTGCGGGCGAGGCGATCGGCGTGATCGGCCGCAACGGATCGGGCAAGAGCACGCTCCTGCGGCTGCTGGCCCGGGTGACGGCGCCGACCGAGGGAAGCGCCTGCTTGCACGGCACCGTTGGCGCGCTGCTGGAGGCGGGCGCAGGGTTCCACGACGAGCTGACCGGGCGCGAGAACGTCTTCCTCAGCGGAGCCATCCTGGGCATGCGCCGGAAAGAAGTGGCAAGTCGCTTCGACGACATCGTCGCCTTCGCGGAAGTCGGACCCTGGCTCGACTCGCCGATGAAGCAGTACTCGTCGGGCATGTACCTGCGGCTCGCGTTTTCGATAGGGGTGCACATGGAGTCGGACATTCTGCTCGCCGACGAGGTGCTCGCCGTCGGCGACCTCTCCTGCCAGGACCGCTGTCTGCGGCGCATGGAGGAGGCCGCACGGTCGGGGCGCACGGTGCTGCTCGTGAGCCACAACCTCGAGAGCGTTGCGCGGCTCTGCCCGCGGACGATCTACCTGGATGGCGGGCGGCTGAAGCTCGACGGCCCGACCGAGCAGGTCGTCGCCGCCTACCGGGCAGACCTGGCCACCGGCCAGGTCGGAGAGGACCCTTCGCATGTCGCGGGATAGCGGGCAGGCGCTGCCTCTCGTCAGCGTGGTCGTCCCTTGCCGCAACCGCGCCCATTTCCTGCAGCAGACGCTCGACAGCATCCTGAACCAGGACTATCCCCACGTGGAGTGCATCGTCCGCGACGGCGCCTCGACCGACGGCACCGTGGCGCTCCTCCGGGAATACGGTGAGCGCGTGCGCTGGCATTCCGAACCAGACCGCGGCCCGTTCGACGCCATCAACGCAGGCTGGGCAGAAGCCCGCGGCCAGATCCTTGCGTGGCTCAACGCCGACGACACCTGGGAACCGGGCGCGGCGCGGCACGTGGCCGAGTACTTCCTCCGCAACCCCGACGTCGACGTCGTCTCGGGAACTTGCGGCCTGATGGACGACGCCGGGAAGCTCCAGATGACGGTTCCCGCACGGCAGTACCACTTCGAGTCGGCGCTGCTGCACTGCGACCATGTGCTGATGCAGGCGGCGACGTTCCTGCGAAGGCGAGCGGTCGACGCCGCCGGGCCGCTCTACCCGTCGTGGACCCACGACCAGGAGCTTTGGCTGCGGGCGGCCCAGGCAGGCGCGCGCTTCGCCACGACGGACGCGCACGTCGCGAACGTGCGCGTCGGCCCCGGGCATACGCACGACGACCCGGGAATCATGATCCCGGCGCGGCTGGCGCTGACCGAGCGCATGTTCGCCGACCCACGATTGCCGCACAGGCTGCGGCCGCTGCGGGCGGAAGCCGTCTCGAACGCCTACGTGCGGGGGTTCGACATCCTTCGGCCGCGCGAGCGGGGCCACTGGCGTTGGGGCTGGTACTGTCTCCGGGGCGCCGTCGCCGCCTCTCCCGCCCACACGCCGCACGTGCTGAAGGAGATCGGAGGGCGGGCGCTGCGCCGGTTCGAGACGGTGGACGGCGCGGTTCGTCTCGGCTGGCAGTCTCTGCGCGCGGCCACCGGCCTGGCAGCGAGGGCTGCCCTGCCGGGGGTGATCGCCTTCGCGATCCTGAAGTTGCAGCGGGAGCGCGTCGACCCTTGACGGCGAGCGAACCGACGGCCCTCGCCCGTTTGCCGCTGGTCTCTGCCGTGGTGCCCTGCCTCAACCGCGCCGGCTTTCTCCAAGAGACCCTGGACAGCATTCTCGGCCAGGACTACCCGGCCCTCGAATGCATCGTCGCCGACGGCGGCTCGACGGACGGGACGCTCGACATCCTGAAGGGCTTCGGCGCCCGTCTTCAGTGGTTCTCCCGCCCCGACGGCGGACCCTTCGACGCCATCGAGGCGGGCTGGGCACGGGCGAGGGGGGAGATCCTGACATGGCTCAACGCCGATGACACGTGGGAGCCGGGCGCCGTGCGGCGCGCCGCCGAATACTTCCTCAGCCATCCGGAGGTCGACGTCGTCTATGGCGCCGTCGGCGGTGTCGACGAGCGTGGCCGCCGCGTGTGGTGGGGGCCGGCGCAGGCATGGAACCTGGAGCGCGCAGTGCTCGAATGCGATCACGTCATCAACCAGCCGGGGACCTTCGTTCACCGGCGCGCCGTCATGGCCGCCGGCCCCCTCTATCGCGGCTGGGTCCACGACCAGGACCTCTGGATTCGGATCGCCCTGAACGGCGGCCGGTTTGCCGCCCTGCCCGAGCACCTGGCGAACGGCCGCATCCACGCCGCCAACCGCGGAATGGACCTGACAACGGTGCTTCCAGCCAAGCGTGCGTTGATCGAGCGGACGCTCGCCGACCCGCGGCTGCCGCGCGCCATCGCCCGGCAACAGCGACGCGCGCTGAGCAACGTCGCCGTGCGGGGGTTTCACTACCTCAAGCCGGGGCGCCCGCGCGACTGGTGGACTGGCCTGCGCCTGCTCGGGAGCGCCATCCGCGAAGACCCGACGAACGGACCGCATGCCCTGGCCGAGCTGACGCGGCTCCTCGTGCGGCGGGCGAGGCGCGACGTCGGCCGGAACAGGCCGTAGACTCAGGCGCGACGGCGCCGGAATTCGCGCCAGAGAAGACCGGCCATCAGAAGCTGGAGCGCGGGGGCGAAGCCGCGAAGGTGGGGCCGGTTGCGCACCGACCAGCCTATTGCCTTCGCCCAGCGTGGCGACCCCGGTTCGAACTCGAAGGCGTTGAGCAGGCGGGCGAGAATGCCGCGCATGTTGGCCGGGTCTGTGCGGATCGCCGAAACGAAGCAGTAGGCGACCCAGCGCCAGCGCTGCTGACCGACGAAATAGAAGCCGTGAGCATAGGCAGCGCTGCGCGCGCGCCGCCGCCAGCGCCGGGCCTCGTGGGGCAAGCGCGGGTCGCGAAGGGCGTCGTCGATCGCCTGGACGACGGCGGGAACCATCACTTCCGGCCGATTCGTGATCCGCCCCGGGTGCTCGCAGGCGGTCGCCAGGACGTCGTCGACGGCGAGGAACGTGCCGCCGGCGGCGGAGATCCGGAACCAGAGATCGAAGTCGAGGACGGCGATGCGGCGCACGCCGCCGACGCGCTCGACCATCTCGCGGCGCACAAACGACGCCGGCTGGTCGATCGTGCAGGAACAGGAGAGGAGGTTCGCGACGTAGTCCCACTGCCGCGTGCCCCAGATGGCGAGCACGTCGCCGTCGCTGCCGAGCTTGGCGCAGCCGCCGTGGATGACGTCGACCTCCGAGTTGTCCTCGAAGAGCCGGGCGGCCCGCGAGAGTGCGCCGGGCTCGTAGGCGTCGTCAGCGTTCAGCCAGGCGAGGACGCTGCCGGAGCTTCGCTTCCAGCCCTTGTTGATGGCGTCGTAGGGGCCGTCGTCCGGCTCGGAAAGCCAGGTGATACGCTCGCCATAGCTGTGCAGGATGTCGAGCGTGCCGTCCGTCGATCCGGCGTCAACGACGATGCACTCGACGAAGGGATAGTCTTGAGCGAGGACGCTGTCGATGGTGCTGCGGAGGTAGGCAGCGCGGTTGAAGGACGGGATGACCACAGAGAAGGAAACGTCGGAGGAGTGGCGGCAGGACTCGTCCATAGGGCACCCGGTATCTTCCGGGCGCCGTCCGCACCAGACAAGGCGACGTCCGGCAGGGCGATGACCGGTCGGGAGCGGCCCGCTATCCTGCGGCGAAGGGCATTCGCGCAGCAGCGGTGAGCCCGGCGGACAGGGACATGGACCACAAGAAGAGAGCGCAGCCGCGTGGCCGGCCACGGCGCGCTGCCGCACGATGACAGGCAGGCCACGGGCGCTGATCACCGGAGTGACGGGCCAGGACGGCTCGTACCTGGCGGAGCTGTTGATCGCCAAAGGGTACGAGGTGCACGCAGTCATCAGGCGCTCCTCCACGTTCTCGACCGGCCGCGTCGAGCACCTGTACCAGGACGTCCACGAGGAGGGGCGCGCGCTCAACCTCCATTACGGTGACCTGCTGGACACGGGCTCGCTCGTGTCTGTGCTGGGGAAGGTCGAGCCGGACGAGGTGTACAACCTGGGTGCCCAGAGCCACGTGGCGGTGAGCTTCCAGATGCCGGAATTCACCGCCGACGCCGTGGCCTTCGGGACGATGCGGCTGCTGGAGGCAATCCGCCAGACCGGGCGCCCGGTACGCTTCTACCAGGCCGGGAGCTCAGAGATGTTCGGCAAGGTGGAGAGCCCCCTCCAGAACGAGGACACGCGTTTCCATCCACGCAGCCCCTACGCGATCGCGAAGGTCTTCGCACACCAGATGGCCGTCTTCCACCGGGAGGCGTACGGCATGTACTGCGCGAACGGGATCCTGTTCAACCACGAGTCGCCGCGGCGAGGTGAAGTGTTCGTGACCCGCAAGATCACCCAGGCCGTCGCCCGCATCGCGGCCGGGCGGCAGGACCACCTCTACCTGGGGAACCTAAAGGCAAAGCGCGACTGGGGGTATGCACCGGAGTACGTCGAGGCCATGTGGCGCATCCTTCAGCAGCCGGAGCCCGACGACTTCGTCATCGCGACCGGCGAGACCCACTCCGTCGAGGAGTTCGCCGCCCTGGCCTTCGCCAGCGTCGGCCGGCGCTGGCAAGAGCATGTGCGCTACGACCCGCGTTACGAACGCCCGGCGGAGGTGGACTTGCTGCAGGGCGACGCCAGCAAGGCCGAACGCGTGCTCCGCTGGAAGGCGCGGACGACCTTCGCCGATCTGGCCCGGATCATGGTCGCCGCGGACCTGCGCGCAGAGGGGCTCGACCCAGATTCCGTCATGCGGCATGACTGACTTCTGGCATGGGCGCCGCGCGCTCGTCACCGGCGGGGCTGGCTTCCTAGGGCGAGCCGTGGTCGCCGAGCTGAGGCGGCGAGGGGCGACGGACGTCTTCGTGCCACGAAGCGCCGAGTACGACCTGCGCGACGCGGCAGCCATCCGCCGCTGCCTGGCCGCCGCCCGGCCCGCGGTCGTCATCCACCTTGCGGCCGTTGTCGGCGGCATCGGCGCGAACCGCGAGCACCCGGGGAGCTTCTTCTACGACAACGCCGTCATGGGCATTCAGTTGATCGAGGAGGCACGACGGGCGCGAGTGGAGAAGTTCGTCGTTGTCGGAACCGTCTGCTCCTACCCGAAACACACCCCCGTCCCCTTTCGCGAGGAGAACCTCTGGGACGGCTACCCGGAGGAGACGAACGCGCCCTACGGCCTGGCGAAGAAGATGCTGCTGGTGCAGGCGCAGGCCTACCGGCAGGAGTACGACTTCAACGCGATTACGCTCATCCCCGTGAACCTCTACGGGCCGGGGGACAACTTCGACCCGGCGAGCTCGCATGTCATCCCAGCCCTCATTCGCAAGTGTGTGGAGGCGCGGAAGGCGGGAGCCGCCACGATCGACGTCTGGGGCACGGGCTCGGCCTCGCGCGAGTTCCTCTACGTCGACGACGCGGCTCGGGGGATCGCGCTGGGCGCGGAGCGGTACGACGGCCCAGAGCCCGTCAACCTCGGCGTCGGCCAGGAGATGACGATCCGCGAGCTCGTAAGCTCCGTCTGCGGAGCAACCGCGTTTGCAGGCGAGGTGCGTTGGGATCGGACGCGGCCCGACGGCCAGCCCCGGCGCGCCCTCGACACGTCGCGTGCCGAGAAGTGGTTCGGATTCCGCGCGGAGACGCCGTTCGAAGAGGGTCTACGTCGGACTGTCGCCTGGTTCGAAGCGCAGCAGCGCGGGTAATGCAAGCAGGGGAGCGCCGGCCCACGAGCGAATCCTGGGCTCGTGGGCCGGCACCGCGCCTACCCCCGATCAGGGGCCGAAGGCGGTGTAGGTGTAGTCGTTGTACTGGAAGGTGCCGTCGTCGAACTCCGACCAGAGGCGGACGTAGATCGTGCGGCCGTCCGTTGGCATGGTGTTGACGAGGTAGCTCGCGCTCACCATGTAGTCCGCGCGGATGTCGAAGGCGCCTGCCGAGCTCCCCACCCAGAGGTGGTAGTTGACGATGCGGTTCCCGGTGTCGCGCGTGAAGGTGACGCTCGCCCCGCCCAGGGTGCTGCCGTTGGCTGGCAAAGTGATTGTCGCCTTGACAGCCCCGCCGTTGACCGCGGTGTAGACGTAGTCCTGCACCCCGTAGGGTCCGGGACTGAAGCCCGTCCAGAGCGTGATGTAGACGGTGCTGCCGTTGGTCGGGAGCCCACGCACGAGCAGCGAGGGCGCGTTCATCGTCCAGCCGCTGATGTCGGCGGTGCGCGGCGCCGTGCCGACCCAGAGGAGGTACTCTGTCGCGTCGCTGCCGTTCGTGCGCAGGAAGCTCACCGTCGCACCGGTGAGGGTGCTGAGGTTGGCCGGGCTGACGAGCGTCGCCGGCGTGCGGGCAGCGATGCCGTTCGCCGCATAGGAGTAGTCGTTGTAGCTCCAATAGCCGCCGGCGAATGCCGACCAGAGCCGGACGTAGATGGTGCGGCCGTCGGTCGGCAGCGCGGTGGCCAGCTGCGTTAGCCCTGCTGTCACGTCGTAACCGGCGATGTCCGAGGCGCCCGGCGCATTGCCGAACCAGAGAAGAGCCTGGGTCACCCCGCTGCCGGCCGTGCGCGTGAAGAGCTGCGAGCTGCCGCCCAGGGTGCTGTTCCCCGTCGGCGACGAAATCGCCGCCTTCGGGTCGAGGATGTTGACGGTGGTGGAGGCGAGCCCGAGGGTCTCGCCCCCGGTGGGCCCGGAGAGGCCCACCGTGATCGTCTCCGTCGCTTCGGGGATGGAGTCGTCGAAGACCCGGACCTGGCACTCCTTGTTGCTCGTGTCGCCATCGGCCCACGACAGCACCACGTTGGTGGGCGCATAGTCGGGCCCGGGGCTGGCGGTCCCACCGCCGGTCGTGCAGGTGACGCTGACGGCACCGGAGGAGCCGCCCACGCGCTGCACGATCGGCTTCGCCTTGCCGGCCTGGTACTCGAGGCGATCGTAGCTCGCGGCGGCGAACTGGAGAGTGCCCGGGCCTGCGCCGCTGACGACGATGCTGCCGGTCGTCGCACCGGTCAACGAGGGCGAGCCGTTCGCTGTGAGCGTGTAGGTGCCCGCAGTGTCGACGCTGCAGCTGACGAAGGCGGCCACGCCTGCGACGACTGTCAGCGGGCTGCAGGTGAGGTTGCCCGGGCCCGACGCTTTGGTGATCGTCACCTGGCGGAAGCTGTCGGCCGTGACGAGGCCGTTGGTAGCGTCCTGCACCTGGACGACCAGCGGCGTGAGGGGAACGTTGACAGTGCCACCTGCTGGCGCCGAACTGAACGCGAGGTGGTCCGGCACGTCGGCCGGGGCGGTGCAGGACGGGAACTTGAAGGCGCCGATGCGGGTCTGCCAGTTGCCCGCCGTGCCGTTCGCCTGGCTGCTGTAGTACTGGTTCGTGTACCAGAAGGTGCAGTCGTCGATGGGATCGACGCTCATCGCCGTGTAGTCACCCCATCGATGACAGGGGGCACCACCGCAGTTGTTCGTCTGCGAACCCGACCCCGCCTGCATGATCACTTCCGTCTGCGGCAGCTGGTTCAGGGGGTCGCCGGCGAGGCGCCCGGCGTAGCCGATAGAGGGGTATGTCGCGGTGCCGTCCGAGATGCTGTACCCCAGGGCGACGTTGCCCTGGTTGTCGGCGGCGATGCTTGGCATCCAGCGATGCTTCGTTGTGTCGGGTGCGAACATCTGCTCTTGCACGGGCGTGGCACTGATGGTGCCGCCCGTGACGTTGAGCTGGGCCCACTGCGGCCGGTGCGTCGCGTCCGTGGAGTTGTAGGTGGTGTGGGTGACCCAGAGCGATTCGGCGCTGCCCACCTTCCGGTACTGAACCTTCTGCATGACGCGGTCCATCAAGTTGTCCAGCTTGTTCGTGGTGCCTGGCTGAGTGACGGACTCGCCGCTGGAAGGGAACGGGTAGGAGGTCTGAGAGACCGAGGTGGCCGCGCTGAGGGTACCTCCCTCGCAATTCGCGGCGGGCGTCAACTTGCGGACGTCCCAGGAATAGGCCGTCACGGACTCTGCCACGAAGTACGCCGGCGTGTTCGGTGGTGGCAGGGACGAGGAGGCGATGGCACGGAGGTTGGCCGGGAACATGGACGCGACGTTGTTGGCCGGGTAGGCGAGAACGCCCAGCCCCCAGCGGAGGGCGGCGCCGCTATACATGTCGGCGAGGTTGAAGTTGGCGAACTGAGCACCGTTGAAGGAGAAGCCGGGCGCGAGGAAACCATTGCCGCCGAAGTAGAGGCAGCCGTCGTTCCAGAGGCCGAACTTGCCGTAGTCGTTGAGTGTGTTAACCGGCGGTTGGCCGACTGCGCCCGTGTCCATGCGCAGGGCGTACAGCCACCAGCCACCTGCCACCGGGTCCGACGTCTTGGACGCGGCGATGCACTGGTAGAACGGGGCGACCGGGTTGCCGCCGGAAATGGCAAAGGCGAAGTGGCTGAGGATCCAGCGGTCGGCCAGGGTGTCGTAGAGGACGATGGGGTCGCCCTGGCTGTTGCCGTTGCAGGCGTTCGACCCGCCTGTCGCCCAGAGGGAGTTCTCCGTGAAGGAGGCGAGCAGGGTGCCGGTCTTGTCGTAGATGGCGTAGGCGCTGTTCACGGCTTCGATGTAGTGGTTCCGGCCGACGTCGCCGTTGATGTCGGGCGGCCAGCCGGAACCGCACTGGCCCCCGGTGCAGACGTCTGTGCGGCTCAGCCCGGCGAAGTTGACCGTGGTCGAAGGCATCGGTCCATACGCAATAGCAGGGGCCGCCGGGTTGTCGCGCGGCGGAGGGCCGCCGCCGCTCTTCCCACTGCTGCTGATGTGGCCCTCCCAGCCGCTCCACACCGGGTTCGGCACGGGCGTGAGCGTGCGCACGTCCCCGTCGAAAGAGGCGGGACTGACGGGAGCGGCGGCCGGGATGTGAACATTCCCTGGCTGCGGCTCGGCGGCAGCACCAACGGCCGGTGACGGTCCCGTGTCGGCCTCCCGCCCAGAGGCGCCCATCGGCAGGAGGAGGAGGACGAGGACAGCGACGGGAAAGACGAGCCGGAACGCACCGAGGCGACGGCGGGACGAAGAACGCGAGCTGGAACGCATGAACATTTCCTAACAATGGTTGGACTTCGCGCTTCGGCGACTGGTCCGGGCCGGGATTTTACACGTGCGACGCGAACCGTTGTAACCGTGCTGTAAGGCCCGGCCTTTACCTGCCTGGGGGTTCGCACCGGGGCCGCCTTTCGCCGACCTTTATCCGACGCCAGTTGTGTTGTGGGTTGGAAACGGAGGGAGGATGCGCCGGCACGCTTCTGCAAGGCCGGTGCCGGGACACTCGAACCGCATTGGACGAGGGACGAACGTTCGGTACGTTTGCCCGCCCGGCGGCGCGCTGGTGGCCGCTGACGCTCGCCGGCGTCGCCGGCATCCTTGTGCTGCTCGTCGTCCGCGGGGCGGTGTGGTCGAGCCGGTCGGATCGAGGCCTGCTCGACTGGGGGTCGTTCGTCGCGTCGGGCCGCGCGGCCAACGCTGGGCTGGACCCGTACGGCGTTTATCCGCTGACCTTCCGCGTGGGCCCGGAGGCTGCTCCCGCCCCCAACTTGAACCCGCCGGTGAGCGTTTACGCGTTCCGGGCGGTTGCGCCGTTCGACCCCGTCGCGAGCCAGCGGGCATGGTACGTGGCGTCGCTTGCGCTGTACGTCGTCGTCGTCCTGACCCTCGTCGGTACGAGTCGGCGCGGCCCCGCCTGGCTGTGGGGCCTCTGGGCGCTGGCCCTGGCGGGCATCTGGCATACGCTCGAGCTCGACCAGATCTACGTCCCCCTGCTGCTCCTCGGGATGGGTGCGTGGCTGGCGCTCGAACGGGGGCGGCCCGTCGCCGCGGGCGTCAGCATGGGCGCGCTGGCGGCCGTGAAGCCGCAGTTCCTTCTCTGGCCCGCACTGCTGCTCTTGGCGCGCCACCGGCGAGCGGCGCTGGCTGGCTTCGCGACCGCGGCGGCGTTCTCGGCGGTGCCGCTGATGGTCGACGGCCCCGCGATCTACCGCGAATGGCTGGCGGTGACGCCTTCCCTGACGGCCGGCCAGCCGTTTCCGGGCAACAGCGCGCTGCCTGGCGTTGCGGCCCGCCTCGGCGTGCCGCTTGCCGGTGTTGCGCTGGCCGTCGTGATAGTGGTGGCGCTCGCCGGCTGGGCGCTGCTCCGCCGCCCTTCGGCTCTGCGCGTGAGTGCCGCGGCACTGCTGGGATCCCTGCTCGCCGGGCCCATTTCCTGGGCCGGCTACACACTCCTCCTGCTGCCGGCTCTCTTCCGAGCACCTGTCACGTGGCTCTCGCTAGCGGCAATGGCGTTGCTCTGCTTCCCCTACTGGCTGGTGCTGGATCTCGCAGGGCGTGGGCCGACGCTGTCGTTCCTCGCAGGTTCGGTCTACGCCTGGGCTCTGCTGCTCCTCTTGATAGACCAGGGCCGGCGAGAGTTCGTGCTTGCCACGGCTCCGCCGTCGATGGCGCCATCGCAGCCAACCGGGCGGCACCTGCGCAGAGGAGCGCCGGCTCTCCGGGGGAGAGTGGCGCTCCTCCTGAGGGCCTTTGAGCGCCCCTGACGGGTCAGCTGTTGTCCACGATCGTGTAGCCCGTCGGAGGCGTGAAGAGCTTGTCGTCGACGCTGGTGCCGCCGCTCTTCGCCTCGAGCTTGAAGTGACTGCCGTCGGCGGAGGTGGTGTCGAGGAGCGTCGCAATGCCGTCTTTCTTGCTGAAGCAGGCGGTCCCGCTGTCCCCACCTGTCTCCTTGATGGTGAAGCAGCGGCTGTCCAGGCCGCCAATACTGCGGCCGGCAATCTCCGTGACGTCGATGTCGGACTCGAGGTCCTTCAGGGCGTCGTCCAGGTTAAAGCCGGCGGCGAACTGCTCGCTCCCAACCTTGCTCTTGATGCACTGGCCGTCGGCGCCCGTCTCCTTGTAGCAGAGGTAGCTGAAGGTCCCGTCGTTGATCGTCATGAAGCTGCCGGGGGTGTCCTCTTCGACGGGTTCGCTCGCCTCGAAGGCGGTGTAGGACTTCGGCGGCTTCTGGGCGATCGTCATGGTCCCCTTCGACGGGCTGCCGCTGTCCTCGGTAGACTCGTAGGCGTAGGTGACCTGGTAGCTCTTTCCGGACACGCCCTTGGCGAGGCTCTTGAGTGCGTCGGCACCCGAGCCCGTCACCTGCCCGCTGCCCGTCTGCGTGGCGCTGGCCGAGGCGGACGCGGACGCGGACGCGGAGGGGCTGGTCGTGGCGGCAGAGGCGCTCGGCTTCGCCTGCTCGGTCGTCGTCGCCTTCGCCTCGCCCGAAGCGCTCGCCGACGCAGCGGCGGGCGAATTCGGGGCAGCCGTCTTGCTTTCAGTGCTGTCGTCGTCCCCGCAGGCGCTGGTGACGGCGAGCGCCAGCGCGGCGAAGGTAGCGAGCACCGCGAATGGGGCACGGATCATCGTCGTTGTTCCCTCCCTGGTAGCTCCGCCACCGTACCCCAGTCGCGTGTTTCAGTCCGTGGGGACAATCCCGCTGCTCCGCCCGCCGGCTCAGAGGATGGGGTTGACGATGATCGCCTGCTCGCGGGCTGGGCCGACCGAGATCAGATCGACGGGGCAGCCGAGGAGCACTTCGACGCGCCGGATGAAGGCCTGCGCCTGTGCGGGCAGATCGTCGAAGTTGCGGACCTCGCTCGTCGCGTCCGACCAGCCAGGCAGTTCTTCGTAGATGGGCCGGCAGCGCGCGAGAACGGTTGCGCTGGCCGGCACGGTGCGGATGATCTGGCCGTCCACCTCGTAGCCGATGCAGATCTTGATCGACGGCAGGCCGTCGAGGACGTCGAGCCGTGTGAGGGCGACGGCGGAAAGACCGTTGAAGCGCACGCTGTAGCGGGCGGCGACGGCGTCGAGCCAGCCGATGCGGCGCGGCCGCCCCGTGGTCGTGCCGTATTCCCCGCGACCGTATTCCTTGCCGTGATCGCGCAGCTTGGCCGCCGTCTCGTCGAAAAGCTCGGTGGGGAAGGGGCCGTTGCCGACGCGCGTGCAGTAGCTCTTGAAGACGCCGACGACGCGCTGGATGTCGGTCGGGCCGATGCCGATGCCGATGGCCGCGCCGCCGCTCGTCGAGCTCGGGACGCTCGAGGTGACGTACTCGTAGGTGCCGTGGTCGAGGTCGAGGAGGGAGCCCTGGGCGCCTTCGAGC
>JADLBJ010000040.1 GCA_020847765.1 Dehalococcoidia bacterium
CGCGACGTCGAAGTCGATGCATGTTTGCAGCCACTCCTGCTTCGTCCGCGTCCGGAAGATCTCGCAGAGCTCCTCGTACTCGCCCTCATAGCCGCCCGAGTCGAGCCCGCTCGCCCAGTTGCCGCGCGTCGTCATGTCCGGGCGGTCGATCGCCTTGCAGAAATTCACCCAGAACTTCTCTTCGAGCGCCATGAAGAACCAGGCCGAGCCGTCCTTCGTGGGGTAGACGCGGTAGCGCGTGCGCCGCTCCTGCTGCACCGTGCTCGGCGGCGCATACGACCGCTGTCCCTCTGGCTGGTTCAGCACGACGTACATCTGTGACCAGAGGTACCAGGCGCCGGCCTCGCCCTCGCTTACGTCGATGTGCGCGCCTTCGCCCGTCTTCGCCGCCTTCAAGAGCGCCGAGAGAGCGGCGATCACGCCGAACGAGCAGCCCATCTGGCCCGCGAGCTCGACCGCTGAGTTGAACACGCTCCGCGGGCGGCCCTCTTCGTAGACCACGGGCTCGACCGACGAGAAGGCGTCGAAGGCCTGGCCGTGGCTGGGGAGCCGCCGGTAGGGCCCGGTCTGGCCCCAGCCCGAGACGGAGAGGAAGACGATCTTGGGATTCAGCTTGCGGCAGTCCTCGTAGCCGAAGCCCAGCTCGTTCAAGGCTCCGGAGCGCAGACCGTCGACGATCACGTCCGACTGGGAGACGAGCCGCGCGAACACCGCCTTCGCCTCGCTCGTCTTCAGGTTGATCGCCAGGCTCTTCTTGTTGCGCGCCAGGTGCGTGATGTACTGATCGACCAGCCGCGAGAGCGACCCGCGCGGCGGCGGCTCGATCTTGATGACTTCGGCGCCCATGTCCGCGAAATGGCACCCCACGACCTCGGTCACATACTGCGAGAAGTCCAGCACGCGGATGCCGTTGAGCAAGCTGTACATCGAGTCTCCCTTCCAGCGCCCGGCTGTCTTCGGGCGCCCTAAGGGTAGCGCCTCTTGCTCTTGTGAGGCGGCGTCCCGCGCTCAGCGTCCCCGCGCCAGGCTCGTGGTCGCGCCCACCGCCGCGGCCGCCGACAGGTGGTCCATGTTCAGGCTCAGGTCGTACAGTCCCGGTGCCAGCCACGTCTCCTGGTAGACGCGCTGGAAGTAGCAGCTTCGCTCTGTGTCGGAACGCGCCAGCGCGCGCTCGGCCGCGACGAGGTCAAGGCCATGCTTTTCGCGCAGCCACCGTGTGCGCAGGCGCATGTTGCCGGTCACGAGCACCTTCACAGTGTCCCATCGGTCGCGCAGTATGACCTGGGCTCCGTGGCCCAGGATGACGGCCTCGCCCTCCTTCGCGACGTCCCGGATGACGTCTTCGACCAGCCGGCGGTAATGCTCGGAGGTATACATCGTGTTCCGCATGTCCGGCACGGGCTCGTACCAGCCAAGCGCGGCCCAGCCAGGGTTGGTGGCGATCGCCTCGAGCATGCGCTTGCGAAACGGCTGGTTTCGCTCCGCCTCGCTGATCAGATCGGCGGGGACGCCGGCCGCCGCTGCCGCGCGTTCTATCACCTCTTTGTCCAGATAGCGAAAGCCCAGCGCCGCCGCTACCTGGCGCGCGACGTCTTCACCCCCCGAGCCGAGCTGCCGCGAGATCGTCACCACGCGCGTGTTCATCCGCTCACCTCGACCGGGAAGCGCCCGCCGGCGCCCGCGCCGCACCCGTCTCGCCCCGTTCCGCCGCGCGCTGGCGCAGCGTCTCCGCGGCCTTGCGGTCGTCCACGAAGAACGCCAGCAGTAGCGGGATCACCATCAGGCCCACGCAGAGGGCGAAGCCGTCGCGGTAGCCCAGCTCGGCCGCATGCTGGCTGATCGCCGCCGTCGGCTCCGCCAGGTGATGACTCGCAAGCGCCTCCTGCAGGTACGCGTGCGTGCGGCTGATCTGCACCGTCACGATGAGCGCGACCCCGAAGGAGGCCGCCACCTGCCGCAGCGTGCTGTAGGCCGACGAGCCAGCCCCCTGCTTGGCGCTCTCCAGGGGGCCGAAGATGATCGTCTGTGCCGCGACCATCGCGAAGGCGAAGGGCAGCCCGCGCAGGGCAAGGAAGAGCACCACCAGCCAGGCCGGCGACCCCGCATCCAAGGAAATGAACGGTGACATCGTCACCAGCGCTAGGCCGAAGCCGATGAACAGCATCTTGCGCGGGCCCAGCCGCGGATAGAGTCGGCTCGCCACTGGCAGCGAGATGGCCGTTCCCAGCGAGGCCGGCGCCTGGATCAGCCCGGCGTGCAGCGGCGAACGCCCCTGCAGCTCCTGCAGGAAGAGCGTCAGCATGAAGAGGAAGCCAGCAAAGACGCCGAACGCCGGCAACACCATCAGGTTGCCAAGCGTGAACAGCGGCCGTCGGAAGAGCGACAGGTCGATCATGGGCGGGTGTGCCCGCAGCTCGATCAGCACGAAGGCGGCCCCTAGCGCGAGACCTGCCACGCCCCACCCCACCACCGTCTCTGATGTCCAGCCGTCCGTCGCCGCCTGAGCCAGCGCGAAGAGGAGGATGGCCGCGCTCGCCCCACCCGTCAGCATGCCCCACAGGTCGAACCCTTCCCGCGCGTACGGCTCGCGATGCTCCTTCAGCACCCGCAGCCCGAAGACGAACCCGGCGACTCCCACCGGCAGGTTGATGTAGAAGATCCAGCGCCAGCTCACGTACTCGACGAGGTAGCCGCCCAGCACTGGCCCCAGCGTCGGGGCGAACACGACCGGCACCGAGATGATCGCCGACGCTTTCGCCCGCTCCGCCCCGGGGAACTCCCGCGAGAGCATTGCCGTCCCTACCGGCGTCATCATGCCCCCGCCCATGCCCTGCAGGAAGCGAAACGCGACCAGCTGTTCCAGGTTCTGCGCCAGCCCGCAGAGCGCCGAGGCCACCACAAAGATCGCCATCGCCGTCAGGAACGACCGCTTTGTGCCGAAACGGTCGGACAGATAGCCGGCCGCCGGGATGAATACGGCCAGGCTTAGCAGATAGCCCGTGACCGTCCACTCGACGGCGTTCGTCGACGCGCCAAACTCCCGCGACAGGTCCGGCACAGCCACGTTCACGACCGTCGTGTCCATCAGGTCCATGAAGAGCCCGAACATGAAGACGATCGCGACGAGATACTTGTAGGGCAGGCGGGCGGTCATGTACGAGCGGGCCGACCTCCTCCATCAAGCCTAGGCCCACTCTAATAGTTCGTCTATCGTGAATTGACCTGGCCTTTCGCGAGCGCGGGCCAACGTGGAATGGCGCGGATCTGTCGCGCCGCGGCCTGCGATTGCGACACCGACGCCCGTCCGCGACCCTCTCGACCGGCCCTAGCATGTTTTCCATGCAGCCGCCGCGGTCGCCCTCGACGCGTAGCCCCCTGACGTGGCGCGCTTTGCGGGAGCCGGCCAGATGAGCTTCCAGGATGTCGTGGAGAACTGCGGCAAAGGCGTCGACGCTGCCGGCGTCGTGGTCGTCGTCGTCGGGGGGCTCGCCGCGCTCATCATCTTCGTCCTGCAGTTGCGCACCCAGCCCTTCGCGGCCGCCTTCTCCGGGCTCCGCCATGGCCTCGCGCGGGCCATCCTTCTCGGGCTCGAGTTCCTCGTCGCCGGCGACCTCGTGCGGAAGGTTGCCGTCCGGCCAACCTTCACCACCGTGGGCGTGCTGGCCGTGATCGTTGTCATCCGGACGTTCCTCAGCCTCTCGATGCAGCTCGAGATCGAGGGCCGGTTCCCCTGGCAGCCGCGCCGCCCGGCTGTATCCGCGTCCCGCGAGGCGCCGTCGCGCGAGTCGGGCTGAGAGTGGCGCGCTCCGTGGGGCGGGCTAGCTCGCCGCCGCCTCCGGGGGACGCGTCGGGTCGGTCACCTCGACGACCACGAGGGCCGCGGCGAGCGCCGCGACCGCGAACCCGAGGAAGACCGCCGTGACGATCGACATCGTGTCGCGGAGCGCGTCCCCGCCCGACACCACCTGACCGCGCCAGACGTTGAGCGCCGTCATGACGAGGGCTACGAGCAGCAGACCAAGACCCGGCAGGACCGCGACCCACTTCCCGCGCGCGAGCAGGTGGCCCAGCGCAAGACCGCCGACCACGCAGGCGACCCCCGAGCCTGGCACCACCCAATCGCGGTGCGAGGCCCACCCGTCGCGCGTCTGCACGGCGAGCACAAAGAGCCCTAGCGCGAAGCCGATGGCCGCCAGCGGCCCCACGTACCGCGCCAGAAGCGGCGTCCGCGACGGCGGTGCAGCCGGGATCCGGCTCCGGTCGTGGAGGTACGCCCCGCTCTTGGTGGGCTCGACGGGCATCGGTGCTGAGAGATCGGCCATTAGCTCCCCGGGGCACGGCGCTAAGCCGTGCGAGCGGTGTCAGGCTCGCATTCTCGGCATGGACCGCGCCGGCCGCAACCCGGCCGGCGCTGTACGCTGTGGGCGTGAGCGAAACGACCGTTGCCGTCATCGGGCCCGCGGCCTATCCCGCCTCGGCCGCCGTTCTTCTCGAGCGACTCGACGTACTGAGCGAGGACGGGGTGACGCGGGTCGTGCTGCTCGTCGTCGATCCTCTCGCCTGGCCGTCGGGGCTGACGCTCTCACCGGGCGAGCTGCGCGCCGTCGAGCGGACAGCGCTCCCCCTCGTCGCCACGCTTTCTGGTGAAGTGTCCGGGGCCGCGCTCGACGTGGCCCTCGCCTGTGACGTCCGCCTCTGCGACAGCGAGACGCGCCTGCTCCGCCTGCCCGTGGGCGGCCGTCGCCTGCTCCAGCTCATCGGGCCCACCCGCTCGGTCGATCTGGTCCGTGCCGCGGGCACGGCGGACGCGCGGTTCGCCCTCGAGGCCGGGCTCGTCTCCGCCGTCGTGCCCGCCGGCGAGGCGCCTGCCGTTGGCGCGCAGCTCTGCGCCACGATCGCCGCCCGCGGCCCCATCGCCACCCGCCTGGGCAAGGAGGCGGTCTGGCGCGGCCTGGACCTCCCCCTCGAACAGGCCCTCCGTTTCGAGACCGATTTGACCTTGCTGCTCCAAACCACGAAAGATCGCGCTGAGGGCGTCCGCGCCTTCCTCGAAAAACGCCCACCAACCTTCACCGGGAACTGAAGCCTATGATCGTCCTCCTCGAAGAATCCGAAGCGTGGTCACTCGTGATGCTCGTCACCGCCGTTGTCGTCGACAACGCGGACATCTCTGAAGACGGCAAGGACGCCATCCGCCGCTGGCGCTCTGACCGGCCGGAGACGAGTGCCGAGATGCAGAAGCTCACCGAAGAGCTGAACAAGGCGATGAACGCCCACCTCGACACGAAATTCCTTCGCCGCGTCAAGAGCCGCGGCTGGTACGAGACGGTGAAGAAATAGCCATGCAAGTCCGTTTCACCGACGACGAACTCGCCGAGGCCCTGGCCGCTATCGTCAACCGCATCGCCGACGAGGCCGGGCTGACCGACAAAGACCGGGCCATGCTCAAGCGCTGGCGCTCCACGAAGATGAAGCTCGGCAGCGACGACATGGACGACCTCGTCCGTAAAGCCAACGAGGACTTCGATCGCGGCATCCAGCGGCGCTCGCGCAGCCAGATCCGCAAGCCCGACTGGGTCGACTAGCCCGGCGACCGAACAGGCTCCTGTGCGGAGACGACGGGCGCCTCGGCGCTCCAGGACACGGCCTCTCCGCCGCCGTTGCGTCGCGCTCCTGTAGGCTGCCCCAATGCGCGTGCGCACCTCCGCGGCTGTGCTTGCCGGGCGCCTGGCCGGGTTCGCCACACGCGTCCTCGGCCGGGGAGGCGGCACAGCTCTCCCCGGCCTCGTCGCCGAGCGCGTCGACCCTGCCATCGTCGCCAATCTCGGCCGGCAGCTCGGTGGTGGACGTGTGCTCGTCACCGGCACCAACGGCAAGACCACG